>JBBSPR010000009.1:0-28456 GCA_038258615.1 Sphingomonadales bacterium
AGCGGCACGGCACCCGTCTTCAGGATCACGTCGTGGAACTCACGGATATCGAACTTCGCCCCCAGCGCCCGCTCGGCGCGCGCCCGCAGGTCGAGGATCTTCAGCCGCCCGATCATATATGCCGTCGCCTGGCCGGGGCTCACCGCATAACGCTCCATCGCCTTGTCGATGCCGCCCAGCGGATCGGCGCTGTTGGCGCGGGTGTAGGCCGCCGCCTCGTCCTTGGACCAGCGCTTGTGATGGATGCCGGTATCGACGACGAGCCGGATGGCGCGGTGCAATTCAAGCTGCAGGCGGCCGAAATCGCTGTTCGGGTCGCGATACTGCCCCATGTCCTTCGCCAGCCGCTCGGTATAAAGGCCCCAGCCCTCGGTGTAGGCGGTGAAGCCGCCGAACCGGCGGAACGGCGGCAGGTTCTTGAGTTCGGTCGAGTTGGCGCGCTCGAGATGATGCCCCGGCATCCCCTCATGATAGGTGAGCGCCTCGATCTCGATCGTCGGCATGTCGATCATCCGGTAGAGATTGACATAGACGGTGCCGGGCCGTGAGCCATCCGCCGCCGGGGACTGGTAGAAGGCCTTGCCCGCCGACTTCTCGCGGAACGGCTCCACCGCCTTCACCACCACCGGCGCCACCGGCAGCCGCTTGAAATATTGCGGCAGCTTCGGCCCGATATCGGCCAGGAAGCCATTGGCGCGGGAGAGCCACTCGGCCTTGCCGGCGTCGCCATCGGGCAGCACGAACGCCTTGTTGTCGCGCATGTGCACCAGGAACTCGGCAAAGCTGCCCTTGAAGCCGAGCTGCGCTTGCACGGCCGCCATCTCGCCATGGATGCGCTTCACCTGCGCCAGCCCGAGATCGTGGATCTCGTCGGCGGTCATCGCGGTGGTGGTGTAGCCATCGAGCGCGGTCTGGTAATATGCAGCACCATCCTTGAAGCGCCACACGCCATCGACATTCCCGGCCTTGCCCTGCTGGCGCTCGGCAGCGGCGATGAAGCGGGTGAACGCCGGGCCGACCACCGACGTCAGTGCCGCATCGGCGCGCGCCTGCAGCGCCTGCGCCTCGGCGTCCGGCAGCTTGAGCGCTGCCAGCTTGGCGGCGAAATCTGCCTGCAGCGGGGACACGCCCGCACCCTCGAACGGCGCGCCGCTGATCACATTGCGCGCATCGCCGATCACGAACGGGAACACCCATTTCGGCGGCAGCACGCCCAGCGCCTCGCGGCGCTCGCTCTCGGCAATGTTCTGGTCGATGGCGGTGCCCAGCCCCTCCAGCCGGCTCACATAGGCTTCGGCATCGGCCTTGCTGCCCACCCGGTGGATGTTGATGAGAAACGCCGTGTAGCGGCTCTGCGCGCCGCTGTTCTGGTCGAACACATAGTTATAGTGGCGGAACGGGAAGGCCTTGATCCGCCGCTCCATCTGCTTCTCGAACAACCGGTAGGAGAGCTGCGACTCGGGGCTGAGCTTCGCGTCGCCGAAGCGGCTGCGCAGCTCGACCAGCGCCCGGCCATTGGCGGCATGCTCCACCTGTGCGGCCCGGTCGGACTGGTCGCTCCACTTGCCATAATCGGTGCGGATGCCGCGGTAGCTCTGCCCCTCGGGCGAGCGCTTGAGCTGGGCGGCATCGAACGCCTCGAAAAAGGCGGCAAGCTGGGCATCGACGCTTTCGGCACTGGCCTGCACCGGCGCGGGCTGCGCGAGTGCGGCACCCGGCGCCAGCAGCATGAGGGCAAGGGCGAGGCTGGTACGCATGGTCTGAAATTCCCGTCTATTGCTGTGCGCGGGGCTTAGCCCTAGGCGCGCTCTCGTGTCCACCGCCGCCCCCTCGCTGCCGCTGCCAGCCCCGCGCCTTGCCCTGCCCGCGATGCTGGCGGGCAGCGCCGCCCTTGCCTTCGGCCCCTGGCTGGTGCGGCTGGCGGAAACCCCGCCCATCACCTCGGCCTTCTGGCGGCTGGCACTCGCCGTGGTGCCGCTGTTCGTGCTGGCGCGCCTCACCGGCGGCCCCGTCCGCCTCACCGCCGCCAGCCTCGGCCTCGCCGCCCTTGCCGCCGCCTTCTTCGCCGCCGATCTTGCCGCCTGGCACCTCGGCATCATCGGCACCACGCTCGGCAACGCCACGCTGCTCGCCAATGGCGCCACCTTCCTGCTGCCGCTCTGGGGCGTGGTGATGCTGGGGCAGCGCCTCGGCCGCCCCGGCGCTGCAGCACTCATCCTTGCCGCCATCGGCATGGCGCTGCTGCTCGGCCGCAGCGCCGAGCTTTCCAGCGCCAATCTGCATGGAGACCTGCTCTGCCTGCTCGCGGCAGTCTTCTACACCGGCTATCTGATCAGCGTGGACCGGCTGCGCTTCAGCCTTGCCGCCCTGCCGCTGCTCGCCATCGTCTCCTCCCTCGCCGCGATCATGCTGCTGCCCGCGGCCATCGTCTTCGAAGGCGGGCTGGCCGTCGGCCACTGGACACCCGTTGTCGCGCTGGCGCTGGGCAGCCAGGTCTTCGGCCAGGGGCTGATCGTCTATGCCATCAGCCATCTCCGCCCGCTCGTCGTCGGGCTGTCGCTGCTCATCCAGCCGATCATCAGCGCGACGCTCGGCGCGCTCCGCTACAGCGAAGTGCCCGGTCCGCTCGATCTCGCCGGCGCGCTGCTCATTGCCGGTGCGCTGGTGCTGGCACGGCTGAAGCCTATGCCAACGCCCCCAGAAATTCGGCCGCCTGCGCCTTGATCCGCCCCTGCTCGGCCTCGTCGAACCGGTCCCACCCGTCATACATGCGCAGCAGCCGATGGTTCCTGCCCAGCAGCGTGCGGTTGCGCCCCAGAAAATCCCAGTAAAGGCTGTTGAACGGGCACGCCCCCTCGCCCGTCCGCTTCTTCACGTCGAACTTGCACCCCCGGCAATAGTCGCTCATCCGGTTGATATAGGCGCCGCCCGCCGCATAGGGTTTGGACGCCATCATCCCGCCATCGGCAAACAGCCCCATGCCGATCACATTGGGTGTCTCCACCCATTCATAGGCATCATCATAGACGATCAGGAACCATTCGCTCACCTCGGCCGGATCGATGCCGGCGAGCAGCGCGAAATTGGCGAGCACCATCAGCCGCTGGATATGGTGGGCATGCGCATGCTGCTTGGTGGCGCGCACCGCCTCGGCCATGCAGCGCATGTCGGTCTCGCCGGTCCAGTAGAAGCCCGGCAGCGGCCGCGTCGCCCCCATATGGTTGCGCGCATTGTAGTCCCGCCCGGCAATCCAGTGGATGCCGCGCACATATTCGCGCCAGCCGATGATCTGCCGGATGAACCCCTCCACGGCATTGAGCGGCGCCGCCCCCGCCTTCCACGCATCCTCCGCGGCCCGGCAAACCTCCATCGGCCCCAGCAACCCGCAATTGATGAGGGCGGAAAGCTGCGAGTGGAACATCCCGTCCTCGCCCGCCACCATCGCATCCTGAAAGTCCCCGAAGCGCGGCAGCCGCACCGAAACGAAATCCGCAAGACATTCCAGCGCCTGTTCGCGCGTCACCGCCCGCGCAAACGGCCGCAGATCACCGAAATGCTCGCCGAAATGCGCCGCCACCAGGTCGAGCACCGCCTCGGTCGTCGCATCGGGCGCAAAGTGCGGCATCGGGGGGTAGGTCATCCCCTTCGCCGGCGGCTTGCGATTATCGGCATCGAAATTCCACTGCCCGCCGGCCGGGGCATCCCCCTCCATCAGCAGCCCGGTGCGCACCCGCATCAGCCGGTAGAAATCCTCCATCAGCAGCCGCTTGCGCCCCTCCGCCCAGCGCGCGAACCGCGCCCGCCCGACGAGAAACCGGTCATCGGCCAGCACCTCGCACGGCACGTCGCCACCCCAATCCGGCTGCGCATCGATCACCCGCCACTCGCCCGCTTCCACCGTCACCACCCGCGCCGCCGCATGCCGCACCACCGCCCGCGCGATCTCGCCGGCAAATGACTGGCTGTTGTCCGGATCATCGAGCGTCACATAATCCACCCGCCACCCGGCCGCCCGCAGCGCCTCGGCATGGTGGCGCATGGCACTGAACAGAAAGGCGATCTTCTGCTGGTGATGCCGCACCGACGTCGCCTCGTCCGCCACTTCCATCATCAGCACCACGGCCTCGGCTTGTGGCACCGCGTGCAAGCTCGCCAGATCGAGCGAAAGCTGGTCGCCCAGCACGGGAATCACTGTCGTCATGCGAGCGGTGTCGCGCTTGCGCTCATGCGGCGCAACGGACAGATGGTCGCCTCAGAGGGCCGGAATTCCGCAGTCCGCCAGCCAGGCGTCGATGGCGTCATACTCCGCCGGGGGCGGTGTCGCGTCATGCGCGTCCCCGCGCGGCACGAAGATCACCATCCCCTGCCGCGCCCGCGTCAGCAGCACGCGATAGGCGTTGCGCACATAGTCGGCGCGGCCCAGCACGTCCGCCTCGCCGCGAATGGCATTCCAGCGCGTGCCCCTGAACTCCCGCGCTTCCCATTGCGGCCCGCGCCGCAGGTTCAGGTCCCAGGCCACACACGTCCAGTCGAGCTCCAGCCCCTGCACCGCGAACTCGGTCGCCACATCCTCGAGGCTGTTCGAGGAGCGCACATCCTCGGTGGCATTCAAAAACCAGTTGCACACATCGATGTCGGCCTTGACGTACAGCCCCTCGGGCTTGAGCCGCAGCGCGTTGGACGAGGCCAGCATCCCCGCGCGCTCGCCGGCCCGCCGCTGCCGCCGCAGCCAGGCGCGTGCGACGCCCAAGTCGCGGGTGCGCAGGATGGGGAAGGCTTCGCCCGCCGGCCGCAGCGCTGCCGCGGCGGGCGCATCCGGCCCGAGCAACGCCGCCACATAGTCCGACACGATTTCCGCCCGAAAGGACCGCACACTCACCGCCAGATGCAATGCCGGGTCGGGCGCCTTCACGCGCTGCTGCAGATGCCAGCGCAGGCCTGCATCGAGGCCCGAACCCTCGGCCAGCAGATGCGGCGGCAGGTGCACCTGCCAGTGCGGCAGATCGGCCTGCAGCGCGCGCACCCATTCGGCGATACCGGCTTCGCCGCGGTTGATCTCCTGCCCCTCGCCGATCAGGCACACCACCACGCACCAGTCCGGCCGCCGGTCCATCACCGACAGCAGGAACGCCGGCTCGGATTGGCTGAAGCCCGTCTGCCCGCGCTTCTTGCGCATGAAGTCGGCGGTCATCGCCACATTCCACGCCCGCTGCGCCTCGTCGAACACCACCACATGTTCCGAGGGCACTTCGTCGGGCGACAGATATTCGTCGCGGAAATGATGGACATTCTGCACGAACTTGTCGGGTGAGCGTTCCGCCAGATGCCGCGCATCACCCGGCCGCTGCCGCCCCTTGCGCGCTCGCACATCGCGCTTCAGCGCTTCGCGCAGCACGTCCACCAGCGGCCCGTTGCCCGACAGGAAGGTGGCATCCTCGCCGATTTCGCGCCCCAGCCGGCCACAGGCAATGTTGAGCCCCGCCAGTGTCTTGCCCGCCCCCGGCACCCCTGTCACGAAGCAGATCGCCTTGCCGCCGCGCGCCTTCATCTCGGCCACCACCGCCTCGATCGCCGCGGCCGTCAGTGTCAGATTCTCCGCCCCCGCCTCCGAGCGCGAGATCTCCGACACATCATGGCCGCGATACAGCGCTTCGGCGGCCTCGATGATGCTCGGCGTCGGCCGGTAGCTGCCGGCTGTCCACAGCGGCGCATCGATGGTGGCGGCATCCCCTGCGGCCAGCATCCGGAGCATCGTGGGCAGAACATCGCCCGCCGCCAGCCGCACCGGACTGTGCACGCGGTCCGGCGCCCAGAAACCGAAATCGAGCTGCTGCGCCGGTGCCTCGGTCGCGATCAGCAGTGGTACGATCGCCTTGTCATGGCTCGTCAGATGAAAGTTCTTCAGATCAAGCGCATAGCCATGGACCTGCTCGACGGCATGGCGGGGAAACTCGCGCTCGCCGACCTTGTATTCGAGTACGAACACCAACCCGCCGGCCACGATCACGGCGTCGGCGCGCCGCCCCATCCGCGGTATCGCCAACTCCAGAAATATATGCGCTTCCGGCATTGCCTGCGCGATCGTCTGCAAATGGCCGATCTCGAAGAGCCATGCGCTTTTTTGCTCGGCCTCGACCGGAAAATTCAGCGCCGCTGCAAGCGCGCCGAAAATCGCCATGGGGTCGGCCGCCGCAAACGCCGGTGATGCTGCATCGAAATAGGCCCGCCCCATATCCAGCCTGGTGCCAGGCTGCGGGACACTGCGCAAGCGAGGGGCTGTCCTACACAGGCGCTTTCTGGCAAGCCTTGCACGGCATGGAAATTGGCAGGGGCTGTGCCGAAATGGGTCGCGATCGTGTCAACTTCGTCAACTTCGGGGCCTGCGCAGAGGCACGGGCAAAGCCCGTGCTGACGTCGAACGGGTTCGGCGGGCGGAGGGCCCGCCGCCCCGCCGGCCGGGCTAGCGCGAGTCTTGCGCCAGCGTTCGCTGGCGCTTGCCGCGCTGCGCCTACGCCGCCTTCGGCGCACTCTCCATCACACCCGCATCCACATGGTCCGCAAACTGCTCGAAATTGCTGATGAACATCCCCACCAGACCCTTCGCCGCCACGTCATAGGCCTCGCCATCCGCCCAGGTCGAACGCGGGTCGAGCAGCTTCGAATCGACGCCAGGCACTTCCACCGGCACCGCAAAGCCGAAGTTTTCGTCAGTGCGGAATTCGGCATTGTTGAGGCTGCCATCGAGTGCTGCGTTGAGCAGCGCCCGGGTCACCTTGATCGGCATGCGGCTGCCGCCGGCGGTGGCGCTGCCGCCGGTCCAGCCGGTGTTGACCAGCCACACATCGGCCTTGCCCCGGGCAATCCGCTCCTTGAGCAGATTGCCGTAAACGCTCGGGTGGCGCGGCATGAAGGGAGCGCCGAAGCAGGTGCTGAACGTGGCTTCGGGCTCGGTCACGCCGATCTCGGTCCCCGCCACCCGGGCGGTGTAGCCCGAGAGAAAATGGTACATCGCCTGGTCCGGCGTCAGCTTCGAGATCGGCGGCAGCACGCCAAAGGCATCGGCGGTGAGCATTATGATGTTGCGCGGCACCGGCCCCAGATTGTCGGCACTGGCATTGGGAATGAAGTCGATCGGGTAGGAGCCGCGGCTGTTCTCGGCCAGGCTGTTGTCGTCCAGGTCGATCTCGCGGCTCACCGGATCGATCACCACATTCTCGAGCACGGTGCCGAAACGCTGCGTGGTGGCAAAGATCTCGGGCTCGGCTTCGGCCGAAAGCCGGATCACCTTGGCATAGCAGCCGCCCTCGAAGTTGAAGACCGCAGTGTCGGACCAGCCATGCTCGTCATCGCCGATCAGCGTGCGGCTGGCATCGGCGGACAGCGTGGTCTTGCCGGTGCCCGAAAGCCCGAAGAACACCGCAGTGTCGCCATCCGGCCCGATGTTGGCGGAGCAGTGCATCGGCATCACGCCCGAAAGCGGCAGCAGATAGTTGAGGATCGAGAAGACGCTCTTCTTCATCTCGCCGGCATAGGCGGTGCCGCCGATCAGGATCATCTTGCCCTCGAAATCCACCCCCACGATCGTCTCGCCGCGCGAGCCATGCCGCTCGGGCGAAGCCTTGAAGCTCGGCAGATCGACGATCGTGTATTCGGGCAGGAAATCGGCAAGGACGGCAGCTTCGGGGCGCACCAGCAGCGTGCGGATGAACAGGCTGTGCCAGGCGAATTCGGTGATCACCCGCACCTTCACCCGGTGCTCGGGCTGCGAGCCGCCGAACAGATCCTGCACGAACAGCGTCGACTTCTCGGCCAGCGCCGCCGCGAAATCCGCCTTCAGATTGGCGAACTGCTCAGGGCTCATCGACTTGTTGGTCTTGCCCCACCAGATCGCGTCCTCGGTGATGCCGTCCCGCACGATGAACTTGTCCTGCGCGCTGCGGCCGGTGTGCTTGCCGGTCTCCACCACCAGTGCGCCATGCTTGCTGAGCTGGCCCTCGCCGCGCTGAACGGCAAGCTCCACGAGCGGCGCGGTCCCAAGGTTCCAATGCTGCTTGGCATCGGTCGGAAAGCCCATTTCAGCCAACCCGAAGCCCGATACCGTGCCGTTCAATCCCGCAGCCGCCATATGCCGATCCTTCCCAAGCAGAAGGCAGGAGCACGATCCCGCCAAACATCATTTTGTCCGCGCATAACCGGCCCATCTGCCCACGTCAAAATGCAAGCGATGCAAAGTGCCGGGTCATGCTTGCCATTGCGCACCACTCGCGCAACAACCGCGACATGTCGGATGTCGCCACCTCGGAAGTCACAGCCCCCCCGGTCATTGCGCTTGTCGATGATGATCGCAACATCCTCACCTCGGTCTCAATCGCCCTGCAGGCGGAAGGTTTCACCGTCCGCCTCTATTCGGATGGTGACACGGCGTTGAAGGCGCTCACCGAAAACCCGGCTGATCTGGCGGTGCTCGACATCAAGATGCCGCGGATGGACGGCATGGAGGTGCTGCGACGGCTGCGCGAAAAGTCCGAACTGCCGGTGATCTTCCTCACCAGCAAGGATACCGAGATCGACGAGGCCCTCGGGCTGGCGATGGGGGCCGATGATTATATCGGCAAGCCGTTCAGCCAGCGCCTTCTTATCGAGCGCATCCGCGCCGTGCTCCGCCGCGCAGCAAACCGCCGCGCTCCCGCCGAATCGACACCCGCCGAGCCTGAAGCCGAGCCGATCATCCGCGGCCGGCTGACGATGGACCCGGCCCGCCACCGCGTGACCTGGACTGCCGGCGAAGGCCGCTCGGGCGATGTGGCGCTCACCGTCACCGAATTCATGATCCTGGAAACGCTCGCCGCCCGTCCCGGCTTCGTCAAATCGCGCGAGCAGCTGATGGACGCCGCCTACAGCCATGATGTCTATGTCGATGATCGCACCATCGACAGCCACATCAAGCGGCTGCGCAAGAAGTTCCGCGCCGTCGATCACCAGTTCAAGGGCATCGAGACGCTCTACGGTGTCGGCTACCGCTTCAACGAGGATTGATATGGAGCGCCCGCCGCTCGAAGTGCAGGAGTGGCGGCGCGGGCTGGGGTTCGGGTCGCTCCGGGCACGCATCTTCGCGGTCAACATCATCGCCGTGCTCGCCTTCGCGATCATGCTGCTCTATATCGACACCGTCCGCGCCCGGCTGCTCGACGAGCGCACGGCCGAGCTGGCGCAGGAAGCCGCCACCATCGCCAGCCTTGCCGCCAGCCTGCCGCCCGCCCAGCGCGACGCTGCGCTCGAATCCCAGGGGTTCGCCCGCGGCACCAGGCTCCGGCTCTACGCCGGCGATGGCGCATTGCTGGCCGACAATTGGCGCCGTCCAGCCACCCGACGCTTCGCGCTCGACGATCCGAACGACCGCAGCTGGCGCCGCCGTTCCGCCCTGTTCATCGACCGAGTGCTCGAGCGTGTGGCCCGCACCCGCCCGCCGACCCCCTATTTCGAGGCGGGCCCGGACCGCGCCGGCCGCTGGCCCGAAATCGCCGCCGCCGCTCGCGGCGAGCCCGCCACAAGGCTGCGCCGCGCCGCCGATGGCAGCCTGGTGCTCGCCGCAGCCGCGCGGCTGCCGGGGCAGGCAGCGAGCGTCCACCTCACCGACAGCGCAGAGGATCTGTCGCAGATCGTCCGGGCCGAGCGGCTGGCAAGCTTCTGGCTGCTCCTCATCGTCACCATCGTCACCGTCACCCTCTCCACCTACCTGGCGCGGACCATCGTGCGGCCCCTGCGGATGCTCGCCATCGCCGCCCACCGCGTGCGGCTCGGCCGATCACGCGAGGTGGTGGTGCCGCGGCTCCCCGAACGCCGCGACGAAATCGGTGCCCTTGCCCGCGCACTTTCCGACATGTCCACTGCCCTGCGCGGCCAGATCGACGCCACCGAGGCCTTTGCCGCCGATGTGGCGCATGAGTTGAAGAACCCGCTGGCATCGCTGCGCTCGGCGGTGGACACGCTCGGCCAGATCGAGGCGCCCGAGCTGCGGGCCCGGCTGATGGCGGTGGTGCTCGACGACGTGGCGCGGATCGACCGGCTGATCACCGACATTTCCGATGCCAGTCGTCTCGATGCCGAACTGTCCCGCGCCCGGTTCGAGAGCCTCGATGCCGCCGTCATGGCGGCCGGGCTGGTCGAGGCCTATCGCGTTGCCGGTCTGCCGCGCGGCTTGTCCATCAGCATGGCGCCCGTCACCCGGCCGGCGATGGTGGAGGGGGATCCGGCACGGTTGGCGCAGGTGCTGCACAACCTCATCGACAATGCGCTGTCTTTCTCACCCGATGGTGGCGAGGTCCGGCTCGCGGCAAAGAGCGATGGCAGCGAAGTGCGGGTGAGTGTCACTGACCAGGGGCCCGGCGTGCCGGCAGAAAACCGCAGCGATGTGTTCACCCGCTTCTATTCGCAGCGGCCCGAAGCCGAGGATTATGGCCGTCATTCCGGGCTCGGGCTGTCGATCGTCGCCAGCATCGTCGCGGCGCATGGCGGGCGGATCGAAGTCACCGATCCGCCGGTGGGGCAAGGGGCTGCGTTCATCGTCTCGCTGCCCGCCGCATGATGCCGGATACCATCCATGCGACCGCCATTGCCACGCCCGATGGCCGGCGCTGCGTCCTGCTCATCGGGCCATCCGGATCGGGCAAATCCGACTTGGCACTGCGGCTGATGGATCGCGGCTGGCGGCTGGTTGCCGATGATCGGGTGGTGCCGGGCGTGACCACCGGTGGTCGGCTCACCGCCGCAGCGCCAGCCACCCTTGCCGGTCTGCTCGAAGTGCGAGGCGTGGGCATTGCCGGCACCAGCGTCGTCGCGGGCGCTGTCGCGGGCCCCGTCGAGGTTGCGCTGGTGCTCGATCTTGCCGCGCAAGCCGAGCGGATGCCCGAGCCCGGCCACTGGCACGCCGCCGGCGTTGCCCATCATCCTATTCCGCTGCTGGCGCTGGCTCCCTTTGTCGCGTCGGCCGCCATCATGGTCGAACAGGCCTTGCGGCTGCACGGCCTTGCCCCTGAAGCTACGGCCATGGCCGCTGCAACCCCACCCGAGTCGCTCGTGCCCACCAGCCGGTTGCCGTTGCTGGCGGTGAGTGGATTGTCGGGCGCCGGCAAATCGACCGCGCTCAAGGCGCTCGAGGACCTCGGCTATGAAGTGGTCGACAATCTGCCGCTGGCGCTGGTCGATGCGCTGATTGCGGCACCTGCATCCACTGATCCACGGCCGCTGGCCTTCGGCATCGATGCCCGCACCCGCGCCTTTGATGCCGGGGCGCTGGTGGCACGACTGCGGGCGCTCAAGCAGACCGGCACCGATATCCGGCTGCTGTACCTCGAATGCGCCGATGACGAGCTGGTGCGGCGCTTTTCCGAAACGCGCCGCCGCCATCCGCTGGCCGTCGATCGCCCCGCCGCCGATGCCATCGGACTCGAACGGCGCCTCACCGAGCCCCTCAAGCGCTGGGCCGATCTCGTCATCGACACGTCTGACCTATCGGCAACGGATCTGCGCCGCCGCATCGCCGAGCGGCTGGGCCAGGCTGACCGGGCGCGGCTGACGATCACGCTGCAAAGCTTCGGATTCGCGCATGGGCTGCCGCGCAACGCCGATCTGGTGTTCGACATGCGCTTCCTCGCCAACCCGCACTGGGACATGGCGCTGCGGCCCCTGACCGGCGAAGATGCCCGGGTGGTGGCGCATGTGCAGGCCGATCCCGCCTATGCGCCAGCGGTCGACCGCATCGCCGATCTGCTGGCAACGCTGATCCCGGGCTATGGCCGCGAGGGCAAGGCCTATCTCACCATTGCCATCGGCTGCACCGGCGGCCGCCACCGCTCGGTCACTGTGGCGCGGGACCTGCAGGCCCGGCTGGCGGCGCTGGGCCATGCCACCACGCTCGATCATCGCGACATGAAGCAGCGCGGGTCCGATGCCGCGATCCTCGTCGCAGAACCGTTCACCATGCCGGGCGCTGACGAATCCTTGACATCCACCCCTGCGCCGGTCCAACGCGATGGCGAATGATCGGGCTCGTTCTCGTCACCCACGGCCATCTTGCCGATGAGTTCATCGCCGCGACCGAGCATGTCGTCGGCGCGCAGACGGGCATGGTCGCCATCTGCATCGCTGCCGAAGACGATATGGAAGCGCGTCGCGGGGACATCGCGAAGGCGCTCGAGGCGGTCGACACCGGGCAGGGTGTCATCATGCTCACCGACATGTTCGGCGGCACCCCCTCCAACCTTGCCATTTCGCTGCTGCGGCCGGGCATCGAGGTGATCGCCGGCGTCAACCTGCCCATGCTCATCAAGCTCGCCAGCGTGCGCAAGACGCTGTCGGTGGCGCAGGCGGTGGAAGCTGCACAGGAGGCAGGCCGCAAATATATCGCGGTCGCGTCGAAGATGCTCGGCGAGGCGGCCTGACCGGCGCTATGGCCGACAATCCCGCGGCCGGCCCGGTCGAAGTCGAAATCGCCAACAAGCGCGGCCTGCACGCCAGGGCCAGCGCCAAGTTCGTCACGCTGGCAAGCACCTTTGACGCGCAAGTGAGCGTCAGCCATGGCGGCAGCAGCGTGCCCGGCACCTCGATCATGGGGCTGATGATGCTCGCCGCCGCCATCGGGGACACCATCGAGATCAGCGCCACTGGCCCCGAGGCCGCCGAAGCCGTCGACCGGCTCGCCGGGCTGGTGCGGGACAAGTTTGGCGAGGATTAGCGCAGGGGATCAGACCGGGATTTCGAACAGTCCCGCTGCCCCCATGCCGCCCGCCACGCACATCGACACCACCGCCCAGCGCACCCCGCGGCGTCGTGCCTCGATAAGCGCATGGCCGGCGATGCGGCTGCCGGTCATGCCGAACGGATGGCCGAGCGCGATGCCGCCGCCGTTCACATTGAGCAGCGCCGGGTCGATCCCCAGATGGTCGCGGCAGTAGAGCGCCTGCGCGGCAAAGGCCTCGTTGATCTCCCACAGCCCGATATCGCTCACTTTCAGCCCGGCGCGCGCCAGCAGCTTCGGGATAGCGAACACCGGGCCGATGCCCATCTCCTCGGGCGCACAGCCGGCCACCTGGAAGCCGCGGTAGATGCCGAGCACCGGCAGCCCCTCGGCCTCGGCCATCGCCCGGTCCATCACCACCTGCGCCGAGGCGCCATCCGAAAGCTGGCTGGCATTTCCGGCGGTCACGAAGCGCCCTTCCTTCACCATCTGGCCATCACGCCACACCGGCCTGAGCCCGGCCAGACCCGCCGCGGTGGTGTCGTCGCGGATGCCCTCGTCGGCCGCCAGCGTCAGCGTCTCGGTGCCGGTCACGGACCCATCCTTGGCGATGAGATTTCGGGTGACGGTAATCGGCACGATTTCGGCATCGAAGCGGCCTGCATCGCGCGCTGCCGCGGCGCGCTGGTGGCTTGTTGCGGCGAACTCGTCCTGCGCCTCGCGGCGCACGCCATAGCGCTCGGCCACGATCTCGGCCGTCTCGATCATCGCCATATAGGCGTGCGGCACCTGGTCGGTGACGATCTTCGCCTGGGCGCGGAAGGTCGGCGCATGGGCGTTGCGTGTCAGGCTCACCGATTCGACACCAGCCGCCACCGCCACATCGATGTCGCCTGCGATGATGCCGCGCGCCGCCATGGCGATGGCAGTCAGCCCCGAGGCGCATTTGCGGTCGATGCTGGTGGCAGGGATGGTATCGGGCAGCCCGGCGGCGAAGATCGACATACGGCCGACATTGGCGCCCTGGGTGCCGAATTGCGCCGCAGCTCCCATGAACAGGTCATCCACCCGCGCCGGATCGATACCGGCACGGTCGAGCGCTGCCTTCACCACATGCGCGGCCAGAGCCGGTGCATCGGTGTCGTTGAAGGCGCCCTTGTGCGCCCGGCCGATGGCGGTGCGGGCGGTGCTGACGATGGCGGCTTCACGCATGAAAATCGGTCCTTCAGGCTTCAGTCAGGTGTCGCGGCCTCTTGTAGTCACGTCCCCCAGCGCTGCAACTGCCTGCGGCGCCCCGCTATGGCCAGTCGGGTTGCAAGCGAGTAGACAGGGCATCATCTGGTAGTTTCTGGCAAAGGTATCGTCATGGGCTCGTTCAGCCTCATTCATTGGGTCGTCCTCATCCTCGTCGTCATCCTGCTGTTCGGTCGCGGGCGCATTTCCGACCTGATGGGTGATTTCGCCAAGGGTATCAACAGCTTCAAGAAGGGCCTCGCCGATGACGACAGCACATCGTCGCCGCCCAAGGCCCCCCCTCATCAGCTCACCGACGCCAAGACTGGCACCGTGACGCCGACCCCCACCGCCGAAGACGCGCGGCGCTAACCGCGGCCGGAGGGGCCGCGCATGTTCGGCATCGATTCGTCAGAGCTGTTCGTCATCGGCATGGTGGCGCTGCTGGTCATCGGCCCGCAGCGGCTGCCGCACGCCATGCGGATGGTCGGCCAATGGGTCGCCAAGGGCCGCGCCATGACACGCCATGTCCGCTCGGGCTTCGATGCCATGGTGCGCGAGGCCGAGCTCGATGAGATGCAGAAGGCGTGGGCCAAGCAGAATGAAGCGATCATGAAGGCGACCGCGATGGACCCGACCGCCTTCATGGACCCCGGCAATGCCAATGCCGCCCTGCAGCCGCCCGAAACGCCGGCCACGAACGCAGTGCCGGCGTTGGCGGACCTGACCGTGCCGCCGCCCTATACTTCGGAGGGATCGGTGCTCGCTGGCGCCGACGAGCCGCAGCCAGCCATGCTCCCCGCACCCGACAAGCCGAAGCGCAAGCGCGCCCCCCGCAAACTTGGCCCCGAGCCGGCCCCCGAGCCTGCAGCTGCCGCTACGCCCACCGAAAATATCCCCGATGAGCGCTGAGGACGACACCGAGATCGACGCCAGCAAGGCACCGCTGCTCGATCATCTCATCGAGCTGCGAACCCGGCTGCTGCGCTGCGTCATCGCCTTCATCGTCTGCTTCGGCGTCGGCTTCGCGCTTGCCGATATCGTGTTCGGCATCCTCGTGCAGCCGCTGGTGAATGCTTATGGTCCTGATGTGCAGGGCAAGCTCATCTACACCAAGCTCTACGAGGCGTTCTTCGTGAAGGTAAGGGTGGCGGCGTTCGCCGGCATCTGCCTCGCCTTTCCGATCATCGCCAACCAGATGTGGGCCTTTGTGGCGCCCGGGCTTTACCGGCGTGAAAAGCGGGCCTTCCTGCCCTTCATCCTGGCCACGCCGGTGCTGTTCAGCCTCGGCGCCTGCCTCGCCTATTTCGGCGTGATGCCCGCCGCCTTCACCTTCTTCCTGTCCTTCCAGACCGACGGTGCCGCAAACGGCATCACCCAGGAAGCGCTGCCGGCGATGGGCGAATATCTCGATCTCGTCACCAGCCTTATCCTGGCGTTCGGCGTCAGCTTCCTGCTGCCGGTGCTGCTGATGCTGCTCGAGCGCGCCGGCATCATCACCCGCGACCAGCTCAAGAAGGGCCGCCGCTACGCCATCGTCGCCGCCTTCGCGATCGCCGCCGTCATCACGCCGCCCGATGTCTGGAGCCAGTTCGCCCTCGCAGTGCCGCTCATCCTGCTCTACGAGCTTTCCATCGTCGGCATCTGGTTCACCGAGCGGCGCCGCGCCAAGCTGGCAGCAAGCACGGCCTAGTTTCGGATCTCCGGCCGCAGCCGGTAGCGCCCCCCGGCAAAGCCATCGAACATCTGCGGCACCGCCGGATGCTGCACCGGTTCGCCATCGGGCTCGAGCACGAGGTTCTGCTGGCTCACATAGGCCACGTACGAGGCTTCCTCATTCTCGGCGAGCAGATGGTAGAAGGGCTGGTCCTTGCGCGGCCGCACCTCCTCGGGGATCGACGCCCACCATTCCTCGGTGTTGTTGAACTCCGGATCGACGTCGAAAATCACGCCGCGAAACGGAAACAGCCGGTGCCGCACCACATCACCGATGGTGAAGGTGGCAGGGGTGGGGGCATCGGAAGATTGGGGCATGATGGTCATCGGGGTCGGTCCTGTCATCTCCTGCGGAACATGGGTCGCATTCCCCATCATATAGTAAGCCTTGCGCCAGCGTGAAGATCCCTGCTGCAACAAGGCTTGGCAAGCCCCCCCTGCATCGGCTAGAGGCCCCGTTCGGCCGGCGGATGCTAAAGCTAGCGCCATGCCCTCGCGGAGAGGTGCCGGAGTGGTCGATCGGGACGGTCTCGAAAACCGTTGTGGGTGCAAGCTCACCGTGGGTTCGAATCCCACCCTCTCCGCCAAGGCCTGCACGCGCTCACGAACCCACGGCGTCTTCGATCACGCGCAGGCGCGCTGGGGGCTCGAACCCCGCCCTCTCCGCCACTGGCTTCATTGACTTGGCAGTGTTTTTGGCGGTCCTTCGCGACGACGATCAAACGCAGGCTGGAGCGGCGTGCCGCCATTCTGGAGGCGTTTCCGCCGGACGCCAGGCATGGGCGGCAATCTGTTTCAGGCCGACGGCCAAACAATTCGATGCGCCCGAGACGCCGGAGCATTGCCCATTGCCAATGCTCCGGCATAGGCTGGCGCCAAGGGTCCGATGGCGAATGGGCGGCGTGTTCCCTGCGGCCCGCCCGCGCCAGTTTTTCCATGGAATCAGGAGTATCGCGTCGGTGGCTGTCAATTCCGATCTCAAATCCGAACAGCTTGCAGCGCGGATCACCACTGTCCTGCGCCAACGTCTCGGCAAGAACAAAAAGGCTGCCAAGGATCACGACTGGTTCGCATCGACCGTTCTTGCGCTCCGCGACGACATTATCGACAGGTGGATCGAATCGACATCGCGCACGCATGAAGTCGAGGGCAAGCGCGTCTATTATCTCAGCCTCGAGTTTCTGATCGGGCGATTGCTGCGCGACGCGCTGTCCAACCTCGGCCTCACCGACGAAATGCGCGAAGCCCTGAATGAACACGGGTTCGACCTCGCCGAACTGGAGGAACTCGAGCCCGACGCCGCCCTCGGCAATGGCGGGCTCGGCCGGCTGGCGGCCTGCTTCATGGAAAGTCTCGCCAGCCTCGATATCCCGGCCTATGGCTATGGCATTCGCTATGTGAACGGCATGTTCCGCCAGCGCATCGACGATGGCTGGCAGGTCGAATTGCCGGAAACCTGGCTCGCGCACGGCAACCCGTGGGAGTTCGAGCGACGCGAAAGCGCCTATCGTATCGGTTTCGGCGGCGAGGTTGTGACGAAGCCGGGCGGCGTTGCCTGGCATCCCGCCGAAGTTGTCGAAGCGATCGCCTTCGATACGCCGGTGGTCGGCTGGCGGGGAAAACGCGTCAACACGCTCCGCCTGTGGACCGCAACCGCGCTTGATCCGATCAAGCTCGATGCGTTCAATGCCGGGGACCATGTCGGGGCGCTGGTCGATGTGCTGCGCGCCGATGCGCTTGTGCGGGTGCTCTACCCGGCGGATTCGAGCGCCGCCGGGCAAGAGCTGCGACTGCGGCAGGAGTATTTCTTCACCTCGGCATCGATTCAGGACATTGTGCGCCGGCACGCGCAATATGTCGGCGATGTGCGGACGTTGCCGGACAAGGCCGCGATCCAGCTCAACGATACCCACCCGGCGATCGCCGTCGCGGAACTGATGCGTCTGTTGCTCGACGATCATGGACTGGAATTTGTCGAAGCCTGGGACGTGACCCGCCGCACCTTCGGCTATACCAACCACACCTTGTTGCCCGAAGCGCTGGAGAGCTGGCCGCTGCCATTGTTCGAGCGATTGTTCCCGCGGCATATGCAGATCGTCTACAAGATCAACAGCAGCGTGCTGAAACAGGCGCTTGGCGACGGCCGCTCCGAGGCGGAAGTGTCGGCAATTTCGCTGATCGATGAAGGCGGCGATCGTCGGATCCGCATGGCAAATCTGGCCTTTGTCGGCTCGCACAGCGTCAATGGCGTCGCCGCGCTGCACACCCAATTGATGAAAACAACGGTCTTTGCCGATCTGCACAGGCTTTACCCTGACAGGATCAACAACAAGACCAACGGCGTGACGCCGCGGCGCTGGCTCCAGCAATGCAATCCGGGCCTGACCGGTGTTGTCCGCGAGGCCATCGGCGATGCCTTTCTGGACGATGCCATGCAGTTGTCGGCGCTCAATCCGCTGGCCGGCGACGCCCAGCTTGGCGAGAAGATCCTGCGGGTGAAGCGCGCCAACAAGGCCGCCCTGTCCGATCATCTGCACGGCCTGATGGGCATCAGGCTCGACCCTGATGCGATGTTCGACGTTCAGATCAAGCGCATCCACGAATACAAGCGCCAACTGCTGAATCTTATCGAGACCGTCGCGCTGTATGACCAGATCCGCAGCCATCCCGAAGTAGACTGGGTGCCGCGGGTCAAGATTTTTGGCGGCAAGGCGGCGTCGAGCTATCACAACGCCAAGCTGATCATCAAATTGGCTGGCGACATTGGCCGCCGGGTCAACAACGATCCGACGGTCGGCGATCTGCTCAAGGTCGTGTTCGTGCCCAACTACAATGTCTCCATGGCCGAACGTATCATCCCGGCCGCCGACCTGTCTGAACAGATTTCCACCGCGGGGCTGGAGGCGTCGGGCACCGGAAACATGAAGTTCGCCCTGAACGGCGCGCTCACCATCGGCACGCTCGATGGCGCCAATATCGAGATCATGGAGCATGTCGGGCGCGAGAACATCGTCATTTTCGGTTTGACCGCTGACGAGGTCGCGGAACGGCGTGGCAGTGGCTACAATCCCCGCCAGATCATCGAAAGCACGAGGGAACTGCGCCAGGCTGTCGATGCCATCGCATCCGGTGTGTTTTCACCCGATGATCCAGCGCGGTATCGCGGGTTGATGGACGGGCTTTATGGCAGCGACTGGTTCATGGTCGCGGCGGATTTCGAAAGCTACAGCACCGCGCAGCGCCAGGTCGACCAGCGCTGGCGGGATACGACAGGATGGCAAGCCACCGTCACGCGCAACATCGCCAATATCGGCTGGTTTTCATCTGACCGTACGATCGGCGAATATGCCCGCGAGATCTGGAAGGTCTTGTGAAGCCACCGGCGTCCGCAATCGAGGCGCTGCTCGCCGGCACCCATGCGGACCCGTTTTCCCTGCGGGTCCTGCCGCTCAGCCATGAGCAGGGCAATCCAGGCGCCGTCACAGTAGAGAATGGCGCAGCGCATGTCATCCTGCCGCCATTGGCAGCGATCATGTTCGAGCATGTTGGGTGAAGACCGCAAAAGCGGCAGTTGGGGAAAAGGCACATGGCGCAAAAACGACAAGCACCGCTGGCGCGCGACGCCATGGCTTATGTACTGGCCGGTGGCCGCGGCAGCCGCTTGATGGAATTGACCGACCGACGCGCCAAGCCGGCGGTCTATTTCGGCGGCAAGACGCGGATCATCGATTTTGCGCTCTCGAACGCGCTCAATTCCGGCATACGCCGCATCGGAGTCGCCACCCAGTACAAGGCGCATTCGTTGATCCGCCACCTGCAGATGGGGTGGAATTTCCTGCGTCCGGAACGCAATGAAAGCTTTGATATCCTGCCGGCATCCCAGCGCGTCTCCGAAACCCAATGGTATGAGGGCACGGCCGATGCGGTGTTCCAGAACATCGACATCATCGCCGGGCACGGGCCGGAATACATCGTCATCCTTGCCGGCGACCACATATACAAGATGGATTACGAGTTGATGCTGCAGCAGCACGTCAACCAGAAGGCGGACGTGACCGTTGGCTGTATGGAGGTGCCGCTCGCCGAAGCCAGCAGTTTCGGAGTCGTGGCGGTCGATGGCAGCGACATGATTATCGACTTCGTCGAGAAGCCCGCCAATCCGCCGGCGATGCCCGGCAAGCCTGACACCTCGCTCGCGTCGATGGGCATTTATGTCTTCACCACCCGCTTCCTGTTCGAACAGCTGGAGCGAGACGCCGCCGACCCGACAAGTTCGCGCGATTTCGGCAAGGATATTATTCCGTATCTGGTAAAGCACGGAAAGGCGGTGGCGCACCGTTTTCCTGAAAGCTGTGTGCGAGGCAAGGACGAAAGCGGCGTGTATTGGCGCGATGTCGGCACCCTCGATGCCTATTGGGAGGCCAATATCGATCTCACCCACATCATCCCGCAACTCGACATGTATGATCGCAATTGGCCGATCTGGAGCCACGCTGAAATGCTGCCTCCGGCCAAGTTCGTCCATGACGAAGCCGGGCGACGCGGGGAAGCGGTGTCCAGCCTCGTCTCCGGCAACTGCATAATCTCGGGCAGCCACGTCGATCGCAGCCTGTTGTTCACCAGTGTCCTCGCAAGGTCGTGGTCGCATGTCGAGGATTCGGTGATCCTGCCGTGGTGCGACATCGGCCGCAATGCCCGGCTGAAGAAGGTGGTGCTCGACCGCGGCGTGAAGATCCCGCCGGGCCTTGTGGTGGGGGAAGACCCGATCCTCGACGCCGAGCGCTTCCGCCGGACCGACAAGGGCGTGTGCCTGATCACACAGCCGATGATCGACCGATTGGCCCAGTAATGGTGCTGCGCGTCCTCTCGGTCGCCTCTGAAGCCGTACCCCTGGTAAAGACCGGCGGCCTGGCGGATGTAGCCGGCGCCTTGCCGACCGCAGTGGCACCGCACGGTATTGCAATGACGACATTGCTGCCCGGCTATCCAGCGGTCATCGCTGCGATCGGCAAGGCCAAACGCCTTCACAGATGGGACGCGCTGCTTGGCGAGCCGGCCCGACTGCTGAGTGGAAAGATCGGCAACAACCCGCTGCTGGTTCTCGATGCGCCGGGCTATTTCGGGCGGGCCGGCAATCCATATTCGGACGCAGCAGGCAAGGATTGGGGCGACAACTGGCGGCGGTTTGCGGCGCTTGGCAGGGCCGCCGCAGATATCGCAAGCGGGGCAGTGCGGTCGCTGTCGTTCGACGTCCTGCACGCCCATGACTGGCAGGCGGCGATGGCTGTCGCCTATTTATATTTTGCGCCGTCTCGGTTGGAGCCGCGGATACCCGCGGTCATGACCATCCACAACATGGCATTCCAGGGCTGGTTCGATCCGCGCGTCTTTGGCAGCCTCGAGCTGCCGGCATCGGCATGGTCGATCGACGGGGTGGAAAGCTATGGCGGCGTAGGCTTTCTGAAGTCGGGTCTGCAACTCGCCGACATGATCACGACCGTCAGCCCGACTTATGCCGGTGAGATCGTTCGCCCGGAATTCGGCATGGGTCTGGAAGGCCTGGTCGCACTGCGCGGCGATCGGGTCCGCGGCATCGTCAATGGCATCGACACCACCGAGTGGAGCCCCGAAAGCGATCCGGCGCTGGCCATGCGTTACACCGCGCGGAGCCTTGGCAAGCGCACGGCCAACAAGCGCGCGCTCGAACAGCATTTCGGCCTCGACAAGGGCGACGGACCGCTCTTCATCATGGTCAGCCGATTGACGTGGCAGAAGGGTGCCGATCTGATACCCGAAGTTCTCGATCATCTGGTCGGCAACGGCGGGCGGTTGGCGGTCCTTGGATCAGGTGACCCGGCGATCATCGCGGCGCTGCAGGACGGTGCCGTCCGTCACCCCGGCAAGGTCGGCTTGCAGTTTGGCTATGACGAAGCCCTGTCGCATCGGATGCAGGGTGGCGGCGATGCAATCCTGGTGCCAAGCCGGTTCGAGCCTTGCGGCCTTACCCAGCTCTACGGCCTCGCCTATGGCTGCGTGCCAGTGGTGAGCCGCACCGGTGGTTTGTCGGACACCGTGATCGATGCCAATCCGGCTGCGCTTGCTGCGGGTGTGGCCACCGGCGTGCAATTCGACGGTGCCCATTATCACGGCCTGGCGTCCGCAATCAGCCGTACGATTGCACTCCATGGGCAAGCCACAGTGTGGCAGCAGATTCAGCGCAACGGCATGGCCGCCGATTTCTCGTGGCGCCGCAGCGGGGCGGAATATGCGCGGATCTATCAGCAACTCGCCGGAGAAAGCGCGTGATTCTATCGATCGCTTCCACACCGTTTGAAGGACAAAAGCCTGGCACCTCGGGGCTGCGCAAAAAGGTCCGGGTCTTTCAGCAGGCCAACTACACCGAAAATTTCGTCCAATCGGTATTCGATGTCGTCGACCGCAGTGCTGGCAGCGCTTTGGTGCTGGGCGGCGATGGCCGTTTCCACAATCGCACAGTCATTCAGCAAGCGATCCGGATGGCAGCGGCAAACGGCTATGCCCGGGTGATCGTTGGACGCGGCGGCATCCTTTCGACGCCGGCCGCCAGCCACGTCATCCGCAAATATGGCGCCAGCGGCGGGTTGGTGCTGTCGGCCAGCCACAACCCCGGCGGGCCCGATGAAGATTTCGGCATCAAGTACAACATCGCAAATGGCGGCCCCGCCCCGGAAGCCATCACCGAGGCCATCCATGCGCGCACCCAGACGATCGATCGTTGGTTGACGGTCGGCACACCCGACATCGACCTCGATACGGTCGGCGAGCTTGTGGTGGCGGGCATGGTTGTCGACGTCATCGATCCGGTTGCCGCCTATGCCGAACTGATGGAAAGCCTGTTCGATTTCCCCGCGATCCGTGCGGCGGTTGCGGGTGGTTTGACCATGGCCTTCGACGCGATGAATGCGGTGACCGGCCCCTATGCAACGGAAATCCTCGAACGTCGGCTCGGCTTCAAGCCGGGAACGGTGCACAATGGCGTGCCGCTGGAAGATTTCGGCGGCCACCACCCCGATCCCAACCTTGTCCACGCCAAGGACCTTCACGACCTGATGATGGCCCCCGATGCGCCCGATTTCGGCGCAGCGTCGGACGGCGATGGTGACCGCAACCTGATCATCGGTCGCGGCCGCTTCATCACGCCGTCGGATTCGCTGGCGATGCTGGCAGCCAATGCGCATCTGGCGCCCGGCTATGCGGCGGGACTCAAGGGCATTGCGCGCTCGATGCCGACCAGCGCGGCTGCGGACCGCGTCGCCGAAGCGCTGGGAATTCCGCTTTACGAAACCCCCACCGGCTGGAAGTTTTTCGGGACGTTGCTCGATGCCGGCGTTGTGACAATTTGCGGCGAGGAGAGTGCCGGGACCGGCTCTGACCACATCCGCGAAAAGGACGGGGTTTGGGCGGTGCTGCTGTGGCTCAACATTCTTGTCGCAAGGAAGATCAGCGTCGACGCCTTGGCGCGCGATCATTGGGCGCGTTTCGGCCGAAACTATTATGCCCGCCATGATTATGAAGCCGTCGACATCGACGGCGCCAACGCCCTGATCGCGGCACTGACGGCGCGGCTGCCGAGCCTTCCGGGCAGCCAGTTCGGGGCGCTGACGGTGGCCGGTGCCGACAGCTTTTCCTACACCGATCCGGTCGAGGGCGCGATAAGCACCAATCAGGGCCTCCGTGTGCTGTTCGAAGGCGGCTCGCGCGTGGTGTTCCGCCTGTCGGGCACCGGCACCCAGGGCGCCACCTTGCGGGTGTATCTCGAGCGCTATGAGCCGGCCGAGGGCATCATCGATGGCGAGACCACGCAGATGCTGGGATCGATCAGCGCGGCCGCCGAGGGTATCGCGCAAATCGCCAGTCACACCGGCCGCACGGCGCCCGATGTCGTGACATGACGCCTCCCTATGGCGCCCATTGTGCGGGCGGCGTCACCAGCTTTCGGGTGCGGGCGCCCAAGGCTATGGCGCTGTGGCTCTGCCTGTTCGATGCTGGCGACGAACAGCGGACCGCGATGCAGCGCAGCGGCGATGACTGGATCATCACCTTGCCGGGAGAGCGACCCGGCATTGCCTATGGCTATCGTGCCGAGGGCGAATGGGCGCCAGCGAACGGCCTGTGGTTCGATCCGGCCAAATTGCTGGTTGATCCCTATGCCGTCGCGCTCGACCGGCGTTTCGTCCAGGACCCGGTTCTGGCGCAATTCGGTATGGATACTGCCCATCTGATCCCGCGGGCGCTGGTGCCCGGCCCGAATCCGCCGCTTGCCGTCGGCGCGCCGATGTTCGATCGCGGCGGCCTGATCTACGAGATCAATGTCCGTGGATTCAGCCTGCTGCACCCCGATGTACCGCCGGCCCTGCGCGGAACCATCGCCGCGCTGGCTGAACCGGTGGTGATCGCGCATCTGAAAAAGCTGCACGTATCGGCAGTCGAACTGATGCCGATCACCGCCTGGATCGACGAGCGCCACCTGGGTTCGCTCGGTTTGCGCAACGCCTGGGGGTATAATCCCGTGGCACTGATGGCGCTCGATCCGGGGCTGTGCCCCGGCGGGGTCGCGGAATTGCGCCGGACCGTCACCGCACTGCACGCGGCAGGCATCGGGGTGATACTCGACCTGGTGTTCAACCACAGCGGCGAAAGCGATATCCATGGCGGCGTGCTGTCCCTGCGCGGGCTCGACAATGCCGCCTACGCCCATGCCGATGATGGCAGCCTGATCAACGACACGGGGTGCGGCAACACGCTTGATTTCGCCAATCCGGCGGTTCGCGCGCTCACACTCGCCAGCCTGCGTCACTTCGTGGGCCAATGCGGCGTCGATGGCTTTCGCTTCGATCTCGCCCCGGTCATGGCGCGCGGTCCGGGTTTTGCCGGCGATGCCCCTTTCTTCACGGAGGTTGCAGCCGACCCATTGCTTGCGGATCGAATCATGATTGCCGAACCATGGGACATCGGCCCGGGCGGCTACCAGCTCGGCAACTTCCCAGGCGGTTGGCTCGAATGGAACGACCGCTTCCGTGACGATGTCCGACGGTTCTGGCGTGGTGATGGTGCGATCGCCGACCTTGTGACGCGGATTGCCGGTTCCTCCGATGTCTTCAAGGGCGAATGCCGCAGTGTGAATCTCGTGGCCGCGCACGACGGTTTCACGCTGGCCGACACCGTTTCCTATTCGGGCAAACATAATCACGCCAATGGCGAAGGCAATCGTGACGGGCACAGCGACAATCATTCATGGAATGGCGGCACCGAAGGTCCAGATGACGACCCCGAACTGACCGCGCGCCGTGGCGCCGATCTGCGCGCTTTGCTGGACACATTGTTCGCATCGACCGGCACCATCATGCTCACCGCTGGTGACGACTTTGGTCGGACACAGCGCGGCAACAACAACGCCTATGCCCAGGACAATGCGATCAGCTGGATCGACTGGGCCGGTCGGGATCGCGATCTTGAAACCTATGTTGCAACCCTTGCCCGTCAACGGCGCGATCGACGCTACCAAACCACGGTCTTTCCCGACTCAGGAACATGGCTGCGGTCCGATCATGCTCCGATGACGACCGCAGATTGGCAATCCCCTGGCACGAACGCCGTCACCTACGCCGTCGATTTGGCCGATGTTGCCCTGCGGCTCAGGATCGATCGGTCGCGAAGAACGGTCTCATGGGAGATCGCGACATGACAGCAGGCGCGAACCGCGCCGGTACCCCGGATGATGGACGCCGGGCTCTACCCGCGACAAATGTCGTCGCGTTTGCCAGTATCCCCTGTCATTGGGGTGGCCACGCGCATGAACGCTTTCTTCGCTGGCACTAAAGCCCGAAAGCGATGATCTGCCCGTCATGGGTGTTGAGGAACACCTTGCCGAGCGCGACGACCGGCTGGCTGAAATGCACCCAGTCGCTTATCGTCTTTCCGCTCGAATACAGCTGTTTCCCGGTCGCAGCGTCGAAAGCATAGAGTTTGAGATTATCGACCGGGGTCGAGCGATTGCGGATCGATTCCGGCATCGTGTAGGGCATCCGCGAGCCGTCGGGCATCGGCGGGTTCTGTAACGCCTGCCCGCCGGTGGAGGTGACGTAAAGCACGCCATTGGCGATGGAGGGGGGGTCAGCCATGATCAGGTCGCCCGATGTCCAGCGCGGTTCGGCGCTGATCACGCCGTCTTTTTCAACGACCTCGAAGGCCATGATCATGCCGTGCGGCGCCGCGCCACCATTGACCGGGAAGGTCGGCGCCTTGACCGACGCAGGGCCCCAGATCGGCACATAAAGGAAGCGCCTGTCATCGGGTGTCAGATAGGTCGAGATCGCGCCCCAGATGCCTTGGCCCGGATCAGTGCCGGCCGCGATGTCGTTGGCCAGCAGTGATGATTCCCAAAGCGGCTTCTGATGCTTGTTGGAAAGCCTGCCGCCGAGATTGTCCGCATCGAGCAGTCGCAGCACACCTTCCTTCTGGCCATAGGCCACGAGGACCTTGTCGCCGAAGGGAAACACGACCGGGCTTGCCGAGCCGCCGAGGTCCTTCGAAGCGATATAGCGATGGTTCTCCGGCGTGAAGCTGTCGACCACGCGCGTCGCCTTGGGTGCCAGTTTCAGCAGCGTGTCGGCCCAGCTGCCGGCAGCCGGATCGAACAAGCCATCCGATGTCTCGAACAGCACGCTGTCAGCCGGCCCCCTGACGACGCCGCCGCGCCCCCAGGGCGCCGCCGGGCGACCGCTGCTCAGGTAAAAGCGCGTCATGTCGGGCTTGGCGAGGTCGCTTACGTCGACAGCTGTAACCGCCGAAGGGTCTGTCGGGCGCAACGCCGGATTATAGGGTTCGTCGAGGAAGCGCGCCGCGCGCATCGGCGAATCGGCATCGGTGATCTCGCCACACGCCCGCCCGCTGGCCGTGTAGACGATGTTGTCTATCAGATTGAGGCTCCAGGCGCGGGCGAACGGCGCCACCATCTCGGTCGGCGCCATCTTTTCCGCGCCATCGGCGAGCGAGACGCCGCGCAGCTTGCCGTCGCTGGGCAGGAAATACAGGATGCCGCGCAGCTTGTCGGCGGTCGGCGTGGCGTTGCTGGTGTTCGAACACAGCCAGGTACCGATTTTCGTCGCCTTGATCGGGTTGGGATATTCCTTGCGCCAGACCATGGCGCCGGTGTTGGCATCCAGCGCATAGACCACGTCATTGGCGCCGATAGTGAACACCATGTCGCGCGGGCCTTGCGCGGTCGCCACACCGGCAACAACGATCGGAGCCGACGTCGTCGACAGCACCACATCGACGATCGGCACCGGCAGTTGCGTCTTCCACTTCACCCGCAGCTTGCCGACATTGGCCTTCGACAGCGTATTTTCTCCGCGGTTCCACGCCGTGCGTTCCTGATCATAGCCCCAGGTCGGCCAATCGGCGGCAGGTGCCGGGCGCACGGCGGGTTGCGCCTGTGCGGCGACACCCAGCAAAACCGAAGTGACGAGCAGAATGGTCTTCATGATCATACCTCGAAATCGCACGATGACGGGAGGGTTGTGCCCATCATCGGCGCTGCTTCATCACGGTCACCCGGCTAACGCTGGTATCGCCGGCGTATAGCGTCGAATCCTTGCCGAAAACCCAGTAACTCGCCTCGATGAACTGGCCCCTGCCCACGCCCATGCCATTGCCCACGGCGCCGAGCACCCGGCCGGACCGATCCATCTTCAGGAACTGGCCATCCTGGCCGCTGGCCATCCATGGGTTGCCCTGAGGGTCGAACTGGATGGCGCACACCAGGTTGCGTGTCGGGATCTGGCGCAGGAACTCGCCATCAGCGGAATAAACGAGAATGCGATAATCCTCGCGGTCGCCGATCCAGACGTCGCCGTTTTGCGGATCGATCCCGATGGCATGTGCGTTGGCGAACTTGCCTTCCCCCACATTGTTGCCGAACCACTGGCGGATGAACTTGCCCGATTTGTCGAGCTGGATGATGCGCGCGGCGCCCGACTGGTTGGCAGGATCATCGCTTTCGGCGTCGTTGGGACTTTCATTGCCATGACCTTCGGCAATGTAGATGTCGCCATTCCTGCCAAAGGCGAGCATCACGGGTTCCCACAACAGACGCTGCCCCTTTGCCTCGTCCCAGTCCCCGCGCCTGCCGCGTTCCCCGATCCGCATGAGCACCTTGCCATCGGGGCTGAGCTTTGTTGCGGTGGCAAGCGCCGTGTCGGTCACCCAGACATTGTCATCGGCATCGACAGCCATGCCGTGCGCCTTGTTGTGGTGAGGGAGAACATCCTCGCCCACCGTCAGGATCAGGCGATTGTTGCGATCATATTTGAACAACTGCGGCATGCCGATCGGCTTGCGCTGGAACACCCAGAGATTCTCCTTGGAATCGAGCGCCACCGACGGAACGCCGCCGGTGCCGGCCGGCAGGGTGATCGGGTAGGTGAAATCGTAACCGAGTTTCTGTTCCCATTGCACGCGCTGCATTTGCGATCGCAGCGGTGCGCCAGGCATCCGGTTGCCGCAACTCGGCGACTTGCGACACCCTGGCGGGTTGGGAATTTCCAGCCGCGGCGGCGTTGCCGGACGCGGCAGCACCGTGACGACACCATCCGCTGCCGTCGATGTATAGCCTTGCGGATCAGGAAAGCTGCCTTGCATGAACCACGCCGGCTGGCCGTTGTCGGCCGGGCCGCGGGTTGCCGGGGCCGATTGCGCCACCGCCGCCGTGGCGTAGCCCGCCGCGATGAC
>JBBSPR010000010.1:0-27351 GCA_038258615.1 Sphingomonadales bacterium
ACCTCGGCTCGATCGAGGACGTCGTCATCGGCAAGCGCGACGGAAAAGTGAAGTACGCGATCATGTCGTTCGGCGGCTTCCTCGGCATCGGCGAAAAATACCATCCGCTGCCGTGGGACGTGCTCCAATATGATACGGGCGTCGATGGCTACCGCGTCCACCTCGACCGCGGACAGCTCGAAGGCGCCCCTTCCTACGAACGCAACGAACTCGACACCGCCGACTATTCCAGCGGCGGCGACATCCACAACTATTACAACAACGGCCTGAGCGCCCGCGAGATGTCGAAAGACAATCCGAGGCGCAGCGATCTCAACGACGGCAACAGCCGCCCGCTCGGCTATTACAGCACCGAAGCGCAGTCCAAGCGCAATGCAGACGTCGGCCAAACCAGCGACAGCGACAATGCCGGCACCACCGGGGACAACCAGAGTCGCGATCGCGGCTTCGGTGGCAGCCCCGGTGGCACCACGGGCGGTGGCACCATGGGCGTCGGCAACCACGGCAACGATGAGGCGCTTGGCCAGGGGACGACCCCCCAGCACGGCCGCCGGGCCGAACAGCGTCGTGTCGCCGATGGTTCCACCAAGCATACTCCCGGCACCGCCGGCTTTTACAGCGAGGAGCAGCAGCGCGCCCGCCTCGGCAATCGCATCCCCGATGGCGAAGAAGATGCCGGTGCCACCAGCTATGAGCGGGATCGCTGAGCGGCTCCCCCGCAGTCCGACGCCACCGGAATTCCCGGTGGCGTCACTGCGACACGGCGCACTTTGACGCACCACCCGGAACAAGCTTCTGCCGCCACGGTTGATTTTCCACAGTCACACAAGGACCCTCACCATGGACACTTCAACCCTGTTGCCGTCGCTGAACCTTTTCACCCTTGTAGCGGTGTTCCTGGTGCTGGTGATCGGCTTTGCCATCTACTGGAGCAAGCGCTCCAACCGCCCCCCGAAGGATGGCGGGCCGCCCACCGAGGATGGCTCGGTCTGATACGAAAAGCGCCCCCCGGCATCGCTGCCGGGGGCATTTTCAGTCCGCCTCCAGTTCCGGCAGTTCGGCAATTTGCGCGCAGGACAGGCTGGTCCTTATGACATCGTCGCCGAGCGAGATGGCGCCCATGTCAAGCTCCACCAGCCGCTCTCCCACCCCGCCCACGCCGCCGGTGCGCATCACGATCCGGCAGATTTGCGCCGAGTCACTGTCGATGATAGCCTCGACCGCTTCGCCGGCGGATTTCCCAGCACCGTCCACCACCTTGCGCCCGATGATCCCCGTCGCCGGCAGCACCGGCCGCGCTGTCGGTGCCTGCCCCTCGGCTTCGGCATTGTCTCCCACCGCCTCATAGCGCGCCTGCCGCCCCAGCCAGCGCCATATGCCAATGCCATTGACGAACGTCAGAAAGGCGTTGGTAACGATCAGCCCCGTCTGGTCGCTCTCCAACCCGACGACGATCCAGCACAGCGAGCCGAGGGTAAACACCACAAAGCCCCAGCCTGTCACCCGCGCGCCGAGGTTCGACGCGGTCATCATCGCCGCGATCATCGTCGCAGCGGGCGCCAGCCATTCGGCAATGTCGGGAAGCACCATGGAGGGGCTTACGGCTGCAGCACGACCTTGGTGAATTCGTTCTGCTTGTTGAGGAAGTCGTCATACGCGCCCGGCGCGTCCTCCAGCGACAGCCGGTGGCTGATGATGACGTCGGGCTTGATGTCGCCATTCTCGATCCGTTCGAGCAGCGGCGCCATGTACCGATGCACATGCGTCTGCCCGCTCTTCAGCGTCAGCGCCTTGTTGACAAAGGCGCCCATCGGCAACTTGTCCAGCATCCCGCCATAAACGCCCGGCATCGAGATGGTGCCACCCTTGCGGCACGCCACGATCGCCTGGCGCAGCACGTGCGGCCGGTCGGTGCCAAGTTTCACCGCCTGCTTGCCGCGGTCGATGATATTGTCGATCGCTAGGCCATGCGCCTCCATGCCCACGGCATCGATGCACCGGTCTGGCCCGCGCCCGCCTGTCGTCTCGGCAAGCGCCGCCATCACATCGACATTCTCGAAGTCGATCGTTTCGGCACCGGCCTCGGCGGCCAATGCCAGCCGCGCCGGCCGATGATCGATGGCGATCACCCGCTCGGCGCCAAGCAGAAAGGCCGAGCGGATGGCGAACTGGCCCACCGGCCCCGCACCCCAGACCGCCACGGTGTCACCGGGCTCGATATCGGCATTTTCCGCCCCCATCCAGCCGGTCGGCAGGATGTCGGAGAGAAACAGCACCTGGTCATCGGTCAGGTGCGATGGCACCTTGAAGCAGCCGGTGTCGGCAAACGGCACCCGCACGAATTCCGCCTGGCCGCCGGCAAAGCCGCCCAGCATGTGCGAATAGCCGAACAGCGCGGAAGGCGAATGCCCCATCAGCGCTTCGGCTACATCCTGGTTGTCGGCAGGATTGCTGTTGTCGCACAGCGACGTAAGCGTCTTCTCGCAGAAGAAGCAATTCCCGCACGCGATGGTGAACGGCACCACCACCCGGTCGCCGACCTTCAGATTGCCGACCCCCGAACCGACCTCGACAACCTCGCCCATGAACTCATGGCCGAGAATGTCGCCCGCCTGCATCGACGGGATCATGCCATCGTAAAGATGAAGGTCGGACCCGCAGATCGCGGTCGATGTCACCTTGATGATCGCATCACGCGGATTGACGATCTCGGGATCGGGCACCGTATCGACCCGAACGTCCTTCTTGCCGTGCCAGCGGACTGCGCGCATGGAAAATTCCTTCGTCAGGGCGGCCTGCGGGCCGCGATTTCAAGCTTTCGGTTCGGTGCCCTGCGGATCGTTCACCGAAATCTCGCCGGTTTCGATCAGGCTTTTGAACCGCTTCAGGTCGCGGCGCATCTGGATACCCGGCTCGCGCTGGGTCACCTTCGCGCCATAGCGGCCAAGACTTCCGCCCGGCGGCTGATAGGCGATCACGCCATGGATTTCGGTACCGCGGCCACCCGGTGCATCACGAAACTCGTAGCGCAGCTTCAACGGCACCGCCGAATCGGCCACTGAGTCGATCGACAGCACTTCGTTCTCGCGGTCCTCGGTCACATGTCCGTGCCACTCGATGGGGCCGGACGGATCGAGGGTGGTGAACTTGAGCGCGCCATCGCCTTGCGCCGGATCGATCGCCTCGACATTCACTGCCCACTCCGGCCAGGACGCAATATCGCGGAAGCGACTGAACACCTGTGCCCGGTCGGCATTGATCGTGACCGAGCGCGAAGCCAGCGCCGCACTCGACCAGCCCGCAGCCTTGGCAACATCCACCTCATCGGGTCGCTGGCCGACCAACCGTCTGACCGGCGCCGCGCCGGTCGCGCCGCGCGCCACCAGCAGCGATCCGATCAACCCCAGCGCCACGCCGGCAGCGCCCTTCTGGCGCGCTCCCAGCACGCCGAGCAGCGATCCGGCAGCCACAGACAGGCTGCGCTCCATCGGCTGCATGTTCTTTCGCGGCGTGAGCCGGGTGCCCGGCGGCGCCACCGTGCCATCGATGTCCGACATGATACAAACCTCTGATTGTGATGTTCATGAAACGCGTCGCCCCCCCGGGGGTTCCGCTCGCGGGCTGCAAAAACCCCAGCGGTAATCCCCCGGCGGCGATCTTCAGTCGGAGCGTCGCGCGCTGGCAATGCCTGCGGCCAGCAGGCCGAAACCGGCCCCCGCGATGCCCAGCGCTGCCAGCGGCTTCAGTTGCGCTTCCAGCCAGAGGCTGCGCCGACGCACATGCTGCGGTTCGTCGTTCTCGATCGATCCGTCCTTGCGCGGCTGGTAGAGGTTATCGGCACTCGCCGCCGGCGTCCGGCGGTCGGATTGCTGGGCGGCGGTGCCGAACAGCGCCATCGCCTTGTCGAGCAGGCCGGGCATCACGAAGTCGCCCACCACAGCCCCGAGGCCGAAGCCACCGACCGTAAGGTCACGTCGCGGCGTCTCCGCAGCGAACAGCACGGCGCGCGCCACCAGCCGCGGATCATAGATCACCGGCGGCAGCTTGGCGGGCGTCTCCATGCGGTTGCGGGCGTGATCGGGATAGGGCGTGTGCATCGCCGCCGGCTTGATCAGCGTCACCGAGACCGGCAGCTTGCCTTCCATCACTTCGGTGCGCAGCGCGTCGGTGAAGCCCTTCACAGCATGCTTCATCGCCGAATAAGGTCCTTGCTGGATCATCGCGCGGGTGCCGAGCACGCTGCCGATATTGATGATCGCCCCACCCTTTTCGTGCAGATGCGCAAGTGCGGCCAGCGAACCCTTCACGGTGCCCCAATAGCCGACTTCGAAAACCCGCCGCTGGTCGGTGACCGGCGTTTCCATGAGCGTGCCATAAGTGGCAGCCGCCGCATCGTTGATCCAGGTGTCGAAGCCGCCGAAATGCGCGATCGTCGCCGACGCCAGCCGATCGGCATATTCCGGATCGGCCACATCGCCTGCCAGGCTGGCCACCCGGCCACGGGGACGGCGCTTCTTGCCGCCGCCTCCTCCATCGAGGCGGAAGTCGCTACCCAGCCGACGGCCGATTTCATCGAGCGCTTCGGCATTGCGGGCAGCCAGCATCACGTTGGCGCCTGCGGCGACTGCGGCCTCGGCAATCGCGAGCCCGATGCCGCTGGTGGCACCGGTAATGACAAGTGTCTGTTCTGCAAGGGGTTTAAGAGTAGTTGGCATGGCTTGGGCTCCGCTTCGCTTTGAAACAGAACCCTGCACCCCGGCGATGGTTCAGCCGGACGTCAGACGAGTACGCGCGCCGGCCGTGGCACGTCACCCAAGTCCGAATGCCGGTCCAGCTCGAGCAGCGGCTTGATCAGGCCGTCGCGCAAATCATAGACCCAGCCATGCAGCTTCACATCCTGGCCGCGCGCAAACGCCGCCTGCACCGGCGCCGAGCGGGCCAGCCGCACCAGTTGGTCGCGCACGTTGCATTCCACGAACCGCGAAAGCCGGCTGCCCTCATCGGACATGGCGTCGATCTCCTCGAGATGATTGTCATACACCTCGCGCGCGGGCGCCAGCCACCGGTCGATCAGGTCCTCGGCACTGCCGCGCAGCGCGCGCGCCAGTGTTACGCAATCATGGTTGCCGCAGATGATGATGTGTTTCACGCCCAGATCCAGCAGCGCATGCTCGACCGCCGACATCAGGTTGAGATCGCTTTCGGAAACTAGGTTTCCGAGGTTGCGGTGGATGTACAGGCTGCCCGGCGGCGACCGCGTGATCCGCTCGGGCACCACCCTGCTGTCCGATGAGCCGATCCACAGGAACACCGGGTTCTCCGGTCCGGCGTGGCGGCTGAAATATTCCGGATCGTCCTGCTGCTTCTCCACCTGCCACGCCATGTTGGCGAGGATCAGCTGCTTGTACTCGCTCATGCGGGCGCTCCTTCCAGCGCAGCGCCCGGCCCGCCCGCCTTCGTGCTGCTGCCCAGCACCCCGATCAGCGGTGCATTGATCAGCGGTGCGGTGCGACCGGCAGGATCACCCTTAAGCCGCACCTTGATGCCGCGGAACGGCGCGCCCTTGATGAAGCCGTTGATGATGTCGACGTTGTCGAGATCGACATAGCCGGTGCTCGAAAGGTCGATGATCAGCTCGCTGCCTGCGGGCACCCGGAGAAGCGCCTGCTGCAGCTGCGGCTTGTGGATGAAGTAGAGGTCGCGTCGTGCGCGCACCATCACCATGTCCTCGCGCTCGACATAGCTGATCGCGGTGCGGAAATTCCGCGCGATCACGAAGCCGAAGCCCACCACCAGCCCGATGCCGATGCCGATGAGCAGATCGGTGAACAGGATCGCCACCACCGTCACCACAAACGGAATGAACTGCGTGTACCCCTGCTTCCAGCGCGCCACGAACAGGCTGGGCTTGGCCAGCTTGTAGCCGGTCTGGATCAGGATCGCCGCCAGTGCTGAAAGCGGGATCAGGTTGATGATCGTCGGCACCAGCACCACCGCCAGCAGCAGCCAGCCGCCGTGAAGGATCGTCGAGAGCTTGCTGTCGGCACCGGCTTCCACATTCGCCGAGGAGCGCACGATCACGCTGGTCACCGGAAGGCCACCGATCAGGCCCGACGCCAGATTGCCCACACCCTGCGCCAGCAGCTCGCGATTCTTGTCGGTCACCCGCCGCTTGCGATCGATCTCGTCCACCGCCTTCACGCTGAGCAGCGTCTCGAGGCTCGCGACGATCGCCAGTGTCAGCGCCACGGTCCATACCGCAGTGTTGCCGATCTGCCCGGTATCGGGAAAGCGCAGCAATCCGGCCAGCTCGTCCAGCCCCGAAGTCACCTGCAGCCGAACCAGCTGCTCGGCCGGCACGGCCAGCGCTGGTGCCAGGGCGGCATAGGCCGTGTTGATGAGCACCGCGACCACCACGACAACCAATGGCCCCGGCAGCAGCTTCAATGGTCCTTGCCTGGGCTTGTTCTTGTCCCACCAGAACAGGAAGGCGAGGCTGGCCAGCGCGATCAGCAAGGCCCCGACAGCAATGTCGCGCTGCACCACCGCCAGCAACTCGGTGAAGGTGTTCTCGCCATCGCGCTGGAAAAACTCGTTGCTGCCCTCATAATCACCCACATAGCCAATCGCATAGGGAAGCTGCTTCAGGATCAGGATCAACCCGATCGCCGAAAGCATGCCGATCACCACCGAGGACGGCACGAATTCGGCCAGATAGCCGCCGCGCGACACCGAGAACACCAGCTGCAGCAGCCCCGCAATGCAGACGCTGAGCAGAAACGCCTCATAGGTCGGCAGCGTCTCGATCGCCGTGAACACGATCGCCGTCAGCCCCGCGGCCGGACCCGACACCGAAAGTGCCGATTTGCTGAGCGCGCCGACGACAATGCCGCCCATGATCCCGGCAATCAGCCCGGACAGAGGCGGCGCCCCACTCGCCACCGCCACGCCAAGGCACAAGGGAAGTGCCACCAGAGCCACCACGATCGAGGCGGGGACGTCACTGCGCCAACTGGCAAATATCGAACCCATTCATCAGCCCAGTAACAACGCCGTTGCCGGCCACCTGCCCCTAAAGAGCAAAGAATGTCGCGTGGCGCAAATGACACTCGATGTCAGTGTTGCAAAAATCACCCGAGATGCAGCCGCGTGCCCCCCTCAGCCGCCTCGAACAACCCCCGGTCGGTGCCAGTCATCCACACCTGCGCACCTGTCTCCGCCAGCCTTGCGAACAGCCGCCCCCGCCGCGGTGCATCGAGGTGCGCAGCGATTTCGTCGAGCAGCATCAATGGGGGCGCGCCCAGCCGCGCACGCACCAGCGCCGCATGCGCCAGCACGATCGCGATCAGCAGCGCCTTCTGCTCGCCGGTCGACCCCAGCCCGGCCGGCAGCGCCTTGCCGGCATGCACCACCGCCAGGTCCGCACGGTGCGGCCCGATCAGCGCCCGCCCCGCCGCCGCATCCAGCGTGCGGTTGCGCTTGAGCGCCGCCGCAAGATCTGCCGGAGTCGAATCGTCCAGCCGCAGCAACGGCCGCGCAAAGCCATCCTCGGGTGCGGCCGCCAGCGCCTCGGACAGCGCCGTCACCGTATCCGCCCGCGCCCGCCCGATGGCCTCGCCATGCACCGCCATGGCCCCCTCAAGTGCCCCCAGCCACCCCGAATCCGCCCCTGCATGACCCGTCAGCAACCGCGTGCGCCCCCGCATCGCCGCCTCATAGCGCACGGTTTCGTGCGCATGGCCGGGGTGAAGCGCCAGCACCAGCCGGTCCAGAAACCGCCGCCGGCCTCCGGCGCTTTCCGCAAACAGCCGATCCATCGCCGGGGTGAGCCACACCACCGACACCCATTCCCCCAGCGCACTCGCTGGCCTGGCCGCACCATTTACCCGCACCACCCGCCGCTCGGGCGCCGTCGCCAGCGTGCCTGTGCCAAGCTCCACTGCGCCGCCCGGCGCCATCAGCGTGGCCGCAATCGAAAAGCCGCCGCCCCCGCCGATCCGCGCCACCTCACCCAGCGACGCGCCGCGCAAGCCCCGCCCAGGCGCCAACAAGCTCACCGATTCCAGTATGTTGGTCTTGCCCGCCCCGTTCTCGCCGGTGATCACCACCAGCCCGGTCGCCACCTCCAGCGCCAGCGCCGTGTGGCTCCGCACATCGGTCAACGCCAATCGGGTCACAGCCACCATGCCGCCGTCCTACCAGCGTTGCAAAGCCCGGGCCACTAGGTAACAGGCGCCTTCTTCTTCGCCGCAGGCTTCTTTGCAGGCGTGGCCTTCTTGGCCCCATCCTTCTTGGCCCCATCCTTCTTTGCGACGGCCTTTTTCGCCGCGGGCTTCCGCGCCGGCTTCTTCTTGCCCTTGGACGGCATCGCGGCACGGGCATCGATCAGCGCCACCGCTTCTTCCAGCCCAATCTCCATGCCATCCATCCCTTTGGGAACATTGGCGTTCGTCGTACCATCCGAAAAATACGGCCCGAAGCGCCCGCTCAGCAGCTTGATCATCGCACCGCTGACCGGATGCGCGCCAACCTCCTTCAGCGGCGGCTGCGGCGTGCCCCGCGCCGGCCGGCCTGCGGCGGCTTCTGCAAGCTTGACGACCGCAGCGTTCATGCCGGTCTCGAACACTTCGGCACTGCCGGTCAGCCGCGCATATTTGCCGGCGTGCGCCAGATAGGGCCCATAGCGGCCGATGCTGGCGGTGATCGGCTCGCCGGTTTCGGGGTGGGATCCGATGGTGCGCGGCAGGCCGAGCAGCTTGAGCGCGGTGTCGAGATCGTCCGGGCCGGTGACCGGCATGTCCTTGGGAATGCTGGCGCGCGGCGGTTTCTCGGCCTCGCCGATCTGCACATAGGCGCCGAAGCGGCCATCGCGGAGCGTCACGGGCTCACCGCTAGCGGGGTCGATGCCGAGCAGCATCGGGCCGTTCGATTCCTTGGCACCGCCTTCGGTCCCGAACTGGCGGGTGTAGCGGCATTCGGGATAGTTGGAGCAGGCGATGAAGGCGCCGAACTTGCCGGTCTTCAGCCCCAGCCGGCCGCTGTTGCAGGCAGGGCAGAGCCGCGGATCCTCGCCATCGGCGCGCTCGGGGAAGAGCATCGGCTCGAGCCATTCATCGAGCGCCTTGGTGACGTCGGAGGGCCGGATCTCAAGCACTTCCTTGGTACGCGCCTCGAAGTCGGCCCAGAAGGCGCGCAGCAGCGCCACCCAATCCTGGTTGCCGGCCGACACTTCATCGAGCTGGCCTTCGAGGCCGGCGGTGTAATCATAGCCCACATAGGTATCGAAGAATCGTTCGAGGAAGGCGGTGAGGAGCCGGCCCTTCTCTTCGGCGTGGAAGCGCTTGGCCTCGAGCTTCACATAGGCGCGATCCTTGAGCACCTGCAGGATCGAGGCGTAGGTGGAGGGGCGGCCGATGCCCAATTCCTCCATGCGCTTGACGAGGCTGGCCTCGGTGTAGCGCGGTGGCGGCTGGGTGAAGCTCTGCTTGGCGTCGGCGCTGCGGGTGGCGCAGGCTTCGCCCTGCTGCAGGCGCGGCAGGCGGCGGTCGTCGTCCTCCGCATCTTCTTCGGCGGACGCATCTTCGCGGGTTTCGGTGTAAACGGCGAGGAAGCCGGGGCTGATGATGACCTGGCCGCTGGCGCGAAGCGCCCGGGTGCGGCCGGCATCTTCGAGCCGCACGCTGGTGCGCTCCACGCGCGCACTGGCCATCTGGCTGGCGACGGTGCGCTTCCAGATAAGCGCATAGAGCCGATCGGCTTCGCTCGTCGCACCCTTGGCGGGGCGGGCGGCGAGGTCGGTCGGGCGGATCGCTTCATGCGCTTCCTGGGCGTTCTTAGCCTTGGTGGCATAGTGGCGCGCCTTTTCGGGCAGCACGTCGGGCCCGCGGCCATAATCCTCGGCGATGACGGCGCGGACGGCAGTGATGGCTTCGGGCGCCATCTGCACGCCGTCGGTCCGCATATAGGTGATGCGCCCGGCTTCGTAGAGCTGCTGCGCGAGTCGCATCGTCTGGGCGGCGGAGAGGCCGAGCTTCTTCGAGGCTTCCTGCTGCAGCGTCGAGGTGGTGAAGGGGGCATAGGGGTTGCGGCTGGCGGGCTTGGTCTCGACGCTGGTGACGCTGACCTTGGCCGCTGCCACGCGAGCGCGGGCGGCTTCGGCCAGCGCTTCGGTGTTCAGGTCGAACTGTTCGAGCTTCTTGCCGTCGAGGCCGACGAGCTTGGCACCGAAGGCGTCGCCAGCCGTGGAGGCCATGGCGGCAGTCACCGTCCAGTATTCGCGCGCTTCATGTGCTTCGATTTCCGATTCGCGCTCGCAGATGAGGCGCAGCGATACCGATTGCACGCGGCCGGCACTGCGCGCACCGGGCAGCTTGCGCCACAGCACCGGGGAGAGGGTGAAGCCGACGAGATAATCGAGCGCGCGGCGTGCGCGATAGGCATCGATGAGCGCGGCATCGAGCTCGCGCGGGCGCGCCATCGCCGAGGTGACGGCATCCTTGGTGATGGCGTTGAAGGTGACGCGCTGGGCGCCGCCCTTGGGCATCAGCTTCTTTTTCGTCAGCCACTCGGTCAGGTGCCAGCTGATCGCCTCGCCTTCGCGATCGGGGTCGGTCGCGAGGATGACATTGGTGGCGCGCTTGGCAGCATCGCCGATCTCCTTGAGCTGGCGGCTGCGATCGGCGGAAAGTTCCCAGTCCATCGCGAAATCGTTGGTCGGGTCGACCGAGCCATCGCGCACCGCGAGATCGCGGATGTGGCCGAAGCTTGCGAGCACCTCGTAATCGCTGCCGAGATACTTGTTGATGGTTTTCGCCTTGGCGGGCGATTCGACGATGACGAGCTGCATGGCTTTGGCTGACACTTTCTCTCACGTGTACGCGCGAGGGTGGCGAGGCGGCGCCTCATGCGTCAAGCGGGCAGAATTGTCACGCGGTTGCGACGCGGCCCCCGGCGTGGCGCGCCACCACCCCTTCGAGCTCGAGATCGAGCAGCACATTGGCGACGACCGCCGAGGCGAGGCCCGACTGGCGGACGAGTTCATCGACCGCAACGGGGGCAGGGCTGAGCAGCCCGAGCAGCAGCGGGCGTGCCCCGGCGGGCGCCTGCGCAGCGACCGGGGTGAAGGCAGCGCCGGCATCGGCGAGCTGGAAGCGGCCGCCAAGCGTGCCGCCGGCACCATCAGCATCAAAGGCCGACAACGCTTCGAGCACATCGGCGGTCGATTGCACGAGCGTGCCGCCTTCGCGGATGAGGGTGTTGCAGCCCTGGGCGCGCGGGTCGATCGGGCTGCCGGGGACGGCCATGACCTCGCGGCCGAATTCGGCAGCCAGCCGTGCGGTGATGAGCGAGCCCGAGCGGGGGGCGGCCTCGATGACGAGCGTGCCGGCGGCGATTCCGGCGATGACGCGGTTGCGGCGCGGGAAGTGGCGCGCCTGGGGTTCGACGCCGGGGGGCTGCTCGGCGAGGACTAGGCCTTCAGTCGCCAGCCGTGCCATCAGGCCGGCATTCTCGGGCGGGTAGGCGATGTTGATGCCGCCGGCGATGACCGCCACCGTGCCGCCGGCGAGGAGGGCGCCTTCATGCGCGGCGGTGTCGATGCCGCGTGCCAGCCCCGAGACGATGACCATGCCGGCTTCGGCGAGTTCGGTCGCCCAGCGCCGCGCGAGGCGCATGCCAGCGGCCGACGCGTTGCGGGCGCCGACGATGCCGATGGCGGGGGCTTCGAGCAGATCGAGCCGGCCGTGCGCTGCGAGCATCGGCGGTGCAGTTTCGGTGGCGGCGAGCAGCGTGGGATAGGCGGGTGTGCCGATGAAGATCGCGGTGGCGCCGAGCGCTGCCAGCCGGTCCAATTCGGCTTCGGCGGCGGCGGCCGGGGTGATTTCGAGGCGCCTGCCACCACGCGCGGCGAGATCGGGGAGGGCGTCGAGGGCCGCGGCAGCATTGCCGAAGCGGGCTATGAGCTGGCGATAAGTGACCGGGCCGATGCTGGGGGTGCGGGTGAGGCGCAGCCGCGCGACAGCATCGGGCGGCAGGTTCATCCTTTCGCGCCGATCCGGCTTTCGGTGCCGGCGCGAAGGCGCGCGATATTCTCGCGATGCTTCCAGATGAGGATGGCCGCCATGATCGCCAGCGTGATCGCCGAGTGCGTCTTGCCCATCGAAAGCGCAGCCAAGGGTGCGGCAACGGCAGCCGCCATGCCGCCGACCGAAGAGAAGCGGGTGAGAAGTGCTGCGCCAAGCCAGGTGAGGAGGGCGGCGAGCCCTGCCAGCGGAACGGCGCCGAGCGCCACACCGAGCAGGGTGGCGACGCCCTTGCCGCCGCGGAACTTGAGCCAGACCGGCCAGACATGGCCGATGAAGGCGGCGAGGCCGGCGAGCATCGCAGCGCCATCACCGGCGAAATGGCGCGCCAGCAACACAGCGGCCACCCCCTTGCCGGCATCGAGCAGCAGCGTGGCGGCGGCGAGGCCCTTGTTGCCGGTGCGCAGCACATTGGTGGTGCCGATGTTGCCCGAGCCCACCGAGCGGATATCGATACCGATCATCCGGGTAAGAAGCAGCCCGAACGGGATCGACCCGAGCAGATAGCCCGGCAGAAACCAGATGAGTTGCGCCCCGTCCACGGCCCCACGCTAGCCGCAATTGAAAGCCCGCGCCAAGGCCTTATGCTGGCGCGATAAAGGGGGTGCTGACGATGCGGGTTCGGGTTTTTGCGGTGGCAATGCTGGCGGTGCTGGCGGGCCCTGCTGTTGCGCAGGGGATGCAGCCGCTGGCGGACCGCAAGGTGAGCGAGGGCGAAGGGCCCTATCCGAGCCTCGTCATCCGCGGGGCGACGATCATCACCGGCAATGGTGGGCCGCCCTATGGGCCGGCGGATATCGTCATCAAGGATGGCCGCATTGCCGAGATCCGGGGGGCCGGCACACCGGGGCTGCCGATGAAGCCCGGCCGCCCGCCGGCGGGTGCCACGCGCGAGATCGACGCCAGCGGCATGTTCGTGATGCCGGGCTTTGTCGACATGCACGGCCACCAGGGCGATGCGCAGAAGATGCCCGATCCGAGCTACGCCTATCGGCTGTGGCTGGCGCACGGGGTGACGACGATTCGCGGCAACCCGCTCTATGGCGGCAATGCCGCCCTGGCCCTCGACGACAAGCGACGCGCGGCGGCGGGCAGCATCACAGCGCCACGTATCTTCGTCTATCAGACTTTGGGCTCAGGCTGGACCGGCGGGCGCGTGCAGAGCCCGGACAAGGCGCGGGAATGGGTGCGCTGGGCGGCCAAGGCCGGCATCGACGGGATCAAGTTCTTCAACCGCGGTGACGAGACGCCGGCGATCGTGCGCGCTGCGATCGATGAAGCGAAGAAGAGCGGTCTCGGCACGGTGGCGCATCTGAGCCAGCCTAACATCGCCGAGTTCAACGGCCGAGATGCGGGTGCGGCGGGGCTGAACACGATCACGCATTTCTACGGGCATTTCGAATCGATGCTCAAGGACCGGCGGGTGCAGGACACGCCGGCCGACTACAACTTCAACAACGAGCAGCAGCGCTTCGGCGGCATTGCCGAGATATGGAACCAGATCCATGAGCCCGGCGGGCCGGAGTGGACGGCGTATCTAAAGGCGCAGAAGGCGAACAATGTCGTATTCGACCCGACGTTCAATATCTACTCGGCCTCGCGCGATCTGATGCGCGCCAAGAACGCTGATTGGCACGAGCGCTATACGCCGCCGATCCTGCGCGGCTTCTTCCTCTCCAACCGCGACAACCATGGCAGCTATTTCTTCGACTGGACGACGCAGAACGAAGTGACGTGGCGCAAATTCTACGAGCGTTATATGCGGTTGGTGAATGATTACAAGAACATGGGCGGCCGGGTAACCGCCGGCTCGGACCCGGGCTTTATCTGGCAGAGCTGGGGCTTCGGCTATATTCTCGAGCTCGAGCTGCTGCAGGAGGCGGGCTTCGCGCCTTTGGAAGTGCTGCAGGCGGCCACGATCAACGGGGCGACGACGCTGATGGAGCCCAAGGGGCTGGAGCCCGATTTCGGGCTGGTGCGGGTAGGGATGCGCGCCGACCTGGTGGTGACGAAGGAGAACCCGCTTGCGAACTTGAAAACGCTCTACGGCACCGGCACCGAGCGGCTGAACGATACCACCAACACCCAGGAGCGGATCGGCGGCATTCGCTGGACGATCCGCGATGGCATCGTGTTCGACGCGCCCGCCCTGCTCGAATCGGTGGCGCACGATGTGGCTGCGGCCAAGGCTGGCGTTGCAGCCACACCGGCAGCACCCTAAAGCCGGGGCATGACGAAAAGGCTCAGCATCGCCCTTGCCCAGCTGAACGCGCGCGTCGGCGATCTGGCGGCCAATGCCGATGCCATTCTCGCCGCGCGTGCCAGCCAGCCCGATGCCGATCTGGTCGCCACGCCCGAGCTGAGCCTCGTCGGCTATCCGCCCGAGGATCTGGTGCTCAAGCCTGCCCTTGTGGAAGCGGCGGCGGCCTCGCTCGAGCGGCTGCGCGTGGTGACCGAGGATGGTGGCCCGGCGCTGCTCGTGGGGCTGCCGTGGCGCGCGGAGGGCCGGCTGCACAATGCGGCGGCGCTGCTCGATGGCGGCAAGCTTTCGATCAACCTCAAGCACAACCTCCCCAACTATGGGCCTTTCGACGAAGCACGCGTGTTCGTGCCCGGGCCGCTGCCGGGGCCGATGGCGTTTCGCGGCGCGCGGCTCGGCGTGCCGATCTGCGAGGATATCTGGTTTCCCGATGTGCCCGAATGCCTCGCCGAAACCGGCGCCGAGCTGCTGCTGGTGCCGCACGGCTCGCCCTATGAAATGGGCAAGTTCGACAAGCGGCTGTCGGTTGTGGTGGCGCGGGTGGGGGAGACGGGGCTGCCGATGGCGCTGCTCAACCGCATCGGCGGGCAAGACGAACTGGTGTTCGACGGGGCGAGCTTCGTGATGAACGCCGATCGCGGCATCGCCGTGCAGCTGCCCGATTGGGAGGAGCGGACCGTGCTCACCCATTGGACCCGGCCGACCTTCTCGGGCCATTTCAGCTGCGAACCCGGCCCCCGCGCCGTGCTCGACGAGGACCCCGCGGATATCTGGCACGCCATGATCATCGGTCTGCGTGATTATGTGAACCGCAACGGCTTTCCCGGCGTGGTGTTGGGGCTTTCGGGCGGCATCGACAGCGCAGTGACGGCGGCAGTGGCGGTGGATGCGCTGGGGGCGGACCGGGTGTGGTGCGTGATGCTGCCCTCCCCCTACACCGCCGACATGAGCCTGGAGGAAGCCGCGGAAACAGCAAGGCGGCTGGGCTGCCGGCTCGACACGATTCCCATTGGCCCCGCCATGGCGGCGTTCGAGACGATGCTGGCCGACAGCTTCAAGGGCCGCGCTGCCGATACCAGCGAAGAGAATATCCAATCCCGCATTCGGGGCATCACGCTGATGGCGCTTTCCAACAAGTTCGGGCCGATGCTGCTCACCACCGGCAACAAGTCGGAAATGTCGGTGGGCTATGCCACGATTTATGGCGACATGGCCGGCGGCTATTCGGTGCTGAAGGACGTGTACAAGACCACGGTGTTCAAGCTCGCGCGCTGGCGCAATGCGCACAAGCCGCGGCTCGCCCTTGCAGGATCGGGGGGCCCGCAAGGCATCGTGATCCCCGAGCGCACCATCACCCGGCCACCTTCTGCCGAATTGCGCGCCGACCAGCGCGATGACGACAGTCTGCCGCCCTATGACCTGCTCGACCGCATCCTGATCGGGCTGGTGGAGAACGACCAATCGGCAGCCGAGCTGGCGGCGCAGGATATCGACCCGGCGTTGATCGCGCGGATCGAGCGGCTGCTGCATCTGGCCGAATACAAGCGCCGCCAGGCGCCGCCGGGTGTGAAGATCAGCCACCGCAACTTCGGCCGTGACCGGCGCTATCCGATCACCCATGGGTTCCGCACCGCCTGATTGCAGCGCCGAAGTGACAGCTGTATGAGCTTGCTCATGCACTGTCGAATGTTGTTCCCCCTGCTCCTCGTCACCACAACGATGGCGTCTGCGCGCGACAAGCCGCTGCCGCCGCTGCCGCCCCTCATGCTGCCGATGACGGCGCCGGTGGTAACGATGACCTTCGACGGCAAGCCGCTACGCTTTCGTGTGGACCCAGGTGCCACCCGATCGGTCGAGCTTAACGCCAGTGCCGCGCGCCGGCTGGGGCTGGCCGACCCTGCATTTCGCATCGGGCCGCGCAAGCCCGAGCGAGGCCGGGCCACTATCCAGGTCGGCAAGGTGAAGCTGCGCGAGGATACCATCGACTTGCCGCTCGATTACGCCGGCCGCGTGCTGCCGCTCACGCTGGCGTGGAGCGATGCCGACCATGTCGACGGCGCCGACGGGCTGATCTCGCCGCGCCAGCTTCCGCACGATGTGGTGCGACTGGTTGCCCGCCCTGCTTCACCCAATGACCGCACCACCGTGCTGCCGATGCGCTGGGAGGGCGGGCGCGGGCTGCTCGGCAGCATGCCGCTGGGCCGCAACACGGTCGATATCGTGATCGACACCAGCATGGCGACAAGCGTGGCCACTGCGGCGGCGGCAGCTTGGCTGGCTGAGGCGCATGATGGCAGGCTGACCGGACCGCGCCGTGACCTGCGCATCAGCCGCGCCGTCGAGCGGCCGGTTCGCGATGTACGCTTCGGCCGGCCGGTCGATGTGGCCGGTGTACGAATCGACCGTGTGGCAGCGCGCATCTTCGACTGGAGCGGCCGCACGACGATTCCAGAGGAGACCGCACCCAGCGACGAACTGGTGGTGACCGGGCGGGTGGAAAGCCAGTCGCGCTGGGCCAAGCTCACCATCGCGCAGGACCGGCTGGCCGCCTGCGCGGAGATCGGCTGGCAGCGCGAGCCACTGCAGATCAGCCTCACTTGCCCCGCATTGCCCTGACGTTCGGCCTCGGGCAAACAAACGGAACCATTCGCCGAGGTGCCTTGATGTTCCGTTCTATCTTGCTCGCCGCCACGCTGTTCACGACCCCGGCACTTGCAGCGCCGCTGCTGCCGACCGAGACCTTCACGCTGGCGAACGGCTTCAAGGTGATCGTGCATGTCGACAAGTCCGATCCGGTAGCGGCGGTGGCGCTGGCCACGCATGTCGGCTCGGCGCGCGAGACGCCGGGGCGCACCGGCTTTGCGCACATGTTCGAGCATCTGTTCTTCCTCGATTCGGAGAATCTCGGGACCGGCGGGCTCGACCGGCTGAGCGCGCGCATCGGTGGCTCGGGGGCAAACGGCAACACCGACCGTGACGTGACCATCTATGCCCAGGCAGTGCCCAATGATGCACTGGAGAAGATGATCTGGGCGGAGGCGGACAAGCTCGGCTTCTTCATCAAGACCGTGTCCGAGCCGGTGCTCGCCAAGGAGAAGCAGGTCGTCAAGAACGAGAAGCGGCAGAGCTATGACAACCGCCCCTACGGCCAGATGGAGCTCATCATGGCCAAGGCGCTCTACCCCGCCAGCCATCCCTATAGCTGGCCGGTGATCGGCTCGCTCGCCGATCTCGATGCAGCAACGCTGGGTGATGTGCAGGATTTTTATGCCCGCTGGTACCAGCCCGCCAACAGCGCGCTGGTGGTGGCCGGCGACGTCGATCCGCAGCAGGTGCGCGCGCTGGCGGAGCGCTACTTCGCCGAATACAAGTCGGCCGGGGACTTTGCGCGGGAGAAGCCGCGGCCGGCTGGGCTCACGGCGACGAAGCGCCTCCAATATGAGGATAATTTTGCACAGCTGCCGCAACTGGGGCTGGGTTTTCCCGCACCGCCTATCGCCGACCCAGATTCCCCTGCGCTCGAAGTGCTGCTTGCCCTGCTGACCGATGGCCGCGAATCGCCGCTGACCGCAGTGCTGGTGGAGGAGTTGAAGCTCACCGAGAACGTCGAGGCGTTCGTCTATGATGGCGAGCTGGCGAGCGATGCCTTCATCCAGATCCGCGCCTTCGACGGCACGCCGCTCGACAAGGTGCAGGCAGGGCTTGTCACCGCGCTCGACCGCTTCGAGAAGAACGGGGTCGATACCGACGCGCTGGCCCGGGTAAAGACCGTGCAGGAGGCCGCCTTTTACCGCAGCTTCCAGGGCGTGCTGCAAAAGGCGGACAGCATCGCGCGCTATCATGCCATGACCGGGCGCACCGACTTCATCGATGACCGGCTGGAACGGCTGCGCGCGGTGACTGCCGCCGACGTCATGCGCGTCTATGCGCGGGTGCTCCGCTCGGGCGGCACGCTGCGGCCGCATGTGGCGGTGAGCGCGCTGCCCAAGGATGGTCTCGCGCTGGCACTGGCGGGATCGCAAAAGGCGGTGATCGAGGAGGAGAAGATCGTCCAGGGCGCCGAGGCCGAGGTCGATCCGAAAGCGGGGGTGAAGCCCTACACGCGCACGCCTTCCACCTTCGACCGGACCGTCGAACCGCCGGCCGGACCGGCGCCGCGTGTTCCGCAGCCTGAGATCTGGACAGCCGCCCTGGCAAGCGGGCTGCCGGTCTCGGGCATTGTCGACAATGAGCTGCCACTCGTCAGCTTCCAGCTGAGCATCGACGGCGGCCGCCTTCTGGATGACGTGAAAAAGCCGGGGGTAGCCAATTTGCTCGCTCAAATGCTCACCCGCGGCACGCGCAGCAAGACCGCTGCCGAGCTTGAAAATGCACTGAAGTCGCTCGGTGCCACGCTCGAGGCCGAAGCCGGTGATGAGCGAATTCTTATCAGCGGCACCACGCTGGCGCGCAACCTTCCTGCCACCGCAGCACTTGTGGCCGAAGTGCTCGCCGAGCCGCGCTGGGACCCGACGGAGCTGGCACTTGTCAAGGCGGCAACGCTCGCCGAGATTGCGGACAACAAGGCACAGCCGGCGCAGCTTGCAGCGGCGGTGATGGCGCGGGTCACCTATGGCGCCGACCATATCTTGGGCCAGGACGAGCTGGGCACCCCGGCCTCGGTGGCGGCGCTGGGCATGGACGAACTCAAGGCCTTCCATGCGCGCAATCTCTCGCCGGCGAGCGCGCGGCTGCGGGTGGTGGGTGCGGTGGACCAGGCAGGAGCACAAGCAGCGTTTTCGCCACTGGCAGCCTGGACAGGCAAGCCCGTCACCATCCCCGAATGGCCGCTGGCGAAGCGGCCGGGCAAGCCGGCACTGTGGTTCCAGGACCTGCCCGATGCGAAGCAATCCGTGCTGCTTTTCGGCACTCCGGCGCTGCGACGGGCCGACCCGGACTATTACCCGGTACAGGTGGCCAATTATATCCTCGGCGGCGGCGGCTTCGCCTCGCGGCTCACCCAGCAACTGCGCGAGGGCAAGGGCTATACCTATGGCATCCGCTCAGGGCTTGCCGGCGGCGCGCGGGAGGGCAGCTTCCAGATCTTCAGCCCGGTGCGGGCCAATGTCACGCTGGAGGCGGCACAGCTCGTTCGCGAGATCGTCCGTGATTATCCCGCCACCTTCACCGAAGCCGACCTGGCGGTGACCAAGAGCTTCCTCGTCAAGTCGCGGGCGCGGGCCTTCGAGTCACAGGGTGCAAAGCTGGGGCTGCTCGCAGGCATCGGTGATCTGGGGCTGCCGGCCGATTTCGTGGCGCGCGAAGCCGAGGTGGTGGCGAGCATGACGACGGCGCGCGTGGCGGAACTGGCGCGCAAATGGCTCGATCCGCAGCGGATGACCTATGTGATCGTGGGCGATGCGAAGACCCAGGCCGCACGGCTGTCGGCGCTGGGGCTGGGGGGCGCGCAACCCTCGAACGCGCTGCTCGACGAATAGCGCCAGTCGCTATCGGTCCCTGATCCGTGCTGCCAGCCAGCGCGCGGCCTGCTCGGGCGTGCGCTTGTCAGTCGCGCGGTCGACTTGCCAATTCGCTTCGCGCATGGCTTCGACCGGCACACTGCGCTCGAGCCCCTGCAACATCCGGGCAAGCTCCGGCCGGGTAGGGCCGATAAGCAGCATCGCATCATAGCTCGGCAGCGCGCCAGCAGGGTCGGTCAGCAACACAAGGTCATCCGCCGCGATCCGACCGTCAGACGAAAAGGCGGTCATCACATCGGCCTCGCCGCCGGTCAGTGCGCGCACCATCAGCGTGGGGGTATAGGCGGTAAGGCGGGCGAAGCGCAGGCCATAGGCGCGCTGAAGTGCCGCCCATTCCTCGCGCTGCTGGAACTCGGTGTCGGTGGCGAGGCGCAGCCGTCCGGACTTGCGGGCAAGGTCGGCAAGGCTCGTGATGCCGAGCCGCTCGGCATCGGCGCGTTGCATCGCCAGCGCATAGGCATTCTCGAAGCCGAGCACCGCAGCCACCTGTACCCGGTGGCGCTCTGGCAGCTCGGCGCGCAGGGTGGCGATCATCGTGGCGCGCGGGGCAACATCGGTCCGCTCGAGGGCGTTCGCCCACAAGGTACCCGAATAATCGACATAAAGGTCGATATCGCCAGCGGTCAGCGCCCGGAACGCCACCGCAGAGCCGAGCCCTGAGCGGACAGTGACCGCCAACCCCTGCTCGCGCAACCGCGCCGCAATCAGCTCGGCCAGAATATATTGCTCGCCAAAGCTCTTGGCGCCCACCACCACCGGACGTTCCGCAGAGTCGGGCGGGCGGGCGTTCCACCACAATGCAAGCACCACCGCCACCATCGCGGCAAGCAGCGCTGCGCCGAGCCCGGCCTTGCGCCACCGCCGCGCTGCGATGCCGGTCTCCACGCGCCACAAGGCCATGTCGGTTACGATCGCAAGCGCAGCCGCGGCGAGGCAGCCGGTAACGACCAGTGCCCAATCTTCCAGCTGAAGGCCGGCGAAGATCAGGTCTCCCAGCGACTTCTGGCCCACGGTTGTGGCCAGCGTGGCGGCGCCGATGGTCCAGACAGCTGCGGTGCGCAGCCCGCCCATGATGACCGGTGCCGCCATCGGCAGCTCGACATGAAGCAGACGCTGGCCTCGCGTCATGCCGATGCCATCGGCTGCATCGAGGGTGGCCGGGGGCACGCTCGCGAGCCCGTCCGCGCCGCCGCGCAGCAGCGGCAGCAGCGCATACAACGTGAGCGCCAGCAGCGAGGGCAGGAAGCCCAAAGCCGGCACGCCGAAGCCGGCCAGCCGCTCGGTAAGCGCCGAGAGTGCCAGCAGCAGCGGGTAGAACAGCGCCAGAAGTGCCAGCGCCGGCACTGTCTGCACCACCGCCGCCGCGGTGAGCACGGCGCTGCGCAGCCTTGGCCGTCCCACCATCGCCAGCACGGTCGGCACGGCGATGAGCAGCGCCAGCCCCACGGCTGCAGCACTCACGCCGAGATGCGCGGCCGTCCGATCGGGCAAAAGCGCGATCGCCCGGTCCCAGGCCGCCGCCTCGATCACCCGGTCAGCCGCACGAGCCGGCGTGCCTGGTCGAGGGGCGAGGCAATGAGCGCCTGCACGGCGGGGCGGGGATCGGCAACAAGGGCGGCCGGCGTGGCATCGGCAATCAGGCGGCCGGCTTCCAGCACCAAGATGCGCGACGCGCGGGTGAGTGCATCGGCAAGGTCGTGCGTTACAAGCAGGGTCGTCAGCCCTTGCGCCTTGTGAAGCGCCTCGATGCGGTCGGCGAGTTCGGTACGCGTCTCGGGATCAAGTGCCGCAAAAGGCTCGTCGAGCAGCAGCAGGCCGGGGCGCGCCGCAAGCGCCCGCGCCAGGCCCACCCGGCTGGCCTGTCCGCCGGAAAGTTCGGCCGGCATCCGGCTGGCGAAGCTCTGCGGCAGTTCGACGAGATCGAGCATCTCGGCCACCAGCTGCGTCCGCATCCGCCGGCTTTCACCGTTGAGCCAGGGCACCGCAGCGATGTTGTCGGCGACTGTCCAGTGCGGGAACAGTCCCACCCCCTGCGCCGCATAGCCGATCCGCCGGCGCAGCACCGGTCCCGGCTCGGCGGCGGCATCGGCACCATCGATCAGCAATCGGCCGGACGCGGGCGCGATCAGGCGGTTGGTGACGCGCAACAGTGTCGATTTGCCCGCACCCGAGGCGCCGGTGAGCGCCACCAGCCCGCCGGCCGCAATCTGCAGATCGATATCGACGAGCACCGGCCGGCCGCCACGCGACACATTGATCCGCTGGTACTCGAGGGTGACCGCCATGGCTCGTTGTTGCCGGGCTTGCACGGCTTCGGCAAGGCCAGGCGACACCCCGCCGCGCAACGGTCATTGGCAATTCGGCTTGTGGCTCGCTACAGCGGACGCGATTGCTCGTCACAATCGCAGCGATAGGGTCATATCCGCGCATGTTCCTCGATTCCCGTCTGCGCCTGCCGCTGGCCCTTGCTGCCGGCGTGGCAACCGCGCTCGGCTTTGCGCCGACAGACTATTGGCTGCTCGCCGTGGTGGGCGCTGCCGGGCTTGCAGCGCTCGTCGACACGGCAACCTCGCGTCGCCATGCCGCCGCGGTGGGATGGGCGTGGGGCTTTGCGATGTTCGCCACCAGCCTCACCTGGATCGCCACTGCCTTCACCTTCCAGTCGGCCATGCCCGCCGCGATGGGCTGGGTGGCGGTCATCCTGTTGTCGGCATTCCTGGCGCTCTATCCCATGGTTGCCGCACTGGCAGCGCACGCGATCCCGCGGCCGGGGCTGGCGCGGCTGCTGGTCCTCGCCGGCGCCTTCATGCTTACGGAATGGCTGCGCGGGGTGCTGCTGAGCGGTTTTTCGTGGAACCCGCTGGGCGCCGCCTGGCTGGCAGCGCCCGGCGTACCGCAGCTTGCCCGGCTTTTCGGGGCGCAGGGGCTGAGCGGCCTGATGGTGCTCGCCGGCGGTGCCATCTGGCTGATGCTGGGGCCACAACGCACGCTCACCCAGCGCGGCGTAGGCGCCGCGATCGTGGGAGCAGCCGCGCTCGGCGGGCTGCTCGGCCGCACCTTCATCCAGGATGTGTATTTCCCCGACAATCCCACGCTGGTCATCGTGCAGCCCGATATAGGGCAGGGCGAAAAATACGATGAAGGCGCCAACGAGCGACACCTGGAACGCTATCTGGCCATCACGCGCCAGGCGGTTGCCGATTCGTCCATCGGCGCACCGATGCAGTCTGGTGCAACCGGCAGCGAATCGGGTGCGCCGTTTGCCGGTGTCGATCAAGGTGGGCAGAGCGGTTCGAACGACGCGCAATCAGCAGCCCGGTCCCCCGAAGGCACGATTTCGGAAACACTGGCGGGCGTCGATCTCGGCTACAGGCCCACGCTCGTCATCTGGTCCGAGTCCGCCGTCTTCGGCCTGCCCGAGGAAGATCCGGCATTGCGACGGAAGCTGGCAAGCGTGCTGCGGTCCAACGATCTGCTGCTGTTCGGCGGCGTCGCCGCCGAGCGTCTGGCCAGCGGCGAGATCGACAAGCTGCGCAACAGCCTGTTCGTGCTCGACGCCAAGGCGCAGATCCTTGCACGTTATGACAAGGCGCATCTCACGCCGCTTGGCGAATATGTGCCTGCCCGCGGAATCATGGAAGCGATCGGCTTGGCGCGCCTTGCGCCCGGTGGGATCGATTTCGCACCCGGCCCTGGCCCGAGAACCATCGCCATACCCGGCATCCCCCCCTTCGGGGCGATGATCTGCTACGAGATCATCTTCGGCGGCCGCGTGACCGAAGACGGGCGACGGCCTGCGTGGATCGTCAACATCTCCAACGATGCATGGTTCGGCCCGTCCGGTCCGCCACAGCATCTGGCACAGGCACGGCTGCGCGCGATCGAAGAGGGTTTGCCGTTGGCCCGCGCCACACCCACAGGCATCAGCGCCGTGATCGGACCGTCCGGCCGGATCGTCGCAAGACAGGCCGCAGGCACCAGCGGATTCATCCGCACCACGCTGCCGCCCCCGCTCCCTGCCACCCCCTATGCCCAGTACGGCGATGCGATACCGATGAGCCTCGCAGCGCTGCTGGTGCTGGCCGGCCTCGCCGTGTGGCAGCGTCGGATCGCCATCCCGCCACGCAGCTGAAAGCCCGGCTTTCATATAAAGCAATCTTTATACCCCTTGCGCCGGAAACGGACGGCCTGTAGCACCATGCGGGCAAGAAAGTGGGATCCACCATGGCGCGTTCATCGTTCATCTTCACCAGCGAGTCGGTTTCGGAAGGCCATCCCGACAAGGTGGCCGACCAGATTTCGGACGCGGTGGTCGATCTGTTCCTCTCCAAGGACCCGGAGGCTCGGGTGGCATGCGAGACGCTGACCACCACCAACCGCGTCATTCTCGCCGGCGAGGTACGTGGGCGCGGGATGATCGACGCAGGCGGCAACTGGGCAGCAGGAGCGCAGGAAGAAATCCAGACCGCGGTGCGCCAGACGGTGAAGCGCATCGGCTATGAGCAGGATGGCTTCCACTGGCAGAACCTGCATTTCGAGAACCACCTCCACCCGCAGTCGGCGCACATCGCCCAAGGCGTAGATGCCAGCGGCAACAAGGACGAGGGTGCCGGGGACCAGGGCATCATGTTTGGCTATGCGACCGACGAAACCCCCGATTTCATGCCCGCCACCCTCTACTATGCACACAAGATCCTCGAGCGGATGGCGCAGGACCGCCACTCGGGTGCTGCACCCTTCCTCGAACCCGACGCGAAGAGCCAGGTGACGCTGCAGTATGAGAATGAGCGACCGGTGCGTGCGACCGCCCTTGTCGTCTCGACCCAGCACAAGCCCGGCTACTTCTTCCACGGCGGCGAGGGCGACCCCGCACTTTATGGGCAGCTCCGCGACTATGTGATGGGCGTGTTCGATGATGTGCTGCCCGCCGGCTTCATCACCGACGACACGATCATCCATGTCAACCCGACCGGCCGCTTCGAGATCGGTGGTCCCGATGGCGATGCCGGCGTGACCGGCCGCAAGATCATCGTCGACACCTATGGCGGCGCTTCTCCGCACGGCGGCGGCGCCTTCAGCGGCAAGGACCCGACCAAGGTCGATCGGTCGGCGGCGTACATCACCCGCTATCTCGCCAAGAACATCGTGGCCGCCAGCCTTGCCAAGCGCTGCACGATCCAGCTGAGCTATGCCATCGGCGTGGCCGAGCCGCTGTCGATCCATGTCGACCTGCATGGCACCGGCACCGTGGCCGAGGCGCGCATCGAAGCGATCCTGGCGGACAGCAAGCGCCTCGGCTTTGCGCTCACCCCGCGCGGCATCCGCACCCGGCTCGGCCTCAACAAGCCGATCTACCAGCGTTCAGCGGCCTATGGCCATTTCGGCCGCACGCCCGACGATGAGGGCGGCTTCTCCTGGGAGAAGCTCGATCTCGTCGATACGCTGAGGGGCGCGATCTGACCGCGTCCGACCCCACAACCATCCGCCGCCTCTACGGCCGCCGCGCCGGCCACAAGCTGCGTGTCGGCCAGGCAGCGATGCTCGAAGCCGATCTGCCGTTGCTTGAAGTGCCCACCGATGGGCCAGTGACGACGGAAGCGGTGTTCGGCGATTCACGCCCCCTGTGGCTCGAAATCGGCTTCGGCCGCGGCGAGCATATGGTGGCGCAGGCGGTCGCCAACCCGCATATCGGTATCATCGGCGCCGAGCCCTTCCTCGATGGCGTGGTCGGCGCACTGGCAAACATTCGCGAGGCTGGTGTGCGAAATGTGCGGCTGCACCATGGCGACGCGCTCGATGTGCTCGACCGGTTGCCGCCCGCCAGCCTCGATCGCGCCTTCCTGCTGCATCCCGACCCCTGGCCCAAGGTGCGCCACGCCAAGCGCCGCTTCGTCAACCCCGGCCCACTGGCGCTGCTGGCACGCGCGCTCAAGCCGGGGGCCGAGCTCAGGATCGGCACCGACCATCCAGTCTATTGCCACTGGACGCTGATGCAGATGCAACACACCGCCGATTTCGAATGGCTCGCCGCCAGCCCGGCGGACTGGGACCATCGCCCCACGGACTGGCCGCCGACCCGCTACGAGCAGAAGGCGCTGCGCGAGGGCAACCAGGTCTGGTATTTCCGTTATCGCCGCATCGGCTAGGGTGCAGCCATGGCAAGGCTGCTGGCATGTTGGGAACTGGGGCTCGGCAACGGCCATCTGAGCCTGATGGTGCCAGCCGCGCGCGCGCTGGCGGCGATGGGGCATGAGAGCTGGCTTGCGGCGCGCGATGTCGTGACACCACCGACGCTCTGGGGTGAAGGCGCCCCGGCCTTTTCAAGGGTTGTGCAGGCGCCGCTCTGGGTGCGGCAGCGGATTGCGGTGCCCACCTTCAGCTATGGCCAGGTGATCGGCGATGGCGGCTTCCTGAGCGAGGAAGGGCTGATCGAGATCGTCCGCGCCTGGCTCACGCTGTTCGAACTGGTGCAGCCCGCGGGCATTTATGGCGAGCATGCGCCGGCAAGCTTGCTGGCGGCGCACGTGGCGCGGCTGCCGTCGGCACGGCTGGGTTCGCCGTTCAGCTGCCCACCCGCCAGCAATCCCATGCCGAGCATCATGCCATGGGTGCGCGGTCCCGAGGCGGCCGATGATGCCGTGGCCAACCGGGTGATCCGCGCCGTATGCCGGCATTTCAAGGCGCCGATGCTGGGCAGCGTGCGCGAACTGCTCGCCACCGCGACGCCGTTTGTGACGAGCTGGCCCGAGGTCGATCCCAATGCCGGGCGCCGCGACAGCGACTATTACGGCCCGATGGACGGACTGGCGCTCGCCGCCCCGCCCGACTGGCCGTCAGCCCCGGCAGGCGCGCCGCGTATCTTCGTTTACCTGCCCTTCGAACGCGAGCAGGCTGCACCGATGGTGGAAGCGCTGGCGGCGCGGGGCTGGCCGACGGTTTGGGTGAGCGGAAGGCCCTTTGCGGGCCGTTTGCCCGAGACCATCCGCCATGAGGTGGAGCCGGTCGACATCGCTCGCGCGCTCACCGAGGCCAGCCTGTTCGTCACCCGCGTCGGCCATGCCTCGTCGCTCGATGCGCTGCGCCACGGTGCGCCGATGCTGCTGCTCCCCGACATGCTCGAAGCCGAAACCCACGCCCGACAACTCGAAGCGCGCGGCATCGGGCGGCGGCCGGTGGCGTGGACGGCCCAGGCGATCGGAGACGCGCTGGACGGACTGGCCGCCGCAGACGCCCCCGAACGTGCCGCAGCGGCTGCGGTGAAGGCGCGCTACGCGGCGTATGATGCGCCGGTCGTCGCCGGGACGCTGGCGCGGCGGATGGCGCGGGCGTTGCAGTTGCTTTAGTCTTCTAGGACTGGCCTCCGGCGGCTGGGGCCTCAGTGTCTGACCCGAAACTAAGTTAAGTGATATCAGCCGGTTGCGCTTGACGCGCTGGCACATGTTTGATTCTGCGGGTTTTGCGAAGAACTCGAAGGACATACGATGTGGACTGA
>JBBSPR010000011.1:0-26044 GCA_038258615.1 Sphingomonadales bacterium
GATCACCGGCAAGGATGGCAAGCCGGAAACCTTGCAGTTCAGCCATGTGATCGTGGCGATCGGGATTGTGCCGAATACGGAAGATATCGGGCTGGAGGCGCTCGGGGTGGCAACCGACCGCGGGCATATCGCCAATGATGGTTATGGGCGGACCAATGTGGAGGGGCTTTGGGCGATCGGCGATGTGGCCGGCGCGCCGTGGCTGGCGCACAAGGCGAGCCATGAGGGCATCATCGCGGTGGAGACGATTGCGGGTCGGCATGTCCACCCGATGGACAAGGCCGGCATTCCCGGCTGCACCTATTCGCGGCCGCAGGTGGCGAGCGTGGGGATGACCGAGGCGCTGGCAATCGCGGCCGGGCATGAGGTGAAGGTTGGGAAGTTCCCGTTCATCGGCAATGGCAAGGCGATTGCGCTGGGTGAGGCGGAAGGCTTTGTGAAGACGGTGTTCGATGCCGGGACCGGCGCGCTGCTGGGGGCGCACATGGTGGGGGCGGAAGTGACCGAGCTGATTCAGGGATATGTTATTGCTCGCCAATTGGAGACAACCGAGGCAGAATTGATGCACACGGTTTTCCCGCATCCGACGTTGAGCGAGATGATGCATGAGAGTGTTCTGGATGCCTATGGCCGGGCGCTGCATTATTAGCGTCTGCCTTGCCGGCCCGGCGCTGGCGGTGGAGCCGCCGCCGCTGGCGATCCCGAAATCGCTCAGTGCGCTGTGCCCCAAGGCGAAGCCCGGGGAGATTGTGGTGTGCGCCGACGATGAGCCCGCACCTTCGCCCTACCGGGCGCCGATCAAGCCGGGGCCGGTGGTGGGCAGCCGCAATTCGGTGAGCGTGAGCCGCGAACGAAACGCGCTGGTGGAAATGGGGATGGACGGCGGTGGCGGGAGTTGTTCCAGAGCCGGCGCCATGGCGATGTATGGCTGCGGGTTTCGCGAACACAAGCGCTGGGTGGAGCAGAGAGCCAATTCCAAGGACACGCGCGGGTACGTATTCGAAGGCACGGACAAATAAGCGCGGCCGATTGGCAGCGCGGCATGAAGGGACTATCTGGGCGCCATGAGCGAGATACTGAACCTCTCCGATCCGGTCCCGACGCCGCGTGCACGCAAGCCTGACTGGTTGCGGGTAAAGGCGCCGACGAGCCTGGCGTTCAGCGAGACGCGGGCGCTGATGCGGCGGCTGAAGCTCAACACCGTTTGCGAGGAGGCGGCGTGCCCCAATATCGGCGAGTGCTGGAGCCAGAAGCACGCGACGGTGATGATTTTGGGCGAGACCTGCACGCGTGCCTGCGCCTTCTGCAATGTGAAGACGGGGATGCCGGGGCCGGTGGACATGAGCGAGCCCGCGCATCTGGCCGAGGCTGCGGTGGCGCTCGGGCTCGAGCATATCGTCATCACCTCGGTGGACCGCGATGACCTGCCCGATGGCGGGGCGGGGCATTTCGTGCGGGTGATCGAAGCGATCCGCGCGGCGGCCCCTGCGACGACGATCGAGATTCTCACCCCCGATTTCCGCAACAAGGCCGAGCGGGCGGTGCAGATGATCGTCGAGGCCGGGCCCGATGTTTACAACCATAATCTGGAGACGGTGCCGCGGCTGTATCCGACGATCCGGCCGGGGGCGCGCTATTATCATTCGCTGCGGCTGCTCGACCGGGTGAAGGCGCTTTCGCCGCGCATCTTCACCAAGTCCGGCGTGATGGTGGGGCTGGGCGAGACGGGGCAGGAATTGCACCAGGTGTGGGATGACATGCGGTCGGCAGGCGTCGATTTCCTGACGGTGGGCCAGTATCTGCAGCCGACGCCGCGCCACGCCAAGGTGATGGAATTCGTGACGCCGCAGACGTTTCAGGCCTATGCGTCGGTGGCGCGGTCGAAGGGCTTTCTGCAGGTGGCGGCATCACCGCTGACGCGATCGAGCTACCATGCCGGGCGGGATTTTGCCGAGATGCAGGCCAAGCGCCATGCCGAGGCAAGCGCTTAAGTGCCGAGGCACAGCGAAACGCGGTTCCTGCCGTTTTCGAACGTGCAGATGTTCGACCTGGTGGCCGATATCGAGCGCTATCCGCAGTTTTTGCCCTGGGTGCAGGCGCTGCGGGTGAAGAGCCGGACGGATGATGTGGTGACGGCCGATATGGTGGTGGGGTTCAAGATGGTGCGCGAGCGCTTCACCAGCCGGGTGACGCTGGCGAAGCCGGACAGGATTGCGGTGGAATATCTTTCGGGGCCGCTGAAATATCTCAAGAACGACTGGACCTTCCGCGATGTGGCGGGGGGGTGCGAGATCGATTTCCTCGTCGATTTCGAGTTTCAGAACCGGATGTTCGAGCGGCTGGCGGGCATGTTCTTCGGCGAGGCGCTGCGGCGGATGGTGGGGGCGTTCGAGACGCGCGCCGTGGCGCTTTATGGCGCCGGGGGCGCCGGCATCAGCAGCTCCAGCGCGACGAGTGCCGCCTGACGGCGGATTTCGCTGCGGCCGAGATCACCGAACTGGCGGACATCGGCGACCACATCATCGGCCTTGCCGCCCCGCTCGGCGCGGGCGAATACCACGGTGCCGACGGGCTTTTTGGCGGTGCCGCCGCCCGGGCCGGCAATGCCGGTAACGGCGACCGCGACATCGGCGACGCTGTGCTCGAGCGCGCCGCGCGCCATCGCCCAGGCGGTGGCGATGGAGACGGCGCCGAAGGTGGCGATGATATCCTCCCCCACGCCGAGCGCCTCCTGCTTGGCGGCATTGGAATAGGTGACGAAGCCGCGCTCGAACACGTCCGACGCGCCGGCAATTTCGGTGAGGGCGGCGGCGACGAGGCCGCCGGTGCAGCTTTCGGCGACTGCGACACAGCGGCCGGCGGCGCGGTTGGCATCGAGCACGCGGGTGGCGGCGGCGAGAAGCTCGGGGTCCATGGCCAAGCCTTTACGCCGGCAGCCGGACGCTGGCCATGGCCTGTGCTGCTATGCCCTCCGAGCGGCCGGTGAAGCCGAGCAGCTCGGTGGTGGTGGCCTTGATGCTGACCTGGCCGGGATCGACTCCGAGGATTGCGGCGACGCGGGCCTGCATCGCGGCGCGGTGCGGGCCGATTTTCGGGCGCTCGCAGATGAGGGTGAGATCGACGAAATCGATGGTGCCGCCGCGTGCGCGGACGAGGGTGGCGGCATGGGCGAGGAAGCGGTCGGAGGCTGCACCCTTCCATTGCGGATCGGATGGCGGAAAATGATCGCCGATGTCTCCCGCCGCGATGGTGCCGAGCAGCGCATCGGTGAGCGCGTGGAGGCCGGCATCGGCATCGCTGTGGCCGATGAGGCCGTGGCTGTGGGGGATCTGCACGCCGGCGAGCCAGACATGGTCGCCTGGGCCGAAGGCGTGGACGTCGAAGCCAGCGGCGGCGCGGGGGATGAAGCTCGTCGAGGTTTGCATCATTTGGGCGCGAATGAAATCCTGTGGTTCGGTGATCTTGAAGGCGCGTTCGTCGCCCTGGGTGATGGCGATGTGCAGCCCGGCGGCCAGCGCAATGCCGAGCTCGTCGGTCGCACCTTCGGGGGCGGCGCGGTGGGCGGCGAGGAGCGGGGCGAAACGGAAGGCCTGCGGGGTCTGGACGCGCCACAGGGAGTCGCGGTCGACGCTGGCGGTGAAATGGCCATTGCCGCGGCGAAGGCTGTCGATGACGGGCAGGGCGGGCACGGCGCCGTGGTTGGCGGAGTCTTTGAGGGCGGTGAAAAGCGCATCGAGGAGGGTGCAGGGCACGAAGGCGCGGGCGGCATCATGGACGAGCACGAGATCGGGCGGGTCGGCGGCGGCGAGGGCTTCGAGACCGGCGCGGGCACTCGCCTGTCGGGTGGCGCCGCCGGGGATGGGGGGCGGCAGGTCGAGCCCTTGGGTGGCGGCATCGTAGAGGGCGCGGTCATCGGGGTTGATGATGATCTGGATGCCGGTGATGGCGGGGTGGGCGCGGAGATGCTGGACCGCGTGGCGGAGCAGGGGCAGCCCAGCGACCGGCTGAAATTGCTTGGGGAGGGCTCCGCCGGCGCGGATGCCCTTGCCGGCAGCGACGATGAGGGCGGTGGCGCGCATGGCGGATGCTCTACGGCCTGCACGGTGAGGGGGGAAGCCCAACTTGCGTTCTGCCTAAAAATCAGGCAGGCGCGGGTGATGCTCAAGCCTGTTTCCATTGGGCCGGTGACGATCGACGTGCCGGTGATCCTGGCGCCGATGACCGGCGTGACCGACATGCCGTTCCGAGTGCTGGTGAAGCGCTTCGGCGCCGGGCTGACGGTGACCGAGATGATTGCCAGCGAGGCGATGATCCGCGAAACGCGGCAGAGCCTGCAGAAAGCCGCCTGGGACCCGCGCGAGGAGCCGGTGAGCATGCAGCTTGCCGGCTGCGAGCCGGGGCGGATGGCGGAGGCTGCCAAGCTTAACGAGGGCCGCGGGGCGGCGATCATCGACATCAACATGGGCTGCCCGGTGAAGAAGGTTGTCAATGGCCATGCGGGATCGAGCCTGATGCGCGACCTGCCGCTGGCGGCCGCACTCATCGAGGCGACGGTGAAGGCGGTGAAGGTGCCCGTCACGCTGAAGATGCGGATGGGGTGGGACCATCAGAGCCTCAACGCGCCCGATCTGGCGCGGATTGCCGAGGACCTGGGGGTGCAGCTGATCACCGTGCATGGGCGCACGCGCTGCCAGCTTTATACGGGGTCGGCGGACTGGGGTTTCGTGCGCCGCGTGAAGGATGCGGTGAAGCTGCCGGTGATCGTCAATGGCGATATCTGTTCGGTGGCCGATGCCGAGGCGGCACTGGCGCAATCGGGGGCGGACGGCGTGATGATCGGGCGTGGTGCCTATGGCCGGCCCTGGTTGATCGGGCAGGTGATGGCGGCGCTGACCGGGCGGCCGGTGCCGGCGGATCCGCCGCTGGCGGTGCAGCACGGCGTGGTGCGCGAGCATTATGCGATGATGATGGACCTTTATGGCAGCCAAGTGGGTGTGGGCGTGGCGCGCAAGCACCTTGGCTGGTATACCAAGGGGCTGTTCGACAGTGCGGTGTTTCGCAACGCGGTCAACCAGTTGAACGATCCGGTTGATGTGGTTTCGATGCTGGATCGTTTTTATGAAGAGCGGGTGCGTCTTGAATTGATGGCGGCGTGATGGCCGGGCAGATGGCTGGCGTTCCGGCCGATCTGCCGGCCGACCTTCTGGTGGGGCTGGCGGTGCCGGTGGTGATCATCAGCCCCGATGGCGTGATTGCGCTGACGAACACGGCGGCGGAATCGCTGCTCAACACCAGCGGCCAGGCGCTTGCGGAGCGCGGCTGGGAGGCGGCGTTCGGTCGTGACCAGACGGTGGCGGCGCTGGTGGCGCGGGCACGGCGCGATGGCAGCGGCTTTGCCGCCTATGACGTGCTGCTGAACCCGGTGAACAGCCGGCCGCTGCGCGCCGATGTGCTGATAAGCGCGGTGACCGGGTTCGATGACTGGCTGAGCATCGCCTTGCAGACGCGCAGCGTGGCGCTGATGTTCGATCGGCAGGTGCAGCAGAAGGGGGCGGCACGATCGGCGGAAGGCGTGGCGCAGATGCTGGCGCACGAGATCAAGAACCCGCTTTCGGGGATCAAGGGCGCAGCCCAGCTGCTTGCCGACGATGGCACCGATGCGGCCGATCGGCGTGAGCTGACCGACCTGATCGTGACCGAGGTCGACCGGATCGCCAAGCTGGTGGACCGGATGGAGAGCTTTACCGACACACGGCCATTGAAGATGAAGCCGCTCAACATCCATGAGCTGCTAGGGCATGTGCGGCGGGTGGCAGAGCAGGGCTTTGCGCAGGGGCTGCATATCGTGGAACGCTATGATCCGTCGCTGCCGATGGTCTCGGCGAACCGCGATGCGCTGGTGCAGGTGTTCATCAATCTGTTGAAGAATGGCGCCGAAGCTACGGGCAGTGCAGGGCGATTGGGGATTTCCACGGCTTATCGGCCGGGGCTGCGGGTGCGGCCGGCGGGGGGCGGCGCGCCGGTGCAGCTGCCGCTGGAAGTGCGGATCATCGATGACGGGCCGGGTTTGCTGCCGGAGCTGGCCGACCATGTGTTCGAGCCGTTCGTGACCTCCAAGGCCGGCGGCTCGGGGTTGGGACTGGCGCTGGTGGCGAAGATCGTTGCGGACCATGGCGGCGTGATCGAATATGAGCGCAGCGGCGAGCCCGAGCAGACGGTGTTCCGGGTCATGCTGCCGGTGGCGACCGAAACCGGCAGCGAGGACAAGCCATGACAGCAACCGTGATCGTGGCCGATGATGACGCCGCCATTCGCAGCGTGGTGCGGCAGGGGCTGGTGCGCGCTGGTTACCAGGTGCTGCTCGCCGAAACAGCCGCCGGGCTGCGGGCGCTGGTGGCGGCGGGCAAGGGTGACATGGTGATCAGCGATGTGATGTTGCCCGATGGCAATGGGCTGGAGCTGATCCCGGCCCTGCTGGCGATGCGGCCGGGACTGCGGGTGGTGGTGATCTCGGCGCAGAACACGCTGTCGACGGCGGTGCGCGCGACCGAACAGGGGGCGTTCGATTATCTGCCCAAGCCCTTCGATCTGAACGAGCTTGTGAAGACGGTGGGGGATGCGCTGGCGAGCAGTGCGGTGGATTCCGGCGAGGTGCCGGGGGAGCTGGGGAGCGGCGAAAGCCCGCTGATCGGCCGTTCGCCTGCGATGCAGGAGGTGTATCGGCTGATCGCCCGGGTGGTGCCCAACGACCTGACGGTGATGGTGCTGGGCGAAAGCGGCACCGGCAAGGAGCTGGTGGCGCGGGCGATCCATGATTTGGGGCCGAGACGGGCCGCCCCCTTCGTGGCGCTCAACATGGCGGCGATCCCGCACGAGCTGATCGAGAGCGAGCTTTTCGGCCATGAGCGCGGGGCCTTTACCGGGGCGGCGGCGCGGGCTTCCGGCAAGTTCGAGCAGGCGCAGGGGGGCACGCTGTTTCTGGACGAGATCGGCGACATGCCGATCGAGGCGCAGACGCGGCTGCTGCGGGTTTTGCAGACCGGCGAGTTCACCACCGTGGGCGGCGCGCGCAGCCAGCGCGCCGATGTGCGGATCATCACCGCCACCAACCAGAATTTGCTGGCGCTGACCGAGGCGGGGCGATTTCGCGAGGACCTTTATTATCGGCTCAATGTCGTGCCGCTGGAACTGCCGCCGCTGCGCGCGCGCGGCGAGGATGTGCCGGTGCTGGCGCGGCATTTCCTGGCGCTGGCCGCAAAGGCGGGGCTGCCGCGAAAGTCCCTCGATGCCGGCGCGCTGGCGGTGCTGCAGGCGCATGGCTGGCCGGGCAATGTGCGCGAGCTCGAGAATCTGATGCGGCGGCTCGCCGTGCTGGAGCGCGGCGACACCATCGGTGCGGCCGCACTGACGGCGGTGCTGGGGCCGGCGGCTCGCCCGGCAGCGCCGCCGGCGGCCGATGCCGAGGACCTGGCATCGGCGGCGGCCGAGCATATCGACCGCTATTTTGCCGGCTTCGGCAATGCGTTGCCGCCCGATGGCGTGTATGAACGGCTGCTCGCCGAAGTGGAACGGCCGCTCATTCGCGCCTGCCTGACAGCGACCGATGGCAACCAGCTGAAGGCGGCGCGGTTGCTGGGGATCAACCGCAACACGCTGCGCAAGATGCTGGGTGAGCTGGGGATCGAGGCCGTGCCGCGACGGAATGGTTAGTTGCTGTCGCAGCCGCGCAACGACTGTGTTCCTTTTGCCACGATCATCGACTAGATTGCATGCTGATGAGTGACGATCAGGCCAGGCGGGACAGACGGCAGGCGGTGCGCTGGTGGCAGCGGCGGCGCAGCGTGCAACGCCTGCTGGGGCGTGCCGATTTCTACCCGAAGCTGGAGATGCTGGCGCTGACGTTGACGATGGTGATCGGCTGGTCGAGCTATGCCTGGCTGACGGGGCGGGGGCTGCCGGCCAATGGCGCCTCGCCGCCGCTGGTGACACTGCTGGTGGTGGCCAATCTGTTGCCGCTGATGGTGCTCGTGGTGCTCATGGCACGGCGGGTGGCGCTGCTGTTGGCCAATCGCCGCAAGGGGTTGGCGGGCGCGCAACTGCATGTGAGGCTGGTGGCGCTGTTTGCCGGCATTGCCGCGGTGCCGACGGTGCTGGTGGTTATCTTTGCGTCGCTCCTGTTCCAGTTCGGAGTGCAATTCTGGTTTTCCGACCGGGTGAAGACCATTCTGGAAGGCTCGAACCAGGTGGCGCAGGCCTATATCGAGGAGAACCGGCAGCGGGTGGCCGATGACATCGTGCCGATGAGCAGCGATGTGACGAATTATGCGCGCGATTTCGGGCTGGGCAGCGCCTTGTTCGGGCAGGCGCTGCAGTTCCAGGTTTCTGCGAGAAACCTGTCGGAAGCTGCTGTTTTCAGTCGCAGTGGCGACAAGCTGATGCCGATCGCGCTCAATGGCCTCACCGGCGAGGCGCTGGTGACGCGGGTGGAGCGGATGCCCGCCCCCACCGGCCCGGCGGGGCAGGCGGTGACGCTGGTGGCGCGCGGCGGCGACCGGATCGAGGCGCTGGTGGCGCTGACCGGGGTTGCCGACACCTATGTCTATGTCTCGCGCAAGGTCGATCCATCGGTGCTGGCGCGGGCGGACCGGGCGGCGGGCGCGCTGTTCGACTATCGCAACCTGATCGAGCGGTCGCGAGTGATGCAGCTGCGCTTCAACCTGGTGCTCATTGCGGTGAGCGTGCTGACGCTGGCGGTGGCGATGTGGTTTGCGCTGTGGCTGGCCAACCGGCTGGTGACGCCGATCGCGCGGCTGGCGCTGGCGGCGGAGCGGGTGGGGGCAGGGGACCTTGATGCGCGGGTGCCGCCGGGGCGGGCCGGCGACGAGATTTCGACGCTGGCGCGGGCCTTCAACCGTATGACCGGGCAGTTGAAGGCGCAGCAGGCGGCGCTGCTGGGTGCGAACTTGCAGCTGAACGAGCGCCGGCTGTTTACCGAGGCGGTGCTGACCGGGGTTTCGGCCGGGGTGCTGTCGATCGATGCCGAGGGCGTGGTGCGGACCGCAAATCGCTCGGCGGCGGCGCTTCTGGAAGTGCCGGCCGAAGCGATGTCCGGACAGCGGCTGGCAGCGCTCGTGCCCGAGCTGGCGGCCTGGCTGGAGACGGCGCGCGAGACGGGCCAGACTTCGGGCCAGACTTCGGGGCAAACTTCGGGCCAGATCAAGATTGCGCGCGGCGCCGACACGCAGACGCTTTCGGTGCGGATTGCCGCCGATGGCGTGGCGTCCTCGGGGCTGGTGCTGACCTTCGACGATATTTCGGCGCAGCTTGCCGACCAGCGGCGGGCGGCCTGGGCCGATGTGGCGCGGCGGATTGCGCACGAGATCAAGAACCCGCTGACGCCGATCCAGCTGGCGGCCGAGCGGTTGCAGCGCAAGTTCGGCCGGCAGATCGTGGAAGACCGCGAGACCTTCGGCGCGCTGACGGGCATGATCGTGCGGCAGGTGGGCGACCTGCACCGGATGGTGAACGAGTTTTCGGATTTCGCGCGGCTGCCGCGACCGGTGTTTGCGCTGGAAAGCATCGAACCTGTGGTGCGCGATGCGGTGATGCTGCAGCAGGTGGCGTTTCCGGGGATCGGCTTCAGTGTGGACGCCGAGCCGGCGGAACCGATGATGGTGGACCGGCAGCAGATGGCGCGGATGTTCACCAACCTGCTCAAGAATGCTGCCGAGGCGGTGACGGCGCGGGTGGAACGCGACGAGGCGGCCGGGATCGATGGCCCCTCGGGGCGGATTTCGCTGGCGATCAAGGATGGGCTCCGCGAGGTGACGATTGCGGTGACCGACAATGGCGTGGGGCTGCCCGCCGAGCGGCGCGACCAGCTGACCGAGCCCTATGTGACGACACGGGCGCGCGGCACCGGGCTGGGGCTGGCGATCGTGAAGAAGATCATCGAGGACCATGGCGGCGCGCTCGATCTGGACGATGCGCCGGGTGGCGGGGCGACGGTGCGGGTGCGGCTGCCGCGGGTGGCGACCGAGGCGGCGATGCCGGTGCGGGATGCGGCGGAATGATGGGCTCGATCCCAGCAAAGGATGGCTATGGCGCTTGATATTCTGATCATCGACGATGAGGCCGATATCCGCGAGATGATCGCCGGGGTGCTGGAGGATGAAGGCTATGCCACGCGCAGCGCCGGGGACGGCGATGGCGCGCTGGCGGCGTTGGCCGAGCGACGGCCGAGCCTGGTGGTGCTCGATGTGTGGTTGCAGGGATCAAGGCTGGACGGGATCGAACTTCTCGACGAGATGAAGCGGCGCGATCCGGGGCTGCCGGTGGTGGTGATTTCGGGCCATGGCAATATCGAGACGGCGGTCGCGGCGATCAAGCGCGGCGCCTATGATTTCATCGAGAAGCCGTTCCAGGCCGAGCAGCTGCTGCTGGTGGTGGGGCGTGCGACCGAGACCGAGCGGCTGAAGCGCGAGAATGAGTCGCTGCGTGAGCGCGTGGGCTATGACAATGAGCTGACCGGCACCAGTGCCGCCATCAACACCGTGCGCGCCACGCTGAAGCGGGTGGCGGCGACCGGATCGCGCGTGCTGATCACCGGGCCGGCGGGGGCCGGCAAGGAGGTGGCAGCGCGGCTGCTCCACCAATGGTCGCCGCGCGAGCGCGCACCTTTTGTGGTGGTGAGTGCGGCGCGGATGACGCCCGAGCTGGTGGAGGAGGCGTTGTTCGGCGCCGAGGAGGGCGGGCATCTGGTGCGCGCCGGGCTGCTCGAACAGGCGCATGGTGGCACGCTGTTTCTCGACGATGTCGCCGACATGCCGATGACGACGCAGGCGAAGATCCTGCGGGTGCTGACCGAGCAGATCTTCCAGCGGGTGGGGGGTGCGCGCTGGGTGAAGGTGGATGTGCGGGTGATCAGCGCCACATCGCGCGACCTGACCGCCGAGATTGCCGCCGGGCGATTTCGGGAGGACCTTTATTACCGGCTCAACGTGGTGCCGGTGAAGATGCCGCCGCTGACCGAGCGGCGCGAGGATGTGGCGGCGCTGGTGAACTATTTCCTCGCGCGCTATGCCGCCGAGCGCCGGGTGACGACGCCGACGCTGACCGATGATGCGATGGCAGCGCTGCAGACCTATGACTGGCCGGGCAATGTGCGGCAGCTGCGCAACGTGGTGGAGCGGACGATCATCCTGGCGCCGGCCGAGCAGATCGGCATCGACATGCTGCCGCCCGAGATTACCGCCGAGCCATCGCGGCTGGTGCCGGGGCAGGCGGTGCGCTCGATCATGGGCACGCCGCTCCGCGAGGCGCGCGAGGCCTTCGAGCGCGAGTATCTGCGGGCGCAGATCCGGCGCTTCTCGGGCAATATCTCGCGGACGGCGGCGTTTATCGGGATGGAGCGATCGGCGCTGCACCGGAAGCTGAAGGCGCTCGGGCTGAGCGACGAGCCGGGCCAGGATGGTGACGCTGAGACCGAGGCGCCATGAATTTTGCCGAGCGCCATTGAGATTTCGCCCCGGCGCATTATCCTTTGATGGCGTGGCCGGTGTCGATCGGGTGCGCCAAGACCGCGGGGGTCGCAGCCCGCCAAGAGAAAGAGCCAGATATGGGCGACAAGGCCAACAACTTGCAGGATGTGTTCCTGAATGCCGTGCGCAAGACCAAGACGCCGGTGACGATGTTTCTGATCAACGGCGTGAAGCTGCAAGGCGTGATCACCTGGTTCGACAATTTTTCGGTGCTGTTGCGTCGGGATGGACATTCGCAGCTTGTCTACAAGCATGCCATTTCCACGGTGATGCCGGCAGCCCCCCTGTCGCTGTTCGAAGGCGACAAGAACGACGAGAGCGATGACGATTGACACGAATTGACCATAGCGAAGACGAAACTGCCCCTGAGCGGGTGTCGGGCCCGCCGGCCCATGCATTTGATGAACATCGCGGCATAAGGCTCGGCGCGCCGGCCCTTGTGGTGCTGCCGCTGCGCGAGGAACGCGGGCGGGTGGCGCTGCGCGCGCCCGAGGCGCGGCTGGCGGAAGCCTGCGGGCTGGCGCGGGCGATTGCGCTCGATGTGGTGCACAGCGAGGTGGTGCGGTTGCGCAGCGCCAGTGCGAGCCATTTGTTCGGCAAGGGGCAGATCCAGCGGCTGGCGGCCGCGGCGGCGGCGCATGATGCCGAGCTGGTGGTGATCGATGGCATCGTCTCGCCGATCCAGCAGCGCAATCTGGAGAAGGACCTGAAGGCCAAGGTGATCGACCGGACCGGGCTGATCCTCGAGATTTTCGGCGAGCGGGCGTCAACGCGCGAAGGCACGCTGCAGGTGGAGCTGGCGCATCTGCAATATCAGGCGAGCCGGCTGGTGCGCAGCTGGACCCACCTCGAGCGGCAGCGCGGCGGCTTCGGCTTCATGGGCGGCCCTGGTGAAAGCCAGATCGAAATGGACAGGCGGCTGATCAAGGACCGCATCGTGCGGCTGAAGGACGAGCTGGAGGATGTGCGCCGCACCCGCGGGCTGCACCGCCGCCAGCGGCAGAAGGCGCCCTGGCCTGTGGTGGCGCTGGTGGGCTACACCAATGCCGGAAAGTCCACGCTTTTCAACCGGATGACCGGGGCCGACGTGAATGCGGAGGACCTGCTGTTTGCCACGCTCGACCCGACGATGCGGTCGATCAGGCTGCCGGGCTATGACAAGGTGGTGCTTTCGGACACGGTGGGCTTCGTGTCCGACCTGCCGACGCAGCTGGTCGCGGCGTTCCGCGCGACGCTGGAGGAAGTGACCGAGGCCGATCTGATCGTGCATGTGCGTGACATCTCGCACCCCGATTCCGACGCGCAGGCGGCCGATGTGGCGAAGGTGTTGTCGGACCTTGGCATGGACGGCGACCGGCCGATGCTGACGGTGCTCAACAAGATCGATGCGCTGGCGCCCGAGGAGGCCGAGGCGGTGACGGCGCGGCTGGGCGACGATGCGGTGGCGGTTTCTGCGCTGACGGGGCAGGGGGTGGAGCAGCTTCGCGAGGCGATCGCCGTGCTGTTGCGCGCAGGCAGCCGCGTGCAGGTGATCCGCCTGCCGCATGGCGATGGGCGGCGGCTGGCGTGGCTGCACGAGCATGGCGAAGTGGTGGGCCGCACCGATGACGACGAGGTGACGACGCTCAAGGTGCGGCTGTCCGATGCCGACCATGCGCGCTTCGTGTCAATGGTTTAAGCGCGCTCGCGGCGCTTGATCTCGGTCCAGAGAGTTTCCTGTTCGTCCAGCGACAGGGCGGCGAAGCCGGGGCCGGCAAGGGCTTCCATGGCGCGGAAGCGGCGCTCGAACTTGGCGTTGCCGGCACGGAGTGCTGCCTCGGCATCGATGCCCTGGTGGCGGAGCAGGTTGACGACGACGAACAGCAGGTCCCCCGCTTCCTCGAAACGATGAGCGGGCGTTTCGGCGGTGTCGAACTCGGCCAATTCTTCATCGACCTTGGCGCGGACGGGTTCGATGCTCGGCCAATCGAAGCCGGGACGCGCGGCGCGGGCCTGAAGCTTTTCGGCGCGGGCGAGGGCGGGCAGGGCCCTGGCGACGCCGTCGAGCGCTGACACCGGCGCTGCGGTGGTGCCGGCGGCCGCGCGTTCGGCCGCCTTGATCGCTTCCCATTCCAGCTTCTGCGCGCCTGCATCGGCGGCGGCGGTGCCATCGGCGAAGATGTGCGGGTGCCGGCGCTCCATCTTTTCGCAGAGCGCGGTGATGACCTCGGCGAGGGTGAAATGCCCGGCTTCCTCGGCGATGCGGCTGTGGAAGATGACCTGAAACATCAGGTCGCCGAGCTCCTTTTTCAGTTCGGTCATGTCACCGATGTCGATCGCCTCGGCGACCTCATAGGCCTCCTCGATGGTGTAGGGAGCGATGGTGGCGAAGGTCTGTGCGAGATCCCAGGGGCAGCCGCCTTGCGGATCGCGGAGCCGGGCCATAATGATAGTGAGGCGGTCGAGAGCGGCTGTGGCGTCCATGGCCTGTGTTAGCACAGCGGTGCGAAGTCACAATTTCCGATATCGGCGGATGGCCAATGGCGCCGTAGTTGCGACTGTCGCATCGGCGCTCGCTCGGCTGATCGAGTTTTTCGGTCAACTGAGCGGAACATGTAGGGTGACGGGCGGTTGTCCCTTCATCCAGCCCGATCGGAGAGATTGTTTGCCCTCGACCGCATTCCGCATAGTTTCAGCGTTCTCGAGCCGGAGTGACGAGGTGGGTTGGCCCGGCGCAGGGGCCTTGGCCGAAGCGGCAGCGGCAGGGTTCGGCACCTTGATGTGGCGCATGGATGACGGTGACTTCGGCAGCGGGGGCGATGTTCCCGATGGGCTGGCCCGGCGGTGCAGCGACACGGGTCTGGCGTTGATGCTCGATATCGATGTGTCACGGTTCCCGATCGACGATCCGCTGGTGTCCGACCACCCCGCGCTGTTTGCGCTGCGCCGCACCGCTGATCGCGAGGGGCCGGTCGATCCGCGCGTGTCGATGCCGGCCGCGGGCGAGGCGCGTGCCCGGCTGCGCGCCGACGGTGCGGCAGATGCGTTGCTTCCGGTGATTGCGGACCGGCTGATTGCGCTGCTCCGCGCGGGGGCCCAGGGCTTTTGTCTTGCGCAGGCCGACCGGATTTCGCCGGATATCCTTCAGGCACTTGCTGCCCGGTTGCGCAGCCACAAGCCCGATGTGGTGATCATGGCGCGCGGGCTGGCGGGCGAAGCGGCGATGGCTGTGCACGACGCCGGGCTCGATGGCCTGGTGTCTTCGTCCGGCGTGTCGTCATCCGGGGTCGGCGACCTTCGCTCGGCGGCTTTCATCGAGGAGCGTCGTGATGCGGGATCGATCGCGGCGTTAATCGCCGAGCTTTCCGTAGCGCAACTGGGCGATGACCGTATTGGCGACCATGTTGCCTGCAGCATGGCGGCCGCGGCTGCCACTGCGGATGGGCTGATTGTGCCGCTGGACGTGGTGCTTCGGCATCCGGAACCGGCCGGGCGGGCGGTGGAGATCATGCTTCAGGTCTTACCGTTCGGCGGCGAGATGCGGCGGCTGAACGGTGCCGGCAGCCGGGTGACTGCGCTGCTGCGGGCCGATGCGGGCGATATGCGCGATTGCAATGCGGCGGTGCTGGTGCTGATCAACACGGCGGGCGAGGTTGTGCCCGCGCCGGCACGCTCGGACCTGCTGGCGGCGGCGGGTGCGGCGCTGGAGCCGATCAGTGGAGAGGCGTTTGCCGACTTGCAGCCTGGCGAGGTGCGCCTGACGCAGGTCGATCGCGCACGACCTGTGCTGCTCGATGTTGCCCCGGACGGCGCCACTGCGGCGGCGCGGATGCCGCGGCTGGTGGTGGAGGATGTGTCCCCGATCGTCGAGGGCGGGTTTCCGGTCAAGCGCGTGGTTGGCGAAGCGGTGACGGTCGAGGCCTCGATCTTTGCCGATGGGCATGAGCAACTGGCGGTCGAAGTGCGGTGGCGTGCTGCCGACAGCGCCGAATGGGCGGCGGTGCCGATGGTGGAATTGCCGAATTATCGCTGGCAGGCGCAATTTGCCACCACGCGCCTGGGCCGGCACGAATTCTTTATCGAGGCGTGGCTCGATCGCTTCGGCGGCTTTGCGCGGGATTTCCGCAAGAAGCTCGACGCCGGGGTGGCGACGGCGGCCGATCATGCCGAGGGGCGGCTGCTGGTTGCGCAGGCGCGCGACCGAAGCAAGGGCGCGCTGAAAAAGGCGCTGTCGGCGTTCGCCACGAGCCTGAAGCGCGACGACAATGCCGCCTTGCTGCTGTCGGATGATCTGGCGGTGGCGATGGCGCAGGCCGACGACCGGCCGCACCGGCTGCGGTCCCCGGTCCAGCCGCTCGATGCCGAGCGGCTGGCGGCACGTTTCTCGAGCTGGTATGAATTGTTTCCGCGCTCGCAATCGACCGTGCCGGGGCAGCACGGTACCTTCGGCGATGTGGTGCAGCGGTTGCCGGCCATCCGCGCCATGGGTTTCGACACGCTGTATTTTCCGCCGATCCACCCGATCGGCAGCGCCAATCGCAAGGGCCCGAACAACACGCTGACTCCGGCGCCGGGCGATCCGGGCAGCCCCTATGCGATCGGGTCGGCGGATGGCGGCCATGATGCGATCCATACCGAACTCGGCAGCCTCGAGGACTTTCTGGCGCTGGTCGATGCGGCGCGCGGGCATGGGCTGGAGATTGCGCTCGACTTCGCGATCCAGTGTTCGCCCGACCATCCGTGGCTCAAGGAGCATCCGGGCTGGTTCGCGTGGCGGCCCGATGGATCGATGAAATATGCCGAGAATCCGCCGAAGAAGTATCAGGATATCGTCAACGTCGAATTCTATGCGAAGGATGCGGTGCCGGGGTTGTGGACGGCGCTGCGCGATGTGGTGCTGGTGTGGATCGAGCGCGGGGTGAAGACCTTCCGCGTCGACAATCCGCACACCAAGACGCTGCCGTTCTGGGAGTGGATGATCGGCGATGTCCGTGCCCGGCATCCCGATGCCATCTTCCTCGCCGAAGCCTTCACCAAGCCGGCGATGATGTATCGGCTGGCCAAGGTCGGCTTCTCGCAAAGCTATACCTATTTCACCTGGCGTGACGAAAAGGCCGAGCTGACCGATTACATCACCGAACTGACGACGACCGCGCCCAAGGAATTCTACCGGCCGCACTTCTTCGTCAACACGCCTGACATCAACCCGGTGTTCCTGCAGACCTCGGGGCGTCCCGGGTTTCGCATCCGCGCGGTGCTGGCGGCGACCTTGTCGGGGCTGTTCGGCGTCTATTCGGGCTTCGAGCTTTGTGAGGCTGCGCCGGTGCCGGGCAAGGAAGAATATCTCGATTCCGAGAAGTACGAATTGCGCCAGCGCGACTGGACGGCGCCGGGCAACATCATCGCCGACATCACGATGCTGAATCGGCTGCGGCGGGCCTATCCGGCATTGCAGACGCACCTCAACACGCGCTTCCAGACCGTGCACAACGACCGGATCCTTTATTACAGCAAGCCGGCGCCGGATGGGGCCGACATGATTTTGGTGATGGTCAGCCTCGACCCGCACCATGCCCAGGAAGCCGATTTCGAAGTGCCGCTATGGGCGTTCGGCCTTTCCGACACTGCGAGCATCGCAGTCGAGGATCTGGCCGAGGGCCATCGTTTCGACTGGCACGGCAAGATCCAGCACATCCGCCTCGACCCCGACCTCCCCTATCGCATCTGGCGCATCGCGCCCGGAGAAACCGCATGACTGCGCTGAACCAGGACCCCCTCTGGTACAAGGACGCCGTCATCTACCAGGTGCACGTCAAGTCCTTCTTCGATTCGAACGACGACGGGATCGGGGACTTTGCCGGTCTGATGGCGAAGCTCGATTACATCGCCGAGCTTGGCGTGACGGCGATCTGGCTGCTGCCCTTCTATCCCAGCCCGCGGCGCGATGACGGCTATGATATCGGCGAATATCGCGAGGTCAGCCCCGATTACGGGACGATGGACGATGCGCGCGCCTTCATCGAGGCGGCGCATGCGCGGGGCATGCGCGTGATCACGGAGTTGGTCATCAACCACACGTCGGACCAGCATGCCTGGTTTCAGGCTGCCCGCAAGGCGCCGCCGGGCAGCCCGGAGCGCGATTTCTATGTCTGGTCGGACAATGACAAGCTGTATTCCGGCACGCGCATCATCTTCTGCGACACCGAGAAATCGAACTGGACGTGGGACGACGAAGCGCAGGCCTATTTCTGGCACCGCTTTTATTCGCACCAGCCCGACCTCAACTTCGACAACCCCAGGGTGCTGGAGGAGGTGCTGTCGGTGATGCACTTCTGGCTCGACGCGGGGGTGGACGGGCTGCGGCTCGATGCGATTCCCTATTTGATCGAGCGCGACGGCACCTCGAACGAGAACCTCCCCGAGACGCATGAGGTGCTGAAGAAGATTCGCGCCAATCTGGATGCGCATTATCCCGACAGGATGCTGCTGGCCGAAGCGAACATGTGGCCCGAGGATACCCAGCAATATTTCGGCGACACCAATGCCGACGGCTATGGTGACGAATGCCACATGTCGTTCCATTTTCCGCTGATGCCGCGCATGTACATGGCGGTGGCGCAGGAGGATCGCTTTCCGATCACCGATATCATGCGCCAGACGCCCGAAATCCCTGAAAACTGCCAATGGGCGATCTTCCTGCGCAACCATGACGAGCTGACGCTGGAGATGGTGACCGACCAGGAGCGCGATTACCTCTGGAACACCTATGCCGCCGACAAGCGGGCGCGGATCAACCTCGGCATCCGCCGCCGGCTGGCGCCGCTGATGCAGCGCGACCGGCGGCGCATCGAGCTGATGAATGCGCTGCTGCTGACGATGCCCGGCACTCCGGTGCTCTCTTATGGCGACGAGATCGGGATGGGCGACAATGTCTATCTGGGCGACCGCGACGGGGTGCGCACCCCGATGCAATGGTCTTCAGACCGCAATGGCGGCTTCTCGCGCGCCGATCCGGCGAGCCTGACGCTGCCGCCGATCATGGACCCGCTCTATGGGTTCCAGGCGGTCAATGTCGAGGCGCAGCAGAATGACCAGCATTCGATGCTGAACTGGGTCAGGCGGATGCTGGCGGTGCGGCGCGAGCATCGTGCGTTCGGACGCGGCACGCAGCGATTTCTGCGGCCTGCCAACCGCAAGATCCTCGCCTATCTGCGGCAGCAGGGCGACGAAACCGTGCTGTGTGTCGCCAATCTCGGGCGCACGGCCCAGGCTGTCGAGCTCGACCTGCATGACTTCGTCGGCCGGACCCCGGTGGAGCTGTCGGGCGGCGCGACCTTCCCGGCCATCGGCCAGCTGCCTTATCTGCTGACCCTGCCGCCCTATGGCTTCCTTTGGTTCAAATTGTCGGATGACGAGGCGGCGCCGCAATGGTCGAGCGCGGCGCCGGGTGCCGATGTGGAGCGCTTCACGTTCGTGTTGCGGCCCGAGCTCGCAGGCGTGACGCAGGGGCGCAACATGCAGGTGCTGGAGAGTGAGATCCTGCCGGGATATGTCGCGCATCGCCGCTGGTTCGCCGAGAAGGACGAGACGATCGAGCGCATCGGGGTCGCACGCACCATCGTGATGCCCGGTGTCGCCGATCTGGTGCTGACGCTGATCGAGGTGACGACTGCAGCCGGCACGCAGACTTATACGCTGCCGCTCGGCATCGCCTGGGACGGCGAGCAGCACGGGCCGTTCGCGTCCAACCTGGCGATCGGCCGGGTGCGGCGCGAACGCCGGGTCGGGCTGTTGACCGACGGCTTTGCCATGGCGGGCTTCCCGGCTGCGGTGATCGGCGCGATCAGGCGCTCCGATGTTGTGGCTGTCGAGGGTGGCACGCTGCGCTTCACCGGGACCGAGGCGCTCGATATCGACGCGGATGTCGTGCCCGAGTGGATCGGCGCCGAACAATCGAACAGCACGATGGTGCTGGGCCGGCTCGCGGTGCTGAAGCTGTTGCGCAAGGTGCAGCCGGGAATTCATCCCGATGCCGAGATGGTGCGCCATCTGGCCGCCAACGGCTTCGAGAATGTTCCCGCCATCCTGGGCGAGGTCTGGCTCGACGAGGACGACAGGACAACGCTGCTCATGCTGGTGCAGCGTTTCGTCTACAATCAGGGGGATGGCTGGGAGTGGACGCTGGGGATGCTCGACCGGCTGGCGACCGACGACGACTGGAACCTGTCGAACTACGAGAATTTTGCCCGCAATGTCGGCCGCCGGCTTGCGCAGATGCATGCGGTGCTCGCACAGCCTTGCGACGACGCCGCCTTTGCGCCCGAGGCGATGACGCTGGCCGACGCCGACCGGCTGGCAGGGCGGATCGAAGGGCAGGTGGACAAGGCCTTTGGTGTGCTCGAAGCGGCAACCCTGGGGGACGGCGATGCCGACACTGCCGCGCGGCTGCGCGATGATCGTGCCGGGCTGATGGCGCGCATTCGCGCCGTGGCACGCCGCGCCGAGGGGCGGACACGAACCCGCATCCATGGCGATTTGCACCTGGGCCAGATGCTGGTGACCGGCAGCGATGTGATGCTCATCGATTTCGAAGGCGAGCCGATACGGCCCCTCGATGAGCGGCGCGCGAAAGACCTGGCCGAACGCGACATTGCCGGCGTTCTGCGCTCCTTCGACTATGCCGCTGCTGTCGGCGAGCGGGCGCGCCCGGCCATGGGCGAATCCGAAGGCACGCGGACCGACGCACGGTATGAGGACTTCCGCCGAAGCGCCTGCGAGGCTTTTCTGGACGGCTATCGTGGTGCCTCGGCGTCGATCGATGCAATGCTGATCGACCTGATGGTGCTGGAGAAGGCGGCTTACGAAGTCGCTTATGAAGCGGCCAATCGCCCTGCATGGATCGGCGTCCCGGTTGCCGGGCTGGCGCGGGCTGCCGGGCGACTGTTGCAGGGGGACGGCGCATGATGGTCCGCAACGATCAGGCGACTGCCACCGCGGCACTGCTGGAGGGCCGGCTGAACGACCCGTTCGCGATGCTGGGCGCGCATGACGGCGAGGTCCGCACCTTCCAGCCCGGCGCCGAGGCGGTGGCGCTGCTGGCGCGCGACGACGGCAGGGCGATCGGCGCGCTCGAAGAACAGGCGCCGGGGCTGTTCGTCGGTCGGCTGACCGAGGATGTGCCCTATGTGCTGCGCATCGTCTGGCCGGAGGGCGGGGTGCAGGAGACCGAGGACCCTTACAGCTTCGGGCTGGTGCTGGGTGACCTCGACCTGCACCTGTTCGGCGAGGGGCTGCACGTCGAACTGGGGCGGGTGATGGGCGCGCATCCCCGGACCATCGACGGTATCGACGGCGTCGCCTTTTCGGTCTGGGCGCCCAATGCACGGCGCGTGTCGGTGATCTCAGACTTCAATGGCTGGGATGGCCGGCGGCATCCGATGCGGCTGCGGCAGGGTGCGGGCGTGTGGGAATTGTTCGTGCCGCGCATCGGCGCGGGTACGCATTACAAGTTCGAGATTGCCGGCGCCGATGGCAGCATCGTCCAGAAGGCCGATCCGCTCGCGCGCCAGACGGAACTGCCGCCCGCGACCGGATCGATCGTGGCAGCCGCGCCGGACTACGTGTGGTCCGACGGTGACTGGCTCGCCGAGCGGGCTGCGCGGCATGCACCGGATGCGCCGATCTCGGTTTATGAAGTGCATCCGGCATCATGGCTGCGGCCCGACGACGATCCGACCGGGACGCTCGACTGGCAGGCGCTGGGCGAGCGGCTGATCCCCTATGTTGTCGACATGGGCTTCACCCATCTGGAGTTGCTGCCGATCATGGAGCATCCATTCGGCGGATCATGGGGGTATCAGCCGCTGTCGCAGTTTGCGCCCTCGGCGCGGTTCGGCCGGCCCGAGCAGTTTGCGGCGTTTGTCGATGCGTGCCATCGATCGGGGATCGGCGTGATCCTCGACTGGGTGCCGGCGCATTTCCCGACCGACGCGCATGGACTGGCGCATTTCGATGGCACGCCGCTGTATGAGCATGCCGATCCGCGCGAAGGGTTTCACCAGGACTGGAACACGCTGATCTACAATATGGGACGGCGCGAAGTTTCAGGCTTCCTGCTGGCGTCGGCGATATGGTGGATCGAGACTTTCCATATCGACGGGCTGCGCGTCGATGCGGTCGCCTCGATGCTCTACCGCGACTATAGCCGCAACGCCGGAGAGTGGGTGCCCAACATCCATGGCGGGCGTGAAAACCTCGAGACGGTCGCGTTCCTCAAGCGGATGAACGGCATCGTGGCCGAACGCTGTCCCGGCGTGATGACGATCGCCGAGGAATCGACGGCCTGGCCGGGCGTTTCGGCACCGGTGGCGCAGGGCGGCCTCGGCTTTTCGTACAAGTGGAACATGGGCTGGATGCACGACACGCTACAATATGTGGAGCGTGACCCGCTGTATCGCCGCTGGCATCATGGCGAACTGACGTTCGCAATGGTCTATGCCTATTCGGAACGCTTCGTGCTGCCGATCAGCCATGACGAGGTCGTCCATGGCAAGGGGTCGCTCATTGGCAAGATGCCCGGCGATCGCTGGCGGAAGTTCGCCAATCTGCGGGCCTATTTCAGTTTCATGTGGACGCATCCTGGCAAGAAGCTGTTGTTCATGGGGTGCGAGATCGCGCAGGACAGCGAGTGGAACCATGATGCGCAGGTGGCGTGGCACCTGCTCGGCGAGCCGGAACATGCCGCGATGCAGCGACTGCTGCGCGACCTGAACCGGCTCTATGTCGAGGAGCCGGCGCTCCATGCGCGTGACACCGAGCCTGCGGGCTTCCAGTGGATCATCGGGGGCGATGCGGAGCGCAGCATCATCGTTTATGCGCGCCACGGCGGCGCCGGTGATGCGCCGCTGGTGGTGGTGATCAACATGAGCCCCGATCCGCAGCACGCTTATCGCATCGGGCTGCCGCGCGTCGGCCGGTGGCGCGAGGTGCTGAACAGCGACGCCGGCGTTTATGACGGTGGGGACATCGGCAATGGCGGGGTGATCGACGCGGTTGCCGACCCGGCCGACGGACAACCGGCCAGTGCCGACATCGTCGTGCCGCCGCTGGCGGGCCTTGTGCTCCGCTTTGAAGGGACCGACATTTGAGTTTTCTCCCCGACCGGCTCGAGTCCGGTTCCGCCTATCCGCTCGGGGCGTCGTTCGACGGCCTTGGCGTGAATTTTGCGGTGTTTTCGGCGCATGCCGAGAAGATCGAACTTTGCGTGTTCGATGAAGCGGGGCGGCGCGAGTTGCGCCGCTATGAGTTGCCGGAATGGACCGACGAAGTCTGGCACGGTTATCTGCCCGACGCCGGGCCGGGCCTGCTCTACGGCTATCGCGCGCATGGGCGCTATGCGCCGGAGGACGGGCATCGGTTCAATCCCAACAAGCTGTTGCTCGACCCATATGCGCGCAAGCTGTCGGGCCCCGTGCGCTGGACCGATGCGCTGCACGGGTATCAGGTGCGTTCGAAGCGCGAGGACCTGAGCTTCGATCGCCGCGACAGTGCGATCGCGATGCCCAAGGCGGTGGTGATCGACGACCATTTCGACTGGTCGCGCGACGTCAAGCCGAACACGCCATGGTCGGAAACCGTGATCTATGAAGCGCATGTCAAGGGGCTGACCAAGCTGTTCGACCTGGTGCCGCCGCGCGAGCGCGGGACCTATGCGGCGCTGGGCCACCCAAAGGTGATCGAGCATCTGCAGCGCATCGGCGTCACCGCGCTGGAACTGATGCCGATCCATGCCTTCACCCAGGACCGGTTCCTGCTGGAAAAGGGGCTGAACAACTATTGGGGCTACAACACGCTGGGGTTCTTCGCCCCCGAGCAGAGCTATTTCGCCTCCGATACCCAGGACGAACTGCGTCGCGCGGTGCGCCGGCTGCACGCCGCAGGCATCGAGGTGATTCTGGATGTCGTCTACAACCACACCTGCGAAGGCTCCGAGCGCGGGCCGACGCTTTCGTGGCGCGGGCTGGACAATGCCACCTATTACCGGCTTCACCCCGACAATCCGCGATATTGCATCAACGACACCGGCACGGGCAACACGCTGAACCTCACCAAGGCGCGGGTGATCCAGATGGTGGCCGACAGCTTGCGCTATTGGGCGACGAGCTTCGGCATCGACGGCTTCCGCTTCGATCTCGGGCTCACGCTGGGGCGCGAGGACCATGGTTTCGAGCCGGGAGCGGCGTTCTTCGACGTGCTGCGCCAGGACCCGGTGCTCGGGCGGCTGAAGCTGATGACCGAGCCATGGGACATCGGCCCCGGCGGCTATCAGCTCGGCAATTTTCCGCCATCGTTTGCCGAGTGGAACGACAAGTATCGCGACACGGTGCGCAAGTTCTGGCGCGGCGACCCGGCGCAGCGTGGTGACCTGGCGGCGCGGCTGGCGGGATCGGGCGACCTGTTCGACCGGCGGGCGCGGCGACCATGGGCGAGCATCAACCTGATCGGCGCGCATGACGGTTTCACCCTGGCCGACACCGTTGCCTATGAGCAGCGCCACAACGAGGCCAATGGCGAGGACAATCGCGACGGCCATTCGGAAAATTACTCGCGCAACTGGGGCGTCGAGGGGCCGACCGACGATCCGGACATCAGCAATGCCCGTGCACGGGTGATGCGATCGATGCTGATGACGCTGCTGACTTCGCTGGGGACGCCGCTGCTGGTGGCGGGCGACGAATTCGGCCGCACCCAGAATGGCAACAACAACGCCTATTGCCAGGACAACGAGATCAGCTGGCTCGATTGGGAGCAGGCGCGATCGCCTGCGGGCGACGCGCTGATCGATTTTACCGCGCGGCTGACGGCGCTGCGACGGCGCTATCCGATGCTGCGGGCCGGCAACTTCCTCTACGGCGAAGGGTCGCTGGTGGGTGCATGGGGGCAGGGGATCGACGATCTGGAATGGTGGGACGAGCGCGGCGAGCAACTGTCGTCGGAGGATTGGGACAATCCCGAGGGTCGTGCGTTGCTGATGCGCCGGTCGATCCGGCTCGACAGCGGCGAGATCGAATCGGTCTCGCTGCTGCTCAATGCCTGCCCCGAGCCGATGCTGTTCCGGCTGCCACCACCCGATTGCCCACGGCTGGTGCTGATCGACAGTGCCAGGCCCGAGCAGGCTGTGATCGAGGTTACCCGCGAGTATGAAGTCGGCCCGCAGGGTGCGGCGCTGCTGACGTGGACGATGCCCGCGGAGATGGTCGGCGAATGACGGCGTGGGGTGCGGTCTTGCTGGCGCCTGACCGCGCACCGGCCTGCGCGCGCTTCCGGCTCTGGGCACCCGATCGCGATGCGGTGACGCTGGAGATCGATGGTGCAGCACCTCTGGCGATGACGCAGGAGGCCGATGGCTGGTTTGCGGCCGAGGCGGCGGCGCGGGCCGGCACGCGCTATCGCTTCCGGCTCGAAGCCGGTCTCGCGGTGCCCGATCCGGCGTCGCGCGCCCAGTCGGGTGGCGTCCATGGCTGGAGCGTTGTGGTGGACCCCGATGCCTATCGCTGGCGCACCGACGGCTGGCGTGGACGGCCGTGGGAGGAGGCCGTGATCCAGGAGGTGCATGTCGGCGCGCTGGGCGGCTTTGCCGGCGTCGCGGAGACGCTGCCGGCATTTGCGGCGCTGGGCGTGACCGCGATCGAACTGATGCCGGTCAACGCCTTTGGTGGCACACGCAACTGGGGCTATGACGGCGTGCTGCCGTTCGCGCCCGCCGAAGCCTATGGCACGCCCGATGACCTCAAGGCGCTGATCGATCGCGCCCATGGGCTGGGGCTGATGGTGTTCCTCGACGTGGTCTACAATCACTTCGGGCCGGACGGGAATTATCTGGGCGCCTATGCCAGCGGCTTTTTCGATGCCGGCGTCGACACCCCCTGGGGCGGTGCGGTTGCCGTGGAGACAGCGGCGGTGCACGCCTTCTTCCGCGAGAATGCGCTGATGTGGCTGAAGGAATTTCGCATCGACGGACTGCGCTTCGATGCAGTGCATGCCATCGGAAACCCGGACTTCCTCGATACGCTGGCGGGGGAGCTGCGCGACGCGATGGAGCCGGGCCGGCAACTCCATCTGGTGCTCGAGAACGAAGCCAATGATGCGGATCGTCTGATGGCAGGGCGGTATGACGCGCAGTGGAACGACGATTTCCACAATGTCCTGCATGTGCTGCTGACCGGCGAGCGTGACGGCTATTACGCCGATTTCGCCGAGCGGCCCGCCGAGCGGCTGGCGCGCTGCCTGGCCGAGGGCTTCATCTACCAGGGCGAGGGCTCGCCCAACCATGACGGCACGCCGCGCGGCAAGCAGAGCGCGCATCTGCCGCCGAGCGCGTTCGTTTCGTTCCTGCAGAACCATGACCAGATCGGCAACCGGGCGATGGGCGACCGGCTGCTTGGGCTGACCGACCCGGCGCGGCTCTGCGCAGCGGTCGCGCTCATGCTCCTGAGCCCGCAGATCCCGATGCTGTTCATGGGAGA
>JBBSPR010000012.1:0-24201 GCA_038258615.1 Sphingomonadales bacterium
ACCCCGATCATAAGTCGCCGCTTTTCCGGACGGGTTCACACCGGGGGAAACGCTAGCGATGGGGTCTGGGGCCCGAGGCCCCAGCCGCCGGAGGCTGTCCTACACCCCCGAAATCAGCCATGCTCCCCCCATGAGCCTTGCCGCACGCCTCGCCCCGGGAAAAAGCCCGAAAAAACTGCGTTTCGTGTCAATCTTGTCTACTTCGTCCAGTTTGCCTGACACTCTCGCCCCCCTGCAACAACCCCGCGAAAGCAGGGCTGGATTCCGGCGCGCCAATGCGGCAAGCGCCACAGCATGAGCACCGCCCCCCGCACCCTCTACGCAAAAATCTGGGACGATCATGTCGTCGCCACCCTCGATGATGGCACCGCGCTGATCTACATCGATCGCCACCTCATCCACGAGGTCACTACCCCCCAGGCCTTCGAGGGCCTGCGCATGGCCGGGCGGCGGCTGCGGCGCCCCGATCTCACCCTGGCGGTGCCCGATCACAATGTCCCCACCACCAGCCGTGCCGAGCCGATCCTCGATCCGATGTCGCGCGCCCAGCTCGATGCCCTCACCACCAACTGCGCCGATTTCGGCGTCGAGCTCATTGGAATCAACGCCCCCGAACAGGGCATCGTCCATGTCATCGGCCCCGAGCAGGGCTTCACCCTGCCCGGCCTGACGATCGTCTGCGGGGACAGCCACACCGCCACGCACGGCGCCTTCGGAGCGCTCGCCTTCGGCATCGGCACCTCCGAAGTCGAGCATGTCTTCGCCACGCAAACGCTGCTGCTGCGCCGCTCGAAAGCGATGGAAGTCCGCGTCACCGGCACGCTGGGCTTCTCCATCTCCGCCAAGGATGTGGCGATGGCCGTAATCGGCGCGCTCGGCACCGGCGGCGGCACCGGCTATGTGCTTGAATACACGGGTCCCGTCATCGAAGCCTTGAGCATGGAAGGCCGGATGACCGTCTGCAACATGGCGATCGAAGCCGGTGCCCGCGCCGGGCTGGTGGCGCCCGATGCCAAGACCTTCGACTATGTCCGCGGCCGCCCCCGCGCTCCCGAAGGTGCAGAACTCGAAGCAGCCATCGCCTATTGGTCCACACTCCGCACCGACCAAGGCGCCACCTACGACCGGACCATCGAGATCGACGGCAGCGCCATCGCCCCTCTCGTCACCTGGGGCACCAGCCCCGAGGATGTGGTGCCGATCACCGGCAGCGTGCCCGCCCCCGACAGCTTCGCCGATCCCGGCAAGCGCGCGGCTGCAGCCAAAGCCCTTGATTACATGGGCCTGACCGCCGGCACCCGCATGGAAGATGTGGCGGTCGAGAACATCTTCATCGGCAGCTGCACCAACAGCCGCATCGAGGATCTGCGCGTGGCGGCCGAAGTGGCGCGCGGCCGCAAGGTCGCCGCCGGCGTTCGCCAGGCGCTGGTGGTGCCCGGCTCGGGCCTCGTCAAGCGCCAGGCCGAGGCCGAGGGGCTCGACCGGGTTTTCATTGAAGCCGGCTTCGAATGGCGCGAGCCCGGCTGCTCGATGTGCCTCGGCATGAACCCCGATCAGGTTCCGGCAGGCGAACGCTGCGCCTCCACCAGCAACCGCAACTTCGTCGGCCGCCAGGGCGTGGGTGCCCGCACCCACCTCGTCTCCCCCGCCATGGCCGCCGCCGCCGCCGTCACCGGCCGCCTTACCGATGTGCGCGAACTGGTTCGGGGTTAATGATCAGCCAATAAAATGCCGCCCCCGTGCATCCGCGGCAGGGCTGCTGCCGTTTCTGGTCCGGGACGTGTTGACCAATATTGATCGGCGCCGAAGGCGACATGTCTGCGCAATCCTGCGTGGCCTGTCTGCCGGAGCAAAGAAATACCCATACGGGCCATGGGTATATTTACGCTCTGGAAACCTTGTTCGGAATCTGTCAAAAAGTCGATAGCGCGCCTTTGTTGCATCTCGAACCAGGGGAATTTTCCGATGAAAACAGTTTTCGCTGCCAGTGTTGCATTCGCCGCCCTTGCCGCTCCGGCAGCTGCAGTCACCGTTGTCCCGGTGTCGGCAGTCGGCTCCTCGGCGTTCAGCGGCTTTGCCGCGGCAAACGCCATCGATCAGGGCCCCGGCGCCCAGTTCACCGACTGGTCGTCGAACAGCCAGGGTGTCGGCAGCTTCCTCGATCTCGATCTCGGCAGCGTCTACACGCTGATCGGCTTCACCCTCGTTGATCGTGTCACCTCGGGTGGCAACAATGGCAATTTCAGCGGTGGCACCACCGATTTCACCACCAGCTTCTCGCTGCAAGGCTTCACCGATGCGTCCTTCACGGTCGCGTCGGGTGCTGCGGCGCTGTTCAGCAAGCCCACGCCATCGTCGCCCACCAACCTTGCGAGCTTCGCCTACTCGGGCGCCTTCGCTGTCCAGCCGTCGGCGCAGTTCATCCGCTACACGGTGCTCGGGGCCAACGGCAACAATGTCGGCCTGTCCGACATCAGCTTCAACGCCGTTCCCGAGCCCGCCAGCTGGGCGATGCTCATTGCCGGCTTCGGTCTGGTCGGCGCCGCCGCTCGCCGCCGCCGCCCGGCCAGCCTGGTCGCCTGAAGTCACGGCAAGCGCCGCCGCCCGCAAGGTCGGCGGCGCTTCGCGCGCTCAGCTCCGAACGAGCACCGGGTCGAGCACCGTATCCCGCACTTCGTTCAGCGTGGCGGGATAATCGGTGGTGAAGTGCAGCCCGCGGCTTTCCCGCCGCTGCCGCGCCGACCGGACGATCAGATCGGCGACCGTCACCAGGTTGCGCAGCTCGATCAGATCCGGCGTGACACGGAAATTTCCATAATAATCATGCACTTCCTTGCGGAGCAGCTTCACCCTGTGGCTGGCCCGCTCAAGCCGCTTGTCGGTGCGGACGATGCCGACATAATCCCACATGAACCGCCGCAGCTCGGCCCAGTTGTGCGCCACCACCACTTCCTCGTCTGAATCGGTCACCCGGCTTTCATCCCACGGCCGGATGCTCGGCTGCGGCGCGTGGTCCTGCCAGCCGGCAATGATGTCGTCCGCCGCCGCCTGGCCGAACACCAGGCATTCGAGCAGCGAGTTGGAGGCCAGCCGGTTGGCGCCGTGCAGCCCGGATTGCGTCACCTCGCCCGCAGCCCAGAGGCCGGGCAGGTCGGTCCGCCCCGCAAGATCGACGAGCACCCCGCCGCAACTGTAGTGTGCCGCAGGCACCACCGGGATCGGCTGGATGGTGCAGTCGATCCCCAGGTCGAGCAGCCGCCCATGGATCATCGGGAAATGGCCGCGCACGAAATCCGGTTCCAGATGGCTCATGTCGAGCAGCACATGGCTCAGCCCCAGCCGTTTCATCTCGGCATCGATGGCCCGCGCCACCACATCGCGGGGCGCCAGTTCCAGCCGCTTGTCATGCCGCTCCATGAAGCGCTCGCCGCTCGGCAGCATCAGCCGCCCCCCCTCGCCGCGCAGCGCTTCGGAAATCAGGAAGTTCTTGACTTGGGGATGATACAGGCACGTCGGGTGGAACTGGTTGAATTCCATGTTCGAAACCCGGCAACCGGCCCGCCATGCCATGGCGATGCCATCGCCGGTCGAGCCATCGGGGTTGGTGCTGTACTGGTAGACCCGGCTCGCGCCGCCGGTCGCCAGCACGACGGCCCGCGCCACGAACCGCCGCACCTGCCGTGCCTCGGTGTCGAAGGCATAGACGCCGTGGCAGTGGCGGGTGGCAAAACGCTCCCCCTCCACATGCCGCTCGGTGATCAGGTCGAGCGCCACCATGCCCGGCACCAGCGTGATGTTGGGATGGTGGGCCGCGGCATGGTGCAGCGCCTGCTGCACCGCCCAGCCGGTGGCATCATCGACATGCACGATCCGCCGGTGGCTGTGTCCGCCCTCGCGAGTCAGGTGCCAGCGGTTGGTGCCATCGTCCCCGGCATTGAAAGGCACCCCCAGGTCCGCCAGCCGGTCGATGGCGGCGGCAGCATGCTCCACCACATATTCCACCGTGGCACGGTGATTGAGCCCGGCTCCCGCCACCATCGTATCCTCGATATGGCTCTCATACGTGTCCCCCGCCTCGAGCACCGCAGCGATCCCGCCCTGCGCCCAGGCGGTGCTGCCGGCGTCCACATCGCCCTTGGCAAGCACCGCCACCTTGAAGCGCTGTGCCAGGTTGAGCGCTGCAGTCAGCCCGGCCGCGCCCGAGCCGATGACGATGACATCATGACGGTACGGATCATGCGGGGCGCGGCGGATCATGTCTCAAACGCCCGCGGTCAGCTTGAGGAAGACATCCTCCAGATCGGCATCCTGGGTCGACACATCGATGACCTGCAAACCGGCGGCCGTCAGATGCGCCAGGATCTGTCCGGCGTTCTGATGACGTTTGTCGTAGGTCAGGGTGAGGACATGGCCGCCGGGATCGAGGCTGGCCTTGCACGGCAAATCATCGGGCAGCGTCGCCAAGGCCTCCCCCAGCGTCACCACCAGCACCTTGTCCCCCGCATCGGCAAGCAGGGACCGCGTGTCGGCATTGGCGACCACCCTGCCATGGTTGATGATCGCGATGCGGTCACACAGCGCTTCGGCCTCTTCCAGATAATGCGTCGTCAGCACGATCGTGGTCCCGCCCGCATTGAGATCCCGGACATAGTCCCACAGCAACGCGCGGAGCTCGATGTCCACGCCAGCGGTCGGCTCATCAAGGACCAGCACCGGCGGGTTGTGCACCAGCGCCTTGGCCACCAGCAGCCGCCGCTTCATCCCGCCGGACAGCGTGCGCGAATAGGCATGCGCCTTGTCTTCCAGCCGCACCGCGCGCAACAATTCCATCGTGCGCCGCTGCGCCTTTGCAATGCCGAACAGGCCGGCCTGCAGCTCCAGCGTCTCGAACGGCGTGAAGAAGGCGTCGAAGATGATCTCCTGCGGCACCACCCCGATCGAGCGCTTCGCGTTGCGGCCATGCTCGTCGATATCGAAGCCCCAGATCCGCGCCGTGCCGCCGGTCTTGTTCACCAGCCCGGCGAGAATGTTGATCGTCGTCGATTTGCCGGCGCCATTGGGGCCGAGCAGCCCGAAAATGCTGCCGCGCGGGATCGCCAGATCGATGCCGTGCAGCGCCACCTTGCCACCGGCATAGGTCTTTTCCAGACCGCTGATCTCGATCGCCGCGTCGCTCATCTTCGTCGGGTAACGCTGCAACCCCGCCGGCACAAGCCATGCGGCGACATTGCGGTGTTGACGAACGAGTGTGGGAGGCGGATACAACAGCGATGCTGACCGGTGACAAACCCATTTATCTCCAGATAAGGGACCGGATTGTGGGCCGGATTCTCGCCGATGGCGATGGTGCGCTGCTACCTTCGGTGCGCGCCCTCGCCGCCAGCGCCAAGGTCAATCCCCTCACCGTGGCGAAGGCCTATCAGGAGCTTCAATCCGGCGGGCTCGTCGTTGCCAAAAAGGGTGTGGGGCTGTTCGCCGCTGCGGGTGCCGCCGACAAGCTGCTCGCCAGCGAGCGCGAGCATTTCCTGCAGCAGGAATGGCCGCGCGTTCAGGAGCGGATCGATCAGCTCGGGCTTTCCGCCAAGGATCTGCTGGCCCTCGCCTGAGTGCTCGGCCTGAAGATCCGGTCACTGGCCAGCACATCTGACGGCGCCAGTTCGGGCAGCGTGCCGACCCTCGCATAAAGCGGCGCAAAGTCCGTATCGAGCGTGGCGCGCAGCAACTGCTCGAAGCTTTCGATGACGAAATAGACCGCCTGGAATTCATCGATCTTGTAACGCGTGCGCAACAGCCGTTCGAGATCGAAGCCGATCCGGTTGGGGCTGTCGCTCTCCAGCGCAAACCGGCTCTCGCCCGCCGATGAGACGATGCCGGCGCCATAAATGCGCAAGCCCCCGGCCTCCCGCACCAAACCGAATTCGACTGTATACCAGTAGAGCCGCGCCAGGGCCGGCAACGCGCCCAGCTCGAGCGCCCGCAGTCCGCCCTCGCCATAGGCCTGCATATAGTCCGCGAATACCGGGTCCGACAGCAGCGGTACATGGCCGAACACATCGTGGAACACATCCGGGGCTTCAAGATAATCGAGCTGGTCAGGACGGCGGATGAAGTTGCCGGCCGGAAAGATGCGGCTGGCCAGCATTCGGAAGAATACATCGTCCGGAACCAGCCCCGGCACCGCCACCACCCGCCATCCGGTCTGTGCGTGAAGCCGCTCCGAAAGCGCGTCGAACTCGGGAATGCCGCCGCGGCTCAGCTCCAGCCGCTCCAGCCCATCGATGAACGCCGCTGCCGCGCGGCCGGGAAGCAGCGCGGATTGCCGGGCGAAAAGCGTGTCCCAGACACCATGGTCTTCGGCGCTGAAATGCGCCCAGTCCTGCGGGATGATCCAGTTTTCCATAGCGCTACAATAGCACATCCTGCGGCAGCGGCGATGGCCCGACCAGCCGCTCGTACATCCGCAACGCAAATCGGTCGGTCATTCCCGCCACGAAATCACCCACATGCCTTGCCCGCGCAAGTTCTTCCGCAGGCATGGCGGCCTGCCAATCCTGTGGCAGGGCATCAGGGCGTGCGTGCAGCGAGCGGAACACATCGGCCACCACTTCCTGCGATGGATCGCGCAGCGCCACCACCCGCGGGTGACGGTACATCCGCGATCGCAGAAAGTTCTTGAGCACGCGCGTCTGCGCCGCCATCGCCGGCGTCAGGCCAACGAGTGTCCGCCCCGCCGCGCGCACCTCGGCGGCACTTGCCGGCGCCACCTCGGCGATCCGCCGCCGCGTTTCGTCCAGCAGGTCGTCGGTCATCCGGCCGATCTGGGCGCGCACCACCTCGGGCACCAGCCGCCGGCGCGCCGCCACCCCCGGCCAGCGCGCGCGCACCGCGGCCAGCGTGTCGGCCACGAACGGCACCTCCTCGGCTACCTCTTCCACACTGAAAAGCCCGGCGCGAATGCCATCGTCGAGATCGTGATTGTCATAGGCGATATCGTCGGCGATTGCCGCCACCTGTGCTTCCAGCCCGGCATGGCTCGCGAGGTCGAGCCGCCAGTCCGCGTCCGTTGCCGCCATCGCCCAGCCCGGCAGGTGGATCGGCCCATTGTGCTTCGCCAGGCCCTCCAGCGTCTCCCAGCAAAGGTTCAAGCCATCCCAGCCCGGATAGCGGCACTCCAGCCGCGTCACGATCCGCAGCGTCTGGGCATTGTGATCGAACCCGCCCCAAGGCGCCATCACCGCCTCCAGTGCATCCTCGCCGCTGTGCCCGAACGGCGGGTGCCCAAGGTCGTGCGCCAGCGCCAGCGCCTCGGTCAGATCTTCATCGAGCCCCAGCGCCCGCGCCAGCGTCCGTGCAATCTGCGCCACCTCGAGGCTGTGCGTCAGCCGCACCCGGAAATGGTCGCCATCGGGTGCGACGAAGACTTGCGTCTTGTAGCGCAGCCGCCGAAACGCGGTGCTGTGGATGATCCGGTCGCGGTCCCGCTGGAACGGGCTGCGCGTGGCGCTGCCCGGCTCATCATGGCGACGGCCGCGTTCGGGAAGTGTGGCGTAAGGTACGAGCAAATATGCCTCCGGCGGCTGGGGGCTCAGCCCCCAGACCCCTTGAGTTGGGGGTCCCAGGACGAGGTCATGCGGGGAGCGTCTACGACAGTCCTGGAATAGCGGGGGGCGGGCGCCGGTTGCATCACGCCATCGACTTCGATGAACGTCTGCCGCGCTTCATTGTGCGGATGCCGTGGCGCCTCCGCCATGCTCAGCACCGGCGCGAAGCACACATCGGTCATTTCCATCAGCCCGCACCATTCATCGCGGCTTTTCGTCCGAAACAGATCGGTCAGCTTCGCCTTCAGCACCGGCCATTGCCGGCTGTCCATGTGCGCGTCGAAATCAGGGTCATCGGCCAGCCCTGCGCGCGCGCGCAGCTCGGCATAGAATTGCGGCTCAAGGCTGCCGATGCTGATCCACTTGCCGTCGCTGGTCTCATATGTGTCGTACATGTGCGCGCCGGTATCGAGCAAATTGACCCCGCGCTCATCGCGCCAGATGCCATTGGCGCGAAAGCCCCATATCATGCTCATCAGGGTAGCGGCGCCGTCGGTCATCGCGCAATCGATCACCTGGCCTTCACCGGTCTTCTGCGCGTGCAGCAGTGCAGACACCATGCCGAACGCCAGCATCATGCCGCCGCCGCCGAAATCCCCAACCATGTTGATCGGCGGGGTCGGCTTCTCGCCGGCCCGGCCATAGCCGTGGAGCGCGCCGGCAAGAGCGATATAGTTGATGTCGTGCCCGGCCGCCTGCGCATAGGGACCGAACTGCCCCCAGCCGGTCATCCGGCCGATCACCAGCCCGGGATTTGTGGCATGGAGCGCCTCCGGCCCCAGCCCCAGGCGTTCGATCACGCCCGGGCGAAAGCCTTCGATCAGGCCATGCGCGGTCTTCGCCAGATCGAGCACCGCCGTGCGGCCCGCCTCCGACTTCAGATCGAGCGCAAGCATCCGCCGCGAGCGCAGCAGCGGATCCTTTGCATCCAGCCGGGCGCCTGGGCGCTCGATGCGAATGACTTCGGCGCCATGATCCGCCAGCATCATGCCGGCAAACGGGGCCGGGCCGATACCGGCCAGCTCGATGATCCTGACGCCCGAAAGTGGTCCGGCCATGTGCATCTCCCTGTGAGGCAGCGCTTGTGCGCCGCCAAGTGCGGCGGCGCAATCCTGCGCTTTGCGAGTGTTGCGCTTGTGAACTGGCTTGCCGCTGCGGCACCTTGCGATAGATTGCTGGCAGCAGATTGAGCGGGGCCGAAACGATGACCATGGTGATCTGGCACAAGCCGAAATGCGGCACGTCGCGCAACACATTGGCGATCATCCGCGCAACCGGTGTGGAGCCGGAGGTTGTGCTCTATCTCGAAACGCCGCCGGCCGCCGGGATGCTGGCACAGGTGGCAGACGCAGTAGGTGGCGCCCGAGCGCTGCTGCGCAAAAAGGGCACGCCGGCGGCCGAACTGGGGCTGGAGGATGCCGACGACGCGGCCATTCTCGCAGCGATGGCGCAGCATCCGATCCTGATCAATCGGCCGGTGGTGATCACGCCAAAAGGCATAGTGCTCGCCCGGCCATCGGAGCGCGTGTTGGAAGTGCTGGACGGCTGAGCCATGCGCGTCCGCTCCGCAGTGCCCGAAGATGCTGCAGCACTTGCAGCGATTTATGCGCCCGAAGTGCTTCATGGTACAGCAAGTTTCGAGACAGAGGCACCCGATGCGGCCGAGATGGCGGCACGTCTGACGCGGGTGCTGGCGCGCGGCTGGCCTTGGCTCGTCATGGACTCTGAAAAGGCCATATTGGGCTATGCTTATGCCGGGCAATTTCGGGACCGGCCGGCCTATGCCGCCACGTGCGAGAACAGCATCTACATGGCCGCCTCGGCGCGCGGTCGCGGGTTGGGGCTGATGCTTTTGCATGCGCTGATCGCGGCGGCGCGGGAGGCCGGCTTCCGACAGATGATCGCTGTGGTGGGGGATGCGGAAGGCAATGTGGCCAGCCAGGCGTTGCACCGCCGGGCGGGGTTCCAGGATGCCGGACGGCTGAAGGCGGTCGGCTGCAAGTTCGGCCAGCTTCTCGATGTGGCCTATCTGCAGCGAAGCCTGTAGAAGCCGGTCGTGGCCGATGTGAACGCCTTGTTTTCGCGGGCCGAAGCGCAGTTTCGCGCTGGCGCCCATGCGGCGGCCCGCGCCGATCTGCTGCAATTGCTGCCGATCGTCGGCGAGCATGTGGCTGTGCTCCACCTGCTCGCGCTCGTCGAGGCCCGGATGGGGCAACGCCAGGCTGCCGAGGCGGCGTTCCGACGTGCGCTGAGGGCTGCCCCACAGGATGCGCAGATAAACAATAACTTCGCCAACCTGCTGAAAAACAGCGGTGATTCTGCGGGCGCTCTGGTGCATTATACGACCGCGCTTGCCGCCAATCCGGGGCTGCATGCAGCACGGCTCAATCGCGCGGCGCTGCTGGTGCAGCTAGGTCGTGCTGGCGACGCGCTGCTGGATATCGAAGCGCTGCGGCGCATATCTCCTGAAGATCCCGGCGTGCGGTTGACCGGGGGTGCAGCGCTGCTGGCGTCGGGGCGGCTTGATGCTGCAGCGGCGGATTTCGAGGCCGTGCTGGTGCAGCGGCCCGATGATCCAAAGGCGTTGCAGGGACGGGCGCGAGTGGCTGCGCAGGCGGGGGAGGATGCGTTGGCGGTGCAACTGTATCGCAAGGCCATTGCATTGCTGCCGGACGATCCGGAGGTGATGCTGGGATTGGCGGAAGCCCTTGAAGCGATTGGAGAAGAGGGATCGCTGCCGCTGCTGGAAGCGGCGGTGGAGGCCAATCCCAATTGGGTGGCGGGGCAGGATGCGCTGGCGCGGATGCGCTCGGAAGCGGGGGAACTGGCGGACTTCGATGCCGGCTATCGGACGGCAAGGCTGAGGCTGCCGGAGGATGCGCCGCTGGCTTTGGGGCATGTGGCGTGCCTGATGCGAGCCGAGCGGTATTCCGATGCGATTATGATTTTAGATCAATGGGTTGCGTGTGCCGGGAGGAGCGGGGAGGCGGATGCTTTCGAGGCGATGCTGGCGAGCGAGGTGGCGGATCTGGGCCGGGCGGATGTGGCTTTTGCGCGGCTGGGGGATGATGTGGCGCTGGCACCCGCACGGGCGCGGCATCTGCTGCGCAAGCGTGATCCGGCGGCGGCGGCGGCGCTGCTGGAGCCGCTGGCGCGGGCTGACCTGGGGGCTGTAAACCATTGGGCTTATTTGGCTATCGCCTGGCGGATGCTCGATGATCCGCAGCACGAGTGGCTGGCGATGCAGCCGGGGCTGGTCGGAACACAGGACATCGAGATCGATCTGGAGGCGCTGGCGGGGGTGCTGCGGGGGCTGCACCGGAGCCAGGCGCATCCGGTGGGGCAATCGCTGCGCGGGGGGACACAGACGCGGACGCGGCTGTTCGGACGGGACATTCCGATCCTCCGTGAGGTCGAAAAGGGTATCCGAAGGGGCATCGAAGGGCATCAAAAGGGCATGCCGGGGGTAGATTCGCGGCACCCTTTGCTGCGGTTTCGGGATGCACCGCTGGACTTTTCGGGAAGCTGGTCAGTGCGGCTGACGGATGGCGGCTTTCATGTCGCGCATGTGCACCCGGAGGGGGTGCTGAGCTCGGCCTTTTATGTGGTGGTGCCGGGCGCTCCGGGCACCCAGGGCTGGCTGGAGGTGGGGGCGCCGCCGCCGGAACTGGGGCTGGGATTGCCGCCGCTGCATCTGATCGAGCCGGTGCCTGGGCGGCTGGCGCGGTTTCCCTCGACGATGTTCCATGGCACCCGGCCGTGTGCGTCCGGCGAGCGGATGACGATCGCTTTCGACGTGCAGGCATGAGCGCGGGGGCGTGGAGTCTTTACTGGGCGCAGGCGGATGCGCGGGGGTGCCTGCCGGGGCTTGCAGGGCATGGCGAGGGCCTGTGGACGGCCTTCGCCGGCCGGCTGCCGGCCGGGGCGCGGGTGCTCGACATCGCGACGGGCAATGGTGCGGTGCTGCGGACGATCGCGGCGCATCGGCAGGACCTTGAGCTCCTGGGGGTGGACTCGGCGGCTGTCGGGGTGGCCGAGGGGCTGTTCAGGGTGCTTGGCGGGGTGCCGGCGGAAGCATTGCCGGTGCCGGACGGGAGCCAGGACGCAGTGACCTCGCAATTCGGGCTGGAATATTGTGCCGCCGAGGCCTGGGCCGAGGCGGGGCGGGTCTTGCGGCATGGCGGCGTGCTGCGGCTGGTCTGCCATCATGGGTCGAGTGCAGCGATGGGGCACAATCGGGCGCGGCTGGCGGCGATGGAGGCGATGGCGGCGGCGGGCATGTTTGCGCTGGCGCAGGACATGGCGCGCGGGCAGCCCGAGGACCCGGTGCGGGGGGCGGCGGTGCTGGCGGCGCGGCGGGCGCATGTGCAGCAATCGATCGTGATGGAATTGCCGGTGGCTATAGGGCAGGCGCTCGGGCGGCCCGACAGGGTGGGGCTTGTGGCGGCAATCGAGCGGCAGGCGCGGGGCGAGATGGCGCGGCTGGCAGCGATGGATGCGGCAGCGCTCGATGAGGTGGCGCTGGCGGCGCGGCTGGACTGGCTGGCAGGGGCCGGGGTGACGGCGGAGGCGACAGTGATTGCGGGGCCGGATGGGGCGCCGTTTGCGTGGGACATCGCCGGCAGCAAGGTTTGAACGACGGACAAAAGAAGAGGGCGGCCAGCTTGCGCTGACCGCCCTTTTCCTTTGGCGCTTTCGCTTAGAAGCGGAAGTTGGCCGACACGAAGAAGTCACGACCCAGGACGTCATACACGCCGGGGTAGGTGTTGGCCTGCTCCTGCTGCGTACCGACGATCGGGGGCTGCTTGTTGAACAGGTTGTTGATGCCGAGGTTGAGGCCGACATTGTCGTTGATGTCGTAGGAGAACGCCAGGTCGAACAGATTGTAGGCACCGATGCGCTCGACCGAGTAGGGGGTCTGGTCATCATCGTCGGTCACCGGGCCGAGGTAGCGCCAGCGCAGCGAGGTGGTGAGGCCGCCATCCTGCCAGCTGAGGCGGGAGTTGGACTTCCACTTGCTCTGCGGGACGCAGTTGGCGCCGAAGCGGCCAGCGCACTCGATCACGTCAGGCTCGCCGTTCACCGGAACGAAGGTGTTGTTCTTCGTGTAGGTGCCGAGGAAGCTGAACGACAGGCGGGACTCTGCGCCCAACAGGCCGAAACCGAGCGGCACGTTGTAGTTGACGCCGACATCGATGCCCGAAGTTTCGAGCGACGAGAGGTTGGCCACGCCGGCGAAGATGACCGCCTGCGAACCATCGGCATTGAGGCTGCCGTCGATGGCACCCGTGTCGGTGTTGCGGGTGATCAGCTGGCAGAAGCCGTTGGTCGGATCCTGGAAGGTGTTGTAGCAAAGGTTGAGGATGTTGGCGGCGCCGCCACCGGCAGTAGCGATGGCGTTGCCGATCTTGATGTTGAAGTAATCAACCGTGACCGACAGACGCGGGATGAAGGTCGGGCGGATGACTGCACCGAAGGTGTAGGTATCGGCTTCCTCCGCGTTGAGGTTGGGGTTGCCACCGGTACGGGCCTGGAGCTGCGTGTTGGTCTGCAGCGCCGACGGGATGCCCTGGCCGAGGTTGGCGGCCGGAGCACCGGTGCCGATGCAGGTATTGCGCAGCGCGCCAGCTGCAGCAGCAGCCGGGGTTGAGCAAGGGTCGGTGGCCTGCGGGAAGCCGATACCGCCACCGCCGAACAGTTCGCCGACGTTCGGAGCACGAACGGCGCGCGAGAACTGGCCGCGGAAGGTCAGGTCTTCGACGGGTGCCCACTGGCCGCCGACTGCGAAGGTCCACACGCCACCGACGGACGGCAGGGTGTAATCGGAGTAACGACCAGCACCCGTCAGTTCGAGATTGTGGAAGAACGGCCGGTCGGCTGCGATCGGGATGCGGATTTCGCCGAACACTTCCTTGACGCTGTAGGAGCCTTCGGTCGGGTTGGTGGCGTTGAAGCCGATAACATCACCCGAGGACAGGGCGGTATCGGGGATGAACTGCGAGCTCATCCGGCGCCATTCGGCACCGACTGCGAAGCCGATGTCATCACCGCCGAAGCCGAAGTTGAACAGCGTGCCGGAAACCGAGCCCGAGGCCACTTCGAGAGCCGAGATGGTGGTGTTCTGGGCGATGATGGCGATTGCATCGGCCTGCGCCTGCGTCAGCGTGTTTTCACCGAAGATGTTGATCGGCGTGCCGGAGCCGTCAAGGCCAGCCTGGAAGGCGGAACGCGAGACGTTGCCTTCCTGGATGTTGGAGTTGCGGGTGCGCGAATAGCTGTAATAGCCATCGTAGCTCAGCCCGGTTTCACCAATGTCCCCACGCAGACCGACGAGAGTGCGGAAGGCGGTGCGATCATCGTTGTTGATACGCGCATTGAGGTCGGTCACGCGGCGGAACACGTTGGCCGAGATGACGCCAGCGGCATTGGCCGGGGCCGAGAGACCGCCGAACAGCAGCCCGAGCTGCGGGATGGCGTTGCCCATCGCATCAACCTGGCCGGCGTTCTGCGCGTTGATTTCGGCACGCCGCGCGTTGATTGCCGTTTCGTTGGCATCGATGGTGGCAAGCAGCGCGTTGTCCTGCGCGGTCAGGAATGGCCGCACCGTGGCGAGGTTGACGTTGAAGGTGCCGGTGACGGGCGTTGCCGCGAGCTGTGCGCGAACGGAGTTGTTCGAGAACGACACTTCGGCATAGGCGGTGACACCATCGGTGATCTCATATTCGGCATAACCACCGAACAGGTAGCGCTCCTGCGGCACCATCAGATAGTTGACGGGCGCGTAGTTGTAGAGATCGGCACCGGTGAAGTTGCGGGCATTCTGGCCGTTGACGTTGATCAGACCACCGAGTGACGAGCCGAAGGCGCCGACGCCGCGCACCAGGCTGTTGCAGCCCGGATCGTTGGCGCAGGTGGTGCCAATTGGAGGAGCCGGGACGCTCGGATCCCGGAACACGTTCGTGGCAGGAACAGCGATACGACCGCCGGGCGTGGCGCCCGAACCGCCGGAAGTGAAGCCACCGCCGGCAGCATCGCCGAGTGCTTCACGCGAGAAATCGCGGTCGCCCTGGAAGATGGCGTTGCGGCGCGACCAGCTGGCATAGACCGTGGCCTTGCCGCGGCCATCGCCGAAGGAACCGCCGAAAGCGACGTTGGCATCGAAGCGGTTGCCGTCACCGGCTTCGGTCATGGCGTTGGTGACCGAGGCCTGGAAACCTTCCATGTTCTTCAGGCGGAAGTTGACGACACCCGAGATCGCGTCCGAACCGTAAACGGCCGAAGCACCACCGGTGATGGTATCAACCGATTCGATGAGGAACTGCGGGATGGTGTTGAGATCGACAACCTGTGCCGGGCTGAAGAACATCCAGCGGCGGCCGTTGACGAGCACGGCGGTGCGGGTGGTGCCGAGGCCGCGAAGATCGAGGGTGGCGACACCGCCGCCGGGGTTGTTGGAGAAGGCGGTGGTGCCGGGAACGACCTGCGGCAGGGCGTTGATGACGTTCTCGACGTTGATCGAGCCGGTGAGCTTGAACTCTTCCTGGCCGACGACAGTGAAGGGGGCGGCCGTTTCGAGATCACGACGCGCGATGCGCGAACCGGTGACGACGATGGCTTCTTCTTCAGCGACTGCACCAGCGGCGGTCGTGACCTGCGAGAAGGCCGGAGCGGCGGAGACGATGAGCGCCAGCGCGAGCGATGCCCGGCCGGTCTGCGCGAGGATGTTGGACCTGATCACTATTGTTCCCCAATCTGGTGAGGCGAAGTTACTCGCCTGACAAAGGTTACCCCCGGATCTGCAGCGGCCCTGACAGCCACCTTTCTCCAGCGTGAATGCCGAATGCAGGAAAGCCATGGCTGCTGTAAAGCAACTGAAAGGGCGCAGCGTGGCTTTGAATCGGAGTTGTAACCGAAATGCCACAGTGTATTGGCGTGGCAAGACTGTTGTGGAAGGACCGATTCATGCGTCAACAGATGAGCCTGCGCGGGCTTTGGACGATCGGAATGATGGGCTTGATGGGGGCAGCGCCGCTGCAGGCCGGGCAGGCCAGCAGCAGTGCCGATGCGCCGCGTGCCATCCGCAGCCTGCTCGAGTGCCGGGCGATTGCCGATGGTGCGGCGCGGCTGGAGTGCTTCGACCGCGAGGCAGCCGCCTTCGATGTGGCGGTGCGCGAGCGGGACGTGGTGGTGGCGGACCGCGAGGAGGTGAAGGCGGCACGGCGCGGCGTGTTCGGGCTGACGCTGCCGAGCATCAGCCTGTTCGGCCGCGATGACGATGAGAAGGTGCAGGTGGACGCGATCGAAACGAAGATCGTCGATGCGCGCAAGGGACCTGATCGCAACTGGCGCTTCACGCTGGAGGACGGCAGCCGCTGGGTACAGACCGAGGCGCGGCAGATGGTGCGCGATCCGAAGCCGGGGATGACAATCGCCATCCGCAAGGCGGCGGCGGGAAGCTTTTTCGCCAATGTCGAGGGGCAGACGGCGGTGCGGGTGCGGCGGGTCAACTAGCGGCGCGTAGCCATCCCGTCACGGCGTAGCGACGATAGGCGGCTGCGGCGTTTACCTGGCTGACGCTGTGGAGTTGCGGCACGGCGAACAGATCTAGACTGTTGTATTCTGGTGACACACCTTTGAGGTTTCCGGGAACGCCATCGGCATCGTGGAACAGCAGCAGGCCTCCCCATTCGACGCGCCAGACGGGGGTGAGGCCGAGGACATATGCTGCGCGGCGGTGCTTGGCCGGCACGGCGTCATCATGGCCGGTGAGGAAATCGCCTGGCGAATAGGCGGTGGCCTGGCCATCGGCGAAGGCGATGTCGGCATGGCCGGTGATGGCTTGCAGGATGGCGCGCTGGGGCGGGGCGCTCAGCCAGTGCGGCAGGCGGGCGAGCAGGCTTTCGGTTTTGGGTGCCCGCAAATTGCCATCGGGGAGGCGCAGGGTTTCGTAGCGATACTGGAAGCCTTCGCGGGTGACGGCGGTGTCGAGTGCCGTGATCTGCTCGGGTGTCATGGCGGCGCGGGTGGGGCGATCGAGCTCGAAGACCTTTTCACCGCTGTTGAGAACCTGTTTCCAGTCGGTGCGGCCACGGGCTTCGAGGTGCAGGGCTTCTGCCGCGGCTTGCGTCAGCACCGGGCGCAGGCGGACATGGCCGGTGGCAGCATAAGTGCGCGCGGCGGCCTCGACATCGAGCGCCGGATCGAAGGCGAGCTCGGTCACTTGTCCCGGAACCAGCCGGTGATGCTGAAGCGGCCGACGGGGGCGAAGGGGGGGACGGCGCCGACATTGTGGCGCATCGGGACGGTGAACAGGTTGAGCGCGTTGAAGCGGGGGATGAAGCCTTCGATGGTGTCCCCATCATCATCGATGAAGTTGAGGTGGCCGCCCCAATCGGGACGCCAGTCCTTGGCGAGGCTGAGGACATAGGCGAGGCGGCGGCCCTCCTCGACGACGGTATCATCATGGACGGTGAGGAAATGGCCGGGGGCATAGAGGGTGGCCTGGGCATCGGCCTTGACGATTTCGGCGATGCCCGAGACGTCGCGGGCGAAGCCGAGCATGGGTTCGGCGTTGAGATGCTCGAGGAGCAGATCGAGCGGGTGGCCGGGGCTCCAGCCCTGCACATAGGCCTCGACCATGGGGTATTGCGCATAGAGGAAGCCGAAATCGCCTTTCGACGCGGACTGGCCGGCTTCGAGGCCGAAGCGGGCGCGGGCCTCCGGGGACATGGCACGGAGCTCGGGACCGCGGATATGGGCGCCCCCATTGTTGTCGTGTTCGTTTGTGGCGGCCCAGGCGAGGCCCCAGTCGGTACCGCGGGAGAGGACCTCGTGGATCGATTCGGCGGCATCGGGGTGGAGGAACTGGCGGATCTGCACGCGGCCGTGGGCCTTGAGGGCGGCGGCGATGGCGGGGCGATCGAGTCCGGGGTTGAGCGCGAACAGGGTGCGGCTCACAGCTTCCCCTCGGCGCGGACGGCGGCGTAGCGGTTGGAGGCGATGTCGGCGTTGAGATACGCCTCCTGCAGCTCGGAGCTCCAGTAGCGCAGCCGATCGAGCGGGATGGGCTGGCCGGTGACGGCACAGACGACATGATCGCCGCGGGTGACGACCTCGTAGGAGCCGGAGAGATATTTGAGTTTGGCGAGGCGGCCGGAGGAGAAGAGCATCTACAGGAGCCTGGGTTGTGCGGAGGGGGGTTGGGATGAGGCGGGCTGGACGGGGAGATCACCGTCGGCGAAGCGGAGCGTGAGGGCGGGCTGGCTGCGCGCGGCGGCAGCCCGGCCGATGAGTTGGCCCTTGCTGTCGAGGACGAGGGCATAGCCGCGCGAGAGGACCGAATCGGGGCCGAGCGAGACGAGGAGGCGGCCGGCGGCGGCGAGACGCTGGCTGGCGGTTTCGGCGCGGGTGGTGAGCAGGCGGGGACGGAGATTGGTGCGGGCGAGCGCGTCGGCGCTGCGATGGGTGCGGCTGGCGAGCAGGGCGGGACGGAGCGCGCCGGCACTGGTGGCGAGGCGGGCGGCGGCGCGGCCGCGGGCGATGGCGAGGCCGCGCGGCAGGCGGCCGGCGAGATCGTCCACGCGCTGGGCGGGCAGCTCTACGAGGCGGCGGGGGCCGGGAAGGCGCGCGGCGACGGCAGTGGCGCGCTCGCGGCGCTGGGTGAGGCCGCGTGCCATCGCCTGCTCCAGCCGGGCGGCGAGGGTGGCGACTTGCGCCACGAGATCGGCGCGGACGGGGACGGCGCGCTCGGCGGCGGCGGTGGGGGTGGGGGCGCGCCAATCGGAGGCGTAATCGATGAGGGTGGTGTCGGTTTCGTGGCCGACGGCGCTGATGAGCGGGATGGCGCTGGCGGCTGCGGCGCGGACGACGATCTCTTCGTTGAAGGCGCCAAGATCTTCGATCGAGCCGCCGCCGCGGGCGACGATGATGAGATCGGGGCGGGGGATGGAGCCGCTTGCAGGCAGCGCGTTGAAGCCGCGGATGGCGGCGGCGACCTGGGACGCGGCGGCTTCGCCCTGCACGGCGACGGGCCAGACGAGGACGTGGCGGGGGAAGCGATCGGCGAGGCGGTGGAGGATATCGCGGATGACCGCACCGGTGGGCGAGGTGATGATGCCGATGACCTGGGGGATGTGCGGGAGCGGGCGCTTGCGCGCCGGATCGAAAAGCTCTTCGGCCGCCAGCTTGACGCGGCGCGCCTCGATCTGCGCGAGCAGCGCGCCGACGCCGGCGGGGGCCATGCGATCGACGATGATCTGGTATTTGGAGCGGCCGGGGTAGGTGGTGAGCTTGCCGGTGACGATGACTTCCAGCCCGTCTTCGGGGCGAAAACTCAGCGTGGCGGCGGCCCCGCGGAACATGACGAGATCGACGAGCGCATCGGCATCCTTGAGGGCGCCGTAGCAATGGCCGGAGCCGACGCGCTTGAAGCCCGAGAGCTCGCCGCGCACGCGGACGAGGCCGAAGGTCGTCTCGACGGTGCGCTTGAGGGCGCCGGCACGCTCGCTGACCGAATATTCCGGGGTGTTCTCCATCCGCGTCTGAATAGGGGAGTTTGCGCGCAAGAAAAAGGCCCGGGCGTGCCGGGGCGGGGGCTTTGCACCCTTTCGTGTTGCAGCGCCGCGCGGTAGGGTCGGGCATGGCTGGTGATCTTGATGTTCTGGTGTTGGGCAGTGGCGGGCGCGAACATGCGCTGTGCTGGAAGCTGAAGCAAAGTGCGCGCGTGCGGCGGCTGGTATGCGCGCCGGGCAATGCCGGCATCGCGCAGGTGGCCGAGCGCGCCGAGGAGCTGGCGATCGAGGAGCCGGCCGATGTGGTGGCGTTTGCGCGTGAGGGCGGCTTCGGGCTGGTGGTGATCGGCCCTGAGGGGCCGCTGGTGCACGGGGTTTCCGATGCGCTGCGCGCCGCCGGGATTCCCGTGGTGGGGCCGAGCCAGGCGGCGGCGCGGCTGGAAGGATCGAAGGGCTTCACCAAGGATCTTTGCACGCGGGCGGGTATTCCCACCGCGGCGTATCGGCGGTTCGCGTCGGCGACCGAGGCGCATCATTATGTGGCGGTGCATCCGCTTCCGGTGGTCGTGAAGGCCGATGGGCTGGCGATGGGCAAGGGCGTGACCGTTGCCGATTCGAACGAGGAGGGGCTGGCAGCACTTGCGCTCATCCAGGGGCCGGTGGTTGTCGAGCAGTTCATGGAGGGCATCGAGGCGAGCCTGTTCGTGCTTTCCGATGGCAAATCGATGCAGGTTTGGGCCACGGCGCGCGATCACAAGCGGGCGTTCGATGGCGATGAGGGCGGCAACACCGGCGGGATGGGGGCGATCACCCCTGCCCCCGACCTGCCCGATGGCTTGCGCGACCGGGCGGTGAAGGCGATCGTCGAGCCGACGCTGACAGCGATGCGCGAGGCGGGCACGCCGTTCGAGGGGATGCTCTATGCCGGTCTGATGCTCACTCGCGACGGGCCGATGCTGATCGAATACAACGTCCGCTTCGGGGACCCTGAGACGCAGGCGATGATGCTGCGGCTTGATTGCGATCTGGGCGAACTGCTGCTGGCGTGTGCGCAAGGGCGGCTGGCCGAGGTGCCGGCGCGCTGGTCGGCTGATACGGCGGTGACTGTGGTGATGGCGAGCAAGGGCTATCCCGAGGCGCCGCGCACCGGCACGCCGATCAAGGGTGTGGAGGCCGCAGAGGCGACCGGCGCCGTGGTGTTCCATGCCGGCACGCGGCGGGACGAGGATGGCACGCTGATCGCAACTGGCGGCCGGGTGCTGGCGGTGAGCGCCAAGGGCGGCGATGCCAATACGGCGCGCGAGCGCGCCTATGCAGCGGTGGCGAAGATCGATTGGCCGGGCGGCTTCTTCCGCACCGATATCGGCAAATAGCATAGGCGACAGCGCCGGCAGTTGGACCTAGAGTTCGGGAATGACTGAAACCGTTGACCGCCAGGCACAATTTTCCGGCACCTCCGCGGTGCGCGCCGGGCAGGAGATCGACCTCGTCCGGCTCCAAGGCTGGATGGCGTCGAACGTCGAGGGCTTTGCCGGACCGCTGACGGTCGAGCAGTTCAAGGGTGGCCAGTCCAACCCCACCTACAAGCTGCTGACTCCGGGACAGAATTATGTGCTGCGCCGCAAGCCTCCGGGGCAGCTGCTGGCGTCGGCGCATGCCGTGGACCGCGAATATCGGGTGATCACGGCACTCCATGCGCAGGGCTTTCCGGTGGCACGGACGTTCGGGCTTTGCACCGACGAGAGCGTGATCGGCACCTGGTTCTATGTGATGGACTGTGTCGACGGGCGCATCTTCTGGGACACCAGCTTTCCCGACATTTCCCGCGCCGAGCGCGCTGCCTATTTCGACGCGATGAACGCGACGCTGGCCCAGCTGCACATGATCGATGTCGAGAAGGCCGGGCTCGCCGACTATGGCAAGCCGGGCAATTACTTCAGCCGGCAGATCGGCCGCTGGAGCCGGCAATATGTGGAAGACGCCGACGCCGGGCGCGTGGCGGCGATGGACCGGCTGGTCGAATGGCTGCCGGCCAACATCCCGCCCGGCGAAGAGGTGAGTGTGGTGCACGGCGATTATCGCTGTGACAACATGATCTTCCACAAGACCGAGCCCAAGGTGCTCGCTGTGCTCGACTGGGAGCTTTCGACGCTGGGGCATCCGCTCGCCGATTTTGCCTATCATCTGATGATCTACCGGATGCCGCCCGAAACGACGACCGGACTGCTGGGGCGCGATCTGGAGGCGCTCGGCGTGCCGACCGAAGCCGAATATGTGGCGGCCTATTGCGCGCGCACCGGGCGGGGCGGCATCGACAATCTCGATTTCTATGTGGCCTATAATCTGTTCCGGCTGGCCGGCATCGTACACGGCATCCGCGGCAGGGTGGTGCGCGGCACCGCCACTTCGGCGCATGCGAAAAAGATGGCCGAGGGCGTGGAATCGCTGGCCGAACTGGCGCTGGCACAGGCGCGCAAGCTCGGCGCCTGACCGGTTTCCAAAGGGTTGACGAGCCGGGCGATGGGCGCTTTACTGGCGTCGCGTCGGGACACGCAATGGGGTTTGGAGAGTGATGATGCGTTATGTGCTCGCGATTGCGGCGGGTCTGCTGGCTGCGCCTTGCGCGGCGACGATCGTGTTACCGACGTCCTATGAGATGCGCTCACCTGATAATGGCACCTTCAATTATCAGGATGACAGCTACAACGGCACCAATACAGGGGGATTTCTATCGGGCGGCACCGGTGACCTGACCGATGGCGTCATCGCTGGTGCTCACTGGAACGTGACGCCCGGGCCATGGGTGGGCTGGTTCAATGTAAACCCCGTGATCGTTTTCCGTTTCGCCCCGGGCACCATGATCAACACGATTGACTTTTACTTCGACGATGCACGCGGCTCAGGTGCCGTGACCCTGCCGCAAGGCGTGCAACTCTCCCACGCGGGCATCACAATCGATGCGCTGCCGACGATCACCACCAACGATATCGTGGGGCGGTACAGCTACAATATCGGGGGGCTTGCAGTCGATGCGCTATCCGCAACGCTCCTGCGCAACACTGGCTGGACCATGTTGTCGGAAGTCACTTTCTCCGGCACGGTTTCGGCGGGTCCGCCCGCGGCTGTTCCCGAACCCGCAAGCTGGGCGATGCTGATCCTCGGCTTTGGATTTGTCGGCGGCGCAATGCGCAAGCGTGCACGCCTGGAACTCACGGCAGTTTCTTGAGGCTACCCCCGGCTCGCGGCTAGCAATGGACGCGAGTCGGAGGCATAAATCGCGGCCATGGAGACCATCGGCTTCGACCTTCGCCAGATGCAGCGGACACCGCTGGCAGCTTCCCATATCGAGGCGCTGCGCGGCGTCGGACAGAGCCGGCTCTACCCACAGGGCACGGTGATCGCGCGGCAGGGCGAGGCGATGGATCGCTTTGTCTATCTCGAAGAGGGCGAGATCGAGGTCGTCGATGCCTTCACCGGCGAGCGGGCGCTGCCGAGCACGCTGGGGCCGGGGCAATATATGGGCGAGATCGCATTCCTGAGCGGCGGCGCCTGGACGCTGCCGATGCGCGCCGCGGTCGATTGCCGGGTGATCGAGGTCGAGCGGACGGCGATGCTGACGCTGATGGCGCAGATTCCGGAAATGTCCGACATCATCATCGGGGTGTTTGCCGCGCGCCGGCGGCGGCAGGTGGAGGCCGGGGACGGCAGCCTGCGGCTGATCGGCGAGGACATCAGCCCGGCGGTGGCAGGGGTCGCGGCGTTCGCCAGCCGCAACCGCATTCCCTATCGCAGCCTCGAGCCCGGCAGCCCGGAGGCCCATGCCACGGCGGTTTCATGCAACATCGATGCGCATGCGCCGGCGGTGATCTTCGGGCGCGACATGGTGGTGGTGGACCCCTCCCCCCATGCGGTGGCGCGGCTGCTCGGCATGAACCTCGATTTCGACGTGCAGGAACGCGTCGATGTGCTGATCGTCGGCGGCGGGCCGGCGGGGGTCGCGGCCGGAGTCTATGCCGGGGCGGAAGGTCTGCGGGCACTTGTGGTCGAGGATATCGCCATCGGCGGGCAGGCGGGCACTTCGAGCCGGATCGAGAATTACATGGGCTTCCCGACCGGAATTTCGGGTGCCGATCTGGTGTGGCGCGGCGAAATCCAGGCGATGAAGTTCGGCACGCGCTTTTCGATGCCGCACCGGGTGGCATCGCTGGAGGCGATGCAGGACGGCAGCTTCTGCGCCACCTTCGACAACGGCCAGAAAGTCTCGGCCTGTGCGGTGGTCGTGGCGACGGGCGTCCAGTATCGGCGGCTGCCGATCGACCGGCTGGAAGAGTTCGAAGGCATGGGCGTCTATTACGCTGCCACCGAAATCGAGTCGCGGCGCTGCCGGGGCACACAGGCGGTGATCATCGGCGGCGGCAACAGTGCGGGCCAAGCGGCGATGTACCTCAGCCGTGCGGCCTCGTGCGTGCATGTGGTGGTGCGCGGGCCGTCGCTCGCGGCCAGCATGTCCGACTATCTGCTGAGCCGCCTCGAAGCCGATCCGGCGATCACCATCCACTATAACAGCGCGGTGACGGCGCTGCACGGCGACAGCCGGCTGGAAAGCCTGACCCTCACCGACAGCAGCCGCGGCACCACAGAGGAGATCGCCTCGCAGGCGCTGTTCGTCATGGTCGGTGCCGCCCCCAACACCGGCTGGCTGGCCGGGCTGGTCGACCTCGATGCCAATGGCTTCGTGCTGACCGGCAGCGCATCCGGCCAGAACCCCTCCCCCTATGCCACCTCCTGCCCCGGCATCTTCGCCGTGGGCGATGTGCGCGCCGGCTCGGTGAAGCGCGTGGCCTCGGCCGTGGGTGAAGGCTCGGTGGTTATTTCCAAGGTCAGGGAGCAGATCCGCGCCGGCGGCGGGGGGAAGTAGGGCCTCCGGCGGTAAGGAGGGCCTCCGGCGATAAGACGGGCCTCCGGGGGCTGGGGCCGCAGGCCCCCGTCCCCCTCAATCAGCCGCTGCAATATACCGACGCGCCAGGGAATGCGACGGGCCATCAACGGGGTCTTGGGCCTGCGGCCCCAGCCGCCGGCGGCGGCGTTGG
>JBBSPR010000013.1:0-23272 GCA_038258615.1 Sphingomonadales bacterium
ATCCTTCTGGTAGCGTTTCGCCAGCGCCACGATCGGCTTGGGGAGGGTGGCCGAGAACCTGAAGGTGCGGCGGTCGGCAGCGGTGGCGTCGAGGATTTCCTCGAGATCCTCGCGGACCCCCATGTCGAGCATCTCGTCGGCCTCGTCGAGAATCGCGACCTTGAGGCTGCCCAATTGCAGCGCGCCGCGCTCGAGATGATCGCGGAGCCGGCCGGGCGTGCCGACGACGATGTGCGCGCCGGCGGCGAGCGAGCGCCGCTCCTTGCTGGCATCCATGCCGCCGACACAGGTGGCAATGCGCGCACCGGTCTTGGCATAGAGCCACGCCAGTTCCTTGCTGACCTGAAGTGCGAGTTCGCGGGTGGGGGCGATGGCGAGCGCCAGGGGCGCGCCGGGGCGGGCGGTGCGGCCATCTTCGCCGAGCATCTGCGGCGCCATGGCGAGGCCGAAGGCGACGGTCTTGCCCGAGCCGGTCTGCGCGGAGACGAGCAGATCCCGGCCTTCGGCCTCGGGGGCGACGACCGATGCCTGCACGGGGGTCAAAGTTTCATAGCCCTTTGCCTTGATGGCCTCGGCCAGCAATGCGGGTAGGTTTTCAATGTTCATCGCGGGCCTATGACGCATCTGCGAACAAAAAGCCACTCACGGCACTGAAAGGGCAGCCATGTCCTGATCGTGTGGGGCGGCTGGAGGGCTGGCCTCCAGCCGCTGCAGGCTCAATAGACTTCGAAGAGCCCTGCGGCACCCATGCCGCCGCCGACGCACATGGTGACAACGACATATTTGGCACCACGACGCTTGCCTTCGATGAGCGCATGGCCGGTGCAGCGCGCCCCGGTCATGCCATAGGGGTGGCCGATCGAGATGGCGCCGCCGTTGACGTTGAGTTTTTCGGGATCGATGCCGAGCACATCGGCGCAGTGGATGACCTGCACGGCAAAGGCTTCGTTCAACTCCCAAAGGCCGATATCGTCCATCGTCAGGCCATTGGCCTTGAGCAGCTTCGGCACGGCATAGATGGGGCCGATGCCCATTTCATCGGGCTCGAGGCCGGCCACGGCCATGCCGCGATAGGCGCCGAGCGGGGTGAGGCCGCGGCGGCTGGCTTCGCCGGCTTCCATCAGCACGCTCGCCGAAGCGCCGTCCGAAAGCTGGCTGGCGTTGCCAGCGGTGATGGTGCCGCCTTCGATGACGGTCTTCAGGCCTTTCAGGCTTTCGAGCGTGGTTTCGGCGCGGTTGCCTTCGTCCTTGGCGAGGGTGACTTCGTGATAGGTGACCTCCTTGGTCTCCTTGTTGACCATCGCCATGCGGCTGGTCATCGGCACGATCTCGTCATCGAACTTGCCGGCGGCCTGGGCGGCGGCGGTGCGCTGCTGTGACTGGAAGCCATATTCGTCCATCCGGTCACGGCTGATGTTGTAGCGCTTCGCCACGACTTCGGCGGTCTGCAGCATAGGCATGTAGATGCTGGGGTGCATCTTCACGAGTTCGGGATCGGCGCCGACACGCATTTCGGCAGTCTGCACCATCGAGATCGAATCGACGCCCGCACCAATGGTGATCTGCATGCCATCGACGATGATCTGCTTGGCGGCGGTGGCGATCGACATCACCCCCGACGAGCATTGGCGGTCGATCGACTGGCCCGAGACGGTGACCGGCAGCCCGGCGCGCAGGAGTGCGGTGCGGGCGATGTTGCCGCCCTGCACGCCCTGCTGAAGGGCTGCGCCCATCACCACATCATCGACTTCGGCACCCTCGATGCCGGCGCGCTTGACGGCATGGGCGATGGCATGGCCCGCCAGCGTGGGCGACGGCGTGGCGTTGAAGGCACCCCGATAGGCCTTGCCGATCGGCGTGCGCGCCGTCGATACAATCACTGCTTCCCGCATGGTCTGTCTCCCGAAAACCGTTGTTCAAAGATATTGCAGGCTCACCCATTCGGCGGCGAGTGCAGGCTTGCTCTCGCCCTCGATCTCGACCGAGACGGCGAGGGTCGATTGCCAGGCGCCATCGGGGCGCTGGGTCACATCGGCGAGCGTGAAACGCCCACGAATGCGCTTGCCGCTCTTCACCGGCGCCATGAAGCGCAGTTTGTTGAGGCCATAGTTGACGCCCATCTTGACGCCCTTGACCGAAGGCAGTGCCTGATAGGCGAAACTGGAGCAGAGCGAGAGGGTGAGGAAGCCATGGGCGATGGTGGTGCCGAACGGCGTTTGCGCCGCCAGTTCGGGGTTCACATGGATGAACTGGTGATCGCCGGTAACTTCGGCAAACTGGTCGATGCGCGCCTGGTCGACCAGCACCCAATCGGACATGCCGACCTCGGTGCCGACCATTGCCTGATAGTCTTCAAGGCTCACTGCCGGCCGTGTCATACAAGTCCCCAAGGCTGTTTCTTGGGACGACCCTAGGCCCGGCTTCACGCTTGCGTCAATCTGTGGCGCAGCACCTGTTGCAGCCTCCACAAAACCGCTAGGGCGGCATCATGACATCTCCGACAATGATTGAAGCCCGCGCCCATATGCGCGCCCTCCACCGTGCGCCCGAGCCCGAGGTGCTGGCCGCCCTGCTGCCCGCCGCACTGCTGGGGGAGGAGCAGCGGCACTCGGTGGTGGCGCGCGCCCGACCCTTGATCGCCGGGCTCAAGGCGGCGGCGAGCAGCGGCTGGGTCAACCGCTTCCTCCAGCATTACCAGCTCGGCTCCGACGAGGGCACGGCGCTGCTGAGCCTTGCCGAGGCGTTTCTGCGGGTGCCCGACCCGGTGACCGCCGACCTGCTGATCCGCGACAAGCTGGGGCAGGCCGACTGGAAGGCGAAGCTGGGGGACAGTGATTCGCTGCTCGTCAATTCCGCCACCTGGGGGCTGGTGATGGGCAAGGCGATGCTCGCCGACCCGCAGGCCGGCGTGCTCAAGCGGCTGCTCAGCCGCACCGGCGAGCCGTTCATTCGCCAGGCGGTGGGCGCGGCCATGCGGCTGATGGGCGAAGTGTTCGTGATGGGGCGCACCATCGACGAGGCGCTGGGCTTTGCAGACAAGCAGAAGGGTTTTACCGCCAGCTTCGACATGCTCGGCGAAGCGGCGCACACCTTTCCCGATGCGATGGGCTATTTCGATGCCTATTGGGGTGCCATCGAGGCGATCGGCCGCAAGCGCGCCGGCCGGCGTGGAGGCGGCGGCAGGAACGACGATATTTCCGGACGGCACTCGATCTCGGTGAAGCTCTCCGCCCTGCACCCGCGCTACGAGACGGCGCATGCCAGTGCCGCCGTGCCCACCCTCACCGAACTGGCGATGACGCTGGCGCAGGCGGCGGCCTCGGCGGGCATCGGCCTTACCATCGATGCCGAGGAATCCGAGCGGCTCGACATGAGCCTCGACATCATCGGTGCCGTGGCGGCGCACCCCGGCCTCAAGGGCTGGGACGGGCTGGGCATGGCGGTGCAGGCCTATGGCAAGCGCGCGCCCGCCGTCATCGACTGGGCTGAGGCGCTGGGTGCTGGCACCGGGCGGTGCATTGCGGTGCGGCTGGTGAAGGGCGCCTATTGGGACAGCGAGATCAAGCGCACCCAGGCGCTGGGGCTTGCCGATTATCCGCTGTTCACGCGCAAGCCCGCCACCGATGTGAGCTGGCTGGCGTGCGCGCGGGCGATGCTGGTGGCGCCGCACATCTACCCGGCCTTCGCCACGCACAATGCGCTGACGGTGGCGACGGTGCTCGAATGGGCGGGGGAGAGCCGCAACTTCGAGTTCCAGCGGCTCCACGGCATGGGCGAAGGGCTTTACGAGGATCTGGTGCAGAACCAGGGGCATCATTGCCGCATCTATGCGCCGGTGGGTGGCCACCGCGACCTGCTCGCCTATCTGGTGCGGCGCCTGCTCGAAAACGGCGCCAACACCAGCTTCGTGCACCAGATTGCCGATGACGACACGCCTGAGGAGGAACTGCTTGCCGACCCGGCGGCGCGGGTGGCGCGCTCGGGCGGGCTTCCGCACCCCGCCATCCCCAAGCCCTCGGCGATGTATGCGCATGAGGCGGCGACCGGTGGCCGGCCGAACAGCCCCGGCATCGACTTGGCCGATGCGCCGACGCTGGACGCGCTGGCTGCGGCGGCGGCGGCGCTGGTGCTGCCGGCAGCGCCGGCGGCGGTGGATGTTGCGGCCGCCGTGGCGCGCGCCGAAGCGGCGGCACCGGGCTGGGCGGCGACGCCGCTGGAGGACCGTGCGGCTCGGGTAGAGGCGCTCGGCGATGCGCTCGAGGCCGACACCCCTGCCCTCATCGGGCTGCTCGTGCAGGAGGCGCGCAAGACGCTGCCGGATGCGGTGGCGGAAGTGCGCGAGGCGATCGACTTCTGTCGTTATTATGCAGCGCAGGCGCGGCACCTGATGCAGCCGATGCCGCTGCCGGGGCCGACGGGCGAGAGCAACTGCCTGATGCTGGCGCCGCGCGGGCCGTTCGCGACGATCGCACCGTGGAATTTTCCGCTGGCGATCTTCCTCGGCCAGTGCGCGGCAGCCCTGGTGACGGGCAATCCGGTGCTCGCCAAGCCGGCACCGCAGACGCCGCGGATTGCGGCGCATGCGGTGGCGCTGGCGCATGCGGCGGGGATCCCGGCCGATGTGCTGCAGCTGAGTCCCGGCGGCGGCGCCGAGGGCGATGCGCTGGTGCGCGACGGCCGCGTGCAGGGCGTGGCCTTCACCGGCAGCACCGCCACGGCGCGGGCGATTGCACGGGCGCTGCTCGATGACGATGCGCGGCCGCTGATTCCTTTCATCGCCGAAACCGGCGGCATCAATGCGATGATCGTCGATTCAACGGCACTGCCCGAGCAGGTGGCGAGCGATGTGATCGCCTCGGCGTTCCAGTCTGCGGGGCAGCGCTGCTCGGCGCTGCGGCTGCTTCTGGTGCAGCGCGACGTCGCAGATCGGGTCATCACCATGATTCGGGGGGCGATGGATGCGCTGGTGGTGGGGCCGGCGGGTAACCCGATGACCGATGTGCCGCCGGTGATCGATGCCGCTGCGCAGGCGAAGCTGGAGGCCTATCGGCAATCGGTGCAGGGGCGCTGGCTGCACAGCATCGCCGCACCTGACGGCGACTATGTGGCGCCGACCATGATCGGGATCGATCGGATCGGCGACCTGCGCGAGGAATGGTTCGGACCGTTGCTGCATGTGGCGACCTGGGAGGCCGGGACATTGGCCGAGACGGTGCATGCAGTGAATGCGCTGGGCTATGGGCTGACGATGGGGCTGCACAGCCGGATTGCGGGGGCATCGGAAAAGGTTCAGGCTCTGGCGCAGGTGGGCAATCTCTATGTCAACCGCAGCATCATCGGCGCGGTTGTGGGCACCCAGCCGTTCGGCGGCGAGGCGCGCTCGGGGACGGGCTTCAAGGCCGGCGGGCCGCACTATCTGCTGCGCTTCTGCACCGAGCGAACGGTGACCATTGACACGACAAGTGCCGGCGGGAATGCTTCGCTGCTGAGCCTGGAAGAAGATGCGTGAGCGCTTGATCGGATGGTGTGGCCCATGATGCGTTTGGTGTTTGTCGGGTTTGCAATTGCCCTTGGCGGCTGTGCGACGGATGGCGGGATGACCGGTAACGGTCCAATCACCAGCTACGAATGCACGCGGACGCCGGGATGTGCGTCGAGCTTCGTCGGTCCTCTGCGAGGGCCGAACCACGCCCAGGTCATCGATCCCAGCGTGTCCAGCGCCAACCTGCCGCGAAACTGACGTAAACTGAGCGGCGCTCCATTTACCGCAGCCGGGAATGCGGATAGAAACTCCGCATGACCGCCCAGACCCCTTTTATTCCAGCTTCGCAGCCGCAGGCGCTGCCGATCCCGAAGCGCGAATGGGGCACGGCGCTGGCCGCACTCCGCAAGCTGCTCGCCGACAAGGATGATACCGGCGAGGTGTTCGAGATCATGCGCGCGCTCAACGGGGCGAGCACGCGAAATGGCTATCTGCGGCTGCTCGGCACCGCCGAGGGCGGCCGGATTGCCTATGAGCGTGCCGAGCTGGCGCCGATCCTGTCGGACCGCGCCTGGCTGGCGACGCTGCCGGAGAACAGCCTGGGTGCTGCCTATGCGCGCTTCACTTCCGCCGCGAGCATCACGCCCGAGGGACTGGTGGAAGTTTCAAGCCGGGTGATGATGGACATGGCGCATCCGGTGACGTGGTTTGGCCGCCGCACGCGCGATGCGCATGACCTTTGGCATGTGCTGACCGGCTATGGCACCGATTCGCTGGGTGAGGCGTCGCTGGTGGCATTTTCCTATGCGCAGACGCGGTCGCTCGGCTGGGCGTTCATCGCGGTGGGTGCTGCGCTGAAAAGTCGGCAGGCGCCCGAGCGTTATCCCTATGCGCGCGCGATCTGGGAAGGGTTTCGGCGTGGCCGGCAGGCGGCGTGGTTTGCGGGGCATGATTACCGGGCGCTGCTGCCGCTGCCGCTCGAGGATGCCCGCGCCCGGATGGGGCTGACGCCGGCGACGCTGTACGACAGCATTCCGGCTGCGGCGCGCGGCAATGCGGTGCCCAAGGGCTAGGTCGGGTCCTGCCTGCTGGCCATGGGCCGGTTGCCCATCGCTTCGCCGAGCCGCACCGGCCGTTCCGGCGCCCATTCCGGATTGAAGACGATGCTCTCCGGCGGGAACAGCATCACGATCGTCGAGCCGAGCAGGAAGCGCCCCATCTCCTCGCCCTGGCGCAGGATGATCTCGCGGTCCTCATAGTGCCATTCCACCACCTTGCCGGTGCGCGCCTCGTTGACGACACCATGCCAGACCGTCGCCATGCTGCCGACGATGGTGGCGCCGACAAGCACCATGACGAAGCGACCATGCACGGGCGATTCGAACACGCACACCACCCGCTCGTTGCGCGCGAACAGCCCCGGCACGCCGCGCGCTGTCACCGGATTGACCGAGAACAGCGCGCCCGGCACGTGGATCATCCGCAGCAGCCGGCCGTCGCACGGCATGTGCAGCCGGTGGTAATCACGCGGTGACAGATAAAGGTTGGCAAAGCTGCCGTGGCGGAAGGGCGCCGCCAGCGCCGTGTCGCCCCCGACCAGCGCGGTCGTGGTGAAGCGATGGCCTTTCGCCTGCACCATGTGATGATCGTCGATGGCGCCGAACTGGCTGATCGCCCCATCGACGGGGCAGACGAAATCCGCATCCGCCAGCGGCCGTGCCCCCGGCTTGAGCGGCCGCGTGAAGAACTGGTTGAAGCTGGCGTAGCTGCCGATCTCGGCATTTTCGGCCTCGCGCATGTCGACGCCGTAGCGCCGCACGAACCAGCCGATCAGCGCGGTTGTCATCGTCCCATGCTGTCCGCCCGCCACACGCCCGGCGAGCCGGGTCAGCTGCTGCTTGGGCAGCATGTGCTGGAGCATGATCTTCAGACGATCGGACATTTCGCCCTACTCCTGCTTCTCCAGCGTGACGCGCTCGCGCGGATCGATGACGGTGCCATCGGGGAGTGCGGTGAAGCTCATCTGGGTCGGATAGGCGAATTCGACGCCAAGCTCGGCGAACATGCGGACGAGGCCGACGCCGATGGCGTGGCGCGCGGCGAGCATGTCGGTAAGCTCGGGCGTGTCGACGTAGAAAACCAGCTCGAAATCGATCGACGAGTCGCCGAAGCCGGTGAAGACGCAGCGATCGAACCGGGCGTTGTCGATCGGCTCGATCATCGCCTTCACATGATCGGGGAGCGCCATCAGCATGTCGGGCTTCGTCTGGTAGATGACGCCAAACGGCAGCACGACGCGGCGGATCTCGATTCGCTTGAAGTTGCTGACCTGCTGCTCGAGAAGCTGGGTGTTGCCCACCACCATCTGCTCGCCCGAGAGCAGGCGGATGCGGACGGTCTTCATGCCGATGGCCTCGACGGTGCCGATGTTGGGCCCGAACTGAATGGCATCGCCGACGCGGAACGGGCGATCGAGCAGGATGGCGAGGGCGGCGAACAGATCCGAGAAGATGCCCTGGGCGGCGAGCGCGATGGCGATACCGCCGACGCCGAGGCCGGCCACGAGTGCGGTGACGTTGACGCCCAGATTGTCGAGGACAAGGATGACCGCGAGGATCCAGACGGCGGCGTTGACCAGCACGCGGATGACGCCCATGGCGCTGAGGAAATCGGCGGGATCGGTGCTGGCTTCGGCGCGCCGCTCGACCATGGTGAGGACGATCTCGCGAAGCCAGAGTGCGCCCTGGATGGCGAAGGCGACGACAAACACGAAATCGATGGCGGCGCGCAGTGCGCCGGGCGGCGCCACGATATGGGCGACGATATAGGCGGCAAGCGACCCCATGAAGACCGAATTGGTGCGGCAGACGATCCGCGCGGCAAAGCCCTTCCAGGTGGTGATGTCGCCAGTGCCGCCGAGAATGCGCGCCGCGCCCCAGCGGACGCCGACGAAGATGAAATAGAGCGCGACCGCGACGCCGGTCATGATGATCGCATCGCGACTGTCGGTTTGCAGCCAGCGCAGCGTATCGAGGGTGACGGCTTCGACCTGCTCGGGCAGCGACTTGATGGCGGTACCCATTTCCAGCGGCTCCTCGGCCGCGTCTTCAACCGCCATCAGGCTGCTCCCGCAAAGGCCGGCTGCAGCCAATCGGGCCGGAGCACGGAGACCGCGGCGTCATCGAGCAGGATCGGGGCCTCGGTCGCCTCGATGCGCAGATGGGCGAGGGCCAGATTGCCCTGCGGGGTGCCGCGCAGCGTGCCGACGGCGCGGCCGGCCTCGTCGCGCAGGCTGCCGTCACCGCATCCGCCGGTGATCTCGATGGGCACGATGCGGCGGCGCACCTTGTCCCGGTGGTGCATGCGCGCGGTGTTCTCCTGCCCGACATAGCAGCCCTTGTCGAAGCTGACGCCGTTCAGCAGATCGGCGCCGGTTTCCAGCCAGAGCAGTTCGTCCGAGCCCAGCTCGGCGGCTTCGGCGATGCCGAGCCGAACGCGGTGGCTGTGCCATTCGGCTTGCGAATCGGCAGAACTGGCGGCGGTGTCCATAGCGTCGGCGGCAGCGATCCAGCGGCTGCCCAGCGCCGGGTTGCGCGGATCGGCGGTGTGGCCCGGTACCATCGAGCCGATGGTGGCGAACACCGCCAGATCGGGGGCAGCGGTGATGTCCACAGCCTTGCGCAGCTTGTACATCGCGAGGCGTTTCAGCAGGCCCTCGGCCTGGCTGGCGGCAACATCGATGAGCATAGCGCCATCGTCGCCGGCAAACAGCAGCACCGCGAACAGCAGCTTGCCCTGCGGCGCGAGCAACCCGGCGTAGAGCGGCTGGCTGGCAGCCAGCAGTGCCACATCGTTGGTAAGCAGGCCCTGCAGAAAGGCCTCGGCGTCGGCGCCCTGCACTCGCAGCACGGCGCGATCCTGCAACATGAAAATCGTCATCGGGGCCTCAATAGCCCAGCATGCCGCCGGTTGCCAAATCATGTGCGGTGGTGGCGGCAGCCTTGACTTTGCGGCGCCACTTGCCCATAGCCCGCGCTTCGCAGCGCCCGGCTTGCCGGGGATGCTCTCACAGTTTTGCCCGGAAGCGTTCTCATGGCCAAGCCGACAACCATCAAGATCAAGCTCGTCTCGACTGCCGAGACCGGCTATTATTATGTGACCAAGAAGAACCCGCGCACGCAGACCGAAAAGCTGCTGTTCCGCAAATATGATCCGGTTGTCCGCAAGCACGTGGACTTCAAGGAAGCCAAGATCAAGTAAGGCGCGCGGCGCCGCAAGTTCAAGCGGTCGGCGCAGCCTGCGCCGGCCGCTTTGTCGTGTCTTGCGTGAGGGTTTCAGTGCGGGGGGGGTTTCAGGCGGCAGCGTTGGCGCGGTTGCGGCCTTGGCGCTTGGCTTCGTACAGCGCCTCATCGGCACGGGCGAGCAGGCTGTCGGCCTCGCAGCCGGGCCCGCGCAGGGTGGAGACGCCGATGCTGAGGGTGAGCGGTGCGCGCTCCGCCTCCGGGCCATCGCAGCCCAGGCCCAGCGACGCCACCGCCACGACCAGCCGGGAGGCGATGGCAGCGGCGACAGCGCCATCGGCATCGGGCATGATCACCGCCATCTCGTCCCCGCCGTAGCGGGCAACGGTGTCGGCGGGTCGCAGATTGTCCTCGATCGCTTCGGCAACACGGCGCAGCGCCGCATCGCCGGCCAGATGGCCACGCACATCGTTGAACCGCTTCAGCCCGTCGATGTCGCTCATCAGCACCGACACGACGCGGCCCTCGCGATGAGCCGTCTGGATCGCCTTTGGCAGCACTCTTTCCAGATGGTGACGGTTGAACAACCCGGTGACGGCATCGCGCGTGGCAACGCGCCAGGCCTTGCGCACCTCGGCGGCGCGGGTAAGCGCCACCCGGCGGCGGCGGACGAGGGCGGCGAGCCTTGCGCGCACTTCCATCGGATCGACCGGCAGCCAGGCGCAATCGGCGCAATACATGTCAAAGGCCTCCACCAGGGCCTGGGGATCGGTGCGCGGCACCAGCGCGAACACCGGGAAGGGATTGGCCTCGGCGATCGATTGCAGCGGCTGCAGCCCCGCTTCCATCGATCGCCACCAGGGGCCATCCGGGGCAACGACGAGAAGTTGCAAGGTGCCTGCCGCCGCACGTGCAGTGGCATCTTCCACAGTCAACATCACCATGGATGTTTCCGGAGGCAATAGTGGCAACAAAGCCGTGCCAATGTCGATCGCGCCGACGAACCCGATTTGCATGACCATTACCGCGCCTGTTGACCCCTGACCAGCGACGGCTGCGTGTGGACCCTTTCACGCCGCATCCAATGTTGAACCCAACTACCATAACTTGGTCTGTTTCAACACCAAGTATTGCATGAATAAATGGTAAACAAAAATTCCATATTGTCGCTGGCAGACTGGCGCGCTGCGGCGCTCGGTCGCCGTGCTTGGCAAGCCGGGCGCTGGTCCCTAGGGTCGCGTCATGCTCAGAACGCCATCCGCCGCCGTGCCACCCGCAGATGTGATCGGCCTGCAAGCGCTGGCGCATGTGATCGGCGATCCCGACATGGGACCGAGGTTTCTGGCGCTGACCGGCCTGGATCCGGCGGCGCTGCGGGCGCGGGCCGGCGAGCCGGCGCTGCTGGCCGAAGTGATCGGCTTTCTGGCCGCGCGCGAGAGCGATCTCGTCGCCGCTGCCGAGGCGCTCGGCGTGCCGGCGGCGGCACTTGCAGGCGCTGGCGAGACGCTGGCGCGATGATGGCTGCGTCTGTGCCTCGGCCGCTCATCATTTCCGATTGCGACGGTGTGCTGGTGGAATTCGCCCGGCCGTTCACCGATTATCTGCTGGTGGAGCACCGGCTGACGCTGACGCTCGAAACCTTCGCGCTGGCCGGCAACATCCGCGATGCTGCCGGCAATGTGCTGCCGGTGGCTGATTTTCCGCCACTGCTGCAGGGATTCTTCACCACGCACATGCCGCAGCAGCGCGCGGTGCCGGGAGCGGTCGAATCGCTGGCGCGGCTGGCCGACTATTGCGATGTGGTGGTGCTCACCAACATTGCCGACATCCATGCCGATACGCGTACCAGCGTGCTGCGGCAGCTCGGCATGCCCTTCCGGGTGATGAGCAACCAGGGGGCCAAGGGGCCGGCGATCAGGGCGCTGCTCGAGGAGTTCCAGCCGAGCGCCGCGGTGTTCATCGACGATCTGCCGCCGAACCACAGTTCGGCGGCGAAGCTCGCGCCCGAGGTGCACCGGCTGCACATGGTGGCCGAGCATGACCTGCGCCATCTCATCCCCCCTGCCCCCGATGCGCATGCCCGCATCGATGATTGGGCCGATGCGCTGCCGCATATCGAATCGCACATCACCGCCAAGATCGGAGCCGCTGCATGACTGATACCCCCGAATCCCGCCTGTTGGCGCTCGGCTTCACCCTGCCCGTCGCAGCAGCACCTGCGGCCAATTATGTGCCCTTCGTCATCTCCGGCTGGCAGCTCCACATCGCCGGCCAGATTCCCTATGCCGCCGATGGCAGCCTGTTGAAGGGGCGGCTCGGCGATGGTCTCGATGTGGCCGCCGGCGTGGCGGCCGCGGAGCGTTGTGCCATCGGCCTGATGGCGCAGATGAAGGCTGCACTCGGCGACCTTGCGATGGTGCGCCGGATCGTCAAGCTGAACGTGTTCGTTTCGTCGGCGCCGGGCTTCACCGACCAGCCCGAAGTGGCCAACGGCGCTTCCGACCTGATGGTCAAGGTCTTCGGCGATGCCGGCCGCCATGCGCGCGCGGCGGTGGGCGTGGCGGCACTGCCGCGCGGCGTGGCGGTGGAGATCGACGCCATCGTCGAGATCAGCGCCTGAGCCGGCTGATCCCGCGCATCCTGCAGTCGGCCGCCGAGGTGCCGGCGGCCGACTGGAACGCGTGCGCCGGCACCGGCAATCCGTTCACCCTCCACGCCTTCATGCTGGCGCTGGAGACGTCGCGCTCGGCCACCGCGCGCACGGGGTGGCAACCGGCGCATGTCGCCGTGGAAACGCCGGACGGCGCGCTGCAGGGGCTGATGCCGGCTTATGCCAAATCCCACAGCCAGGGCGAATATGTCTTCGACCATAATTGGGCCGATGCGCTCGAGCGGGCCGGTGGGCGCTATTACCCGAAGCTGCAATGCGCGGTGCCCTTCACGCCGGCCACCGGGCCGCGATTGCTGGCGCGCACGCCGGAAGCCGCCGAGGCGCTGATCGCGGCGGCCGAGGGGCTGGCGCGCGCCAACGACCTCTCCTCGGTGCATGCGACCTTCCTGACGCCCGAGGACCAGGCGCGCTTTGCCGCCGCCGGCTGGCTGATGCGATCGAGCGAGCAGTTCCACTGGTTCAACGACGGCTATGGCGATTTCGAGGATTTCCTGCGTGCGCTGTCGTCCGCCAAGCGCAAGAACATCCGCAAGGAGCGGGCGCGCGCGGTGGAGGGGCTGGAGATCGTGCACCTGACGGGCGCCGAGATCACCGAAGCGCATTGGGATGCCTTCTGGATCTTCTACCAGGACACGGGCGCCCGCAAATGGGGCCGGCCCTATCTCACCCGCAGCTTCTTCAGCGAGATCGGCGCCAGCATGGGGGACCGGATCCTGCTGATGCTCGCCTGCCGCGCCGGGCGGCCGATTGCCGGCGCGCTCAACTTCATCGGCGATGATTGCCTTTACGGCCGCTACTGGGGCTCGACCGAGGACGTGCCGTGCCTGCACTTCGAGCTTTGCTATTATCAGGCGATCGAATGGGCGATCGCCAACCGGCGGCCGCGCGTCGAGGCCGGGGCGCAGGGCGCGCACAAGCTGGCGCGCGGCTATCGGCCGGTGGCGACCATTTCGGCGCATTACATCCCCAACCCGGCATTCCGCAGTGCCATCGCCGATTTCGTGGCGCGCGAGGCCGCGATGGTGGCGGCCGATATCGAGGCGCTCGACATGGCAACGCCGTTCAGGCGCGGGTCATCGGGCGCCTTGCAGGCATGATGGCATGAAGCGCCTTCTACCCCTCCTCGCCTTGCTCGCCACGCCTGTGCTGGCGCAGGAGCAGGTGTACCGGCTGAGCGAGGCCGACAAGGCAGCGGCGATCGAGGCTGCCGGTCGCCAGCCGGAGAGCAACACGCGGCTGCCGATCGTCGATGGCCGGGCGCCCGGCAGCACCGACAAGCGCGTCCGCGGCGAAGTGGGCATGATGGTGGGCACCGGCGGCACCCGCGCGATCTATGGCAGCACCGCGGTGCCGCTCGGCGAGAATGGCATGGCGCAGTTCAGCTTCAGCACCGGGCGTTATAACGGTTTCGGCCTGCATCCGAACCAATACGCCGATGGCAGCTTTCCGCTGACGCGCGGCGGCTCGCCGTTCGCAGTGGGCCGCAATCCCTATGGGCTGAATGGGCTGGGCTATGGGGCGTTAGGCGGCTCGCCGTTCGGCTTCAGGCCGTTCTGAGCGTCAAACGCCCAGATTGTCGATAAGCCGGGTGGTGCCAACGACACCGGCCGCCATCAGCCGGGCGCCGGGGGCCACGGTGTTGAGCGTGGCCAGCGTCTCGCTATCGACCAACTCGAAGTAATCGACGCGTGCAAAGCCGGCGGTGGCGAGGGTGAGCGCGCCTTCGGCAAGCACTTCGGCGACGGCGGCGCCTTCAAGCAATCGCTTGCGGGCGCGAGTGAGGGCGCCGGGGATGGCCAGCGCGCGGGCGCGGTCCTCGGGGGCGAGGTAGAGGTTGCGTGAGGAGAGGGCGAGGCCATCGCCATCGCGGACGATGGGGGCGCCGATGATGACGGTGCCGAGATCGAGATCGGCGGCCATGCGCTTGACGATGGCGAGCTGCTGCCAGTCCTTTTCGCCGAACACCGCATAATCGGCGCGGGCGGCGGCGAGCAATTTGGTGACGACGGTGGCGACGCCATCGAAATGGCCGGGGCGCACCGCACCGCACAGCACATCGGGGAGACCGCCGACGCGGACGAAGCTGGCGAAGCCGGCCGGATACATGGCGGTGACATCGGGGGCATAGAGCATGGCGCAGCCGGCGGCGGCGAGCTTGGCGGCATCGCCGGCTTCGTCGCGCGGGTAGCGCGCCAGATCCTCGCCGGGGCCGAACTGGCGCGGATTGACGAAGATCGATGCGATGACGACATCGGCGTGCTTGAGGCCCTCGGCGAGCAGTGCCAGATGGCCGGCATGGAGCGCGCCCATGGTGGGCACGAACGCCACGCTGCGGCCGGAGCGCCGAACCGCCTCGACCGCGACTGTCAGTGCCGCTGGCGTTCGCACCACCTGCATGTTTCTCTCCACCAGGCTCATGCTCTTCATGCGACCTCACTTGTTAAGGCAAGCGCCTCTGTGCGAAAGCGCGAGGCCACGCAACCCTTCAGGAATATTGATGCCGCTCCACATCATCGCACTGGGCAACGAAAAGGGCGGCACCGGCAAGTCCACCACGGCGGTGCATATCGGCGTGGCGCTGACACTGGCGGGGTTTCGGGTGGCAATGCTCGACCTCGATTCCCGGCAGCGGACCACGGCGCGCTATCTGGAGAACCGTGCCGCCTTTGCCGCCAGGCGCGGGCTGACGCTGGGGACGCCCGATCACATCACCATTGCCGATGGCGAAGGCGCGGAGGCGGAGCTGGCGATGCGGCTGGAGCAGGCGGCGGCGATCGATTTCCTCATCATCGACACGCCGGGCCGCGATTCGGCGCTGGCACGGGCGGCGCTGGCGCGGGCGGACACGATCATCACCCCGATCAACGACAGCTTCATCGATTTCGATCTGATCGGCGAGGTGGATCCCGAGACCTTTGCGGTGAAGAAACCCGGCTTTTACGCAGCGCTGGTGTTCGAGCAGCGGCAGGCGCGGGCGCGGTTTGACGGCGGCAGCATCGACTGGGTGGTGCTGCGCAACCGCCTGTCGACGCTGGAGGCGCGCAATCGCAAGCGGATGGGGGCCGCACTCGACCAGCTTTCGAAGCGGATCGGCTTTCGGCAGCTTCCGGGGCTTTCCGAGCGGGTGATCTACCGTGAATTCTTTCCGCGCGGGCTCACACTGCTCGACAAGGGCGCGCTCGACGATTTCAGCATCAGCCATGTGGGTGCCCGCGCCGAGCTGCGTGCGCTGCTCGCGGCGCTGAACCTGCCGGGCTGGGACCCGGCGCGGCTGCCCGAATAATGGCGCTGGCGTTTCTGCTCGCGGCGTTTGCGCTCTGGTGGCTGTGGCCGCGCGAGGCGAAGCGGATGTCCCGCGCCGAGACCGCTGCGCGGCGGCTGCTGGGGGTTGCCGACTCTGCCGATCAGGCCACGATCGAGACGGCGTTCCGGTTGCGGTTGCAGGCGGCGCATCCGGACCATGGCGGCACATCGCTCGAAACCCGCCGGCTTACCGCAGCGCGGGATCTGCTGCTTGCCAGCAAGCGGCGCGCGGGCCAGTAAAAACCTTCACATGTCGCAGGTGCACCATGACTCATCAGTTTCATCCGACCGCCCTTCGCGAGTATGACATCCGCGGCATCATCGGCTCGACGCTGGGCGCCGACGATGCTCGCGCCATCGGCCGCAGCTTCGGGACGCTCATCGCGCGCGCCGGCGGCGCCAGGGTGGCGGTGGGTCGTGATGGCCGCACCACCTCGCCGATGCTCGAAGCAGCGCTTGTCGAGGGGCTGAACGCGGCCGGCATCGAGGCCGTGCGCGTGGGCATGGGGCCGACGCCGATGCTGTATTTCAGCGTGTATGACCTGGCTTGCGACGGCGGCATCATGGTGACGGGCAGCCACAACCCGCCTGACTGGAACGGCTTCAAGATGATGCTCGCCAGCCGGCCGTTCTTCGGGGACGATATTCGCGCGCTGGGCGCAATGGCGGCAGCCGGTGACTGGGCGGATGGCGCAGGCACCACACGCGACGATCCGATGATGGACCGCTATGTCGACCGGCTGCTCGCGGATTTCGAGGCACCGAATGCACCGCCGCCGCCGTTCACCATCGCCTGGGATTGCGGCAACGGCGTTGCCGGGCCGGTGGTGGAGGCGCTCGTCGAGCGGCTGCCCGGCACGCACCATGTGCTGTTCGCCGAGGTGGACGGCAGCTTTCCCAACCACCACCCCGACCCCACCGAAGAGAAGAACCTTGCCGACCTGAAGCGCGTGGTCGCGGAAAAGGGCTGCGACTTCGGGCTGGCGTTCGACGGCGATGCCGACCGGCTGGGTGCGATCGATGGCCATGGCCGGGTCGTGTGGGGGGACCAGCTGCTGGCGATCCTGGCGCAGCCGGTGCTGGCCGCACTCCCCGGCAGCACCATCATCGCCGATGTGAAGGCGAGCCAGGCGCTGTTCGACCGTGTGGCCGAGCTCGGCGGCGAGCCGCTGATGTGGAAGACCGGGCACAGCCTGATCAAGGCGAAGATGAAGGAGGTCGGCAGCCCGCTGGCGGGCGAGATGAGCGGCCACATCTTCTTCGGCCACAGATGGTATGGCTTCGATGACGGGATCTATGCGGCGCTCCGGTTGATCGGTGCGGTGGCCGAGCTGGGCGGCTCGCTGACCAATTTGAAATCGGCGATGCCGGTGATGGTCAACACGCCCGAGCTGCGCTTCCAAGCATCCGAAGAGCGCAAGTTCGCGGTGGTGGAAGAAGTGCTCGATCGGCTGCGCGCCGAGGGTGCGACGGTGGTAGAAACCGATGGCGCGCGGGTGATCCGCGACGACGGCTGGTGGTTGCTGCGGGCTTCCAACACCCAGGATGCACTGGTGGGGCGTGTGGAAGCCCGCGACCAGGCAGCGCTGGACAGGCTGCGGGGCGAGCTCGAATCAGCGCTGACCGAGGCAGGCATTGCCACGGTGGTGACTGGCCACTGATCACAAGTATCTGATTTCATACTCCCCGCTGCTTTTGTTGCAGTGCAACATGAATTTTCTTGAAATCGGCTTCCGAGGTCACTATGTTGCATCGCACAACGGACCTGCATGGGAAGAAATCAGTGAGCGTCAAGACGCAGAAGCCAGCGACCAATTCGCGCCGCAAGACAGCGGCCGTGAAGAATGCCGCTGTGCTGAAGTCGGTCAAGGCGCAGCCGGTTGAGGCCAGCAAGGTCGAAGCGCCGGTGGCCGAGGCTGTGGTGGCGAAAGCCGCTGCAGCGCCGGCCCCTGCAAAGGCTGCCGCAACGCCGGCAGCGCCCAAGCTGGTTGCAAAGCAGGCCTCGGCGATGCCGGGCCCGGTTGCGACCAAGCCCAATCCGGCCTCCGCTCCCAAGGCGGAAAGACCGGCTGCCCCCAAGCTGACCACGTCCACTGTCGAAGCACCCGACCGTCCGCGGCCGGTGCTTCAGCTCATACCCACCAATCCGAAGGAATTGACCATGGCCACCGCTTTTGAAACGACCCAGGATACCGTCAAGAACACCGTTGCCCAGATGAACACCAGCGCCGAAGCTGCTCTCGAAAGCAGCAAGGCCGCCATGGAGCAGATGACCGCCAAGTCCAAGGAAGCCATCGAAGCCAGCATGAAGACGATGGACGAGATGGCCGACATGGCACGCGGCAATGTGGAAGCCGTGATCGCATCGGCGCGCGCCGCCACGACCGGCATGGAACAGGTTGCAGCGCATGTCACCGAATCGTCGCGCAAGAGCTTCGAGGAAATGACCGCTGCCGCCAAGTCGATGGCCTCGGCCAAGACCCCGAACGAGCTGATGCAGCTGCAGTCGGAGTTCGCCAAGAGCCAGTTCGACGGCGTTGTTGCCGAATTCTCGAAGATGACCGAGATGATGATGAAGATCTCGGGCGACATCTTCGAGCCGGTTCAGAACCGCATGGCGATCAGCGCCGACAAGGTGAAGACCCTGATCGCCAGCAAGTAAGCTCGGACCCACCAGAAGGAGGGGTGGTCGCAGCCATGCGGCCACCCCTTTTCGTTGCGCGCCGCAGACCGTATATAGGTGTTGATTGGCCAGCCCCCGGCCGAAGCTGCGATCAGGACCGATGATGAGTGAGTTTGGCAGCGCAGCCATGACAGGCAGCGACGACAGCAACGACGATGGTGCTGGAAACGATGGTGGTGGACGGGGCACCGGAGTGGGTGTCGCCACCCGCACCAAGCCGAAGACGCAAAAGCCCAGCCTCTACAAGGTGCTGATGCTCAACGACGACTATACGCCGATGGAATTCGTGGTGCATTGCCTGCAGCGCTTCTTCCGGATGAGCGTCGAGGATGCGACGCGGGTGATGCTGCATGTCCATCAGCGCGGCGTCGGCGTTTGCGGGATCTTCACCTATGAAGTCGCCGAGACCAAGGTGAACCAAGTGATCGACTTCGCCCGCGAGCACCAGCATCCGCTGCAATGCACGATGGAGAAGGATTGATCCCGCGCCAAAGCGCCGTCTCGCTCCCGACCCTGCACCGCCTATAAGGCGGCGATGCTCACCAGCTTTCCCAACCCCATCCATGCCGTCATCATCGGCGCCGGCGGCGGCATCGGTGCAGCCCTTGCGATACGGCTCGAAGCCGATCCGGCGGTGGCTTCGGTCTCCCGCTTCACCCGCGCCGCGCTCGATCTGACCGATCCGGCGAGCATCGCCGCCGCGGCCACCAGCCTCGCCAACCCGCCCGATCTGGTCATTTGCGCCACTGGCCTGCTGCAGGGCCAGGGCATTTCGCCCGAGCGCGCGCTGAAGGATCTCGACGCGGCAGCCCTTGCCCACAGCTTTGCCGTCAACGCCATCGGCCCGGCGCTGGTCGCACAGGCGTTTCTGCCACTGATGCCGCGCGCCGGAAAAACAGTGTTCGCTGCCCTCAGCGCCCGGGTCGGCTCGATTTCCGACAACCGGCTGGGTGGCTGGCACGGCTACCGCGCCGCCAAGGCAGCACTCAACCAGCTCATCCGTACCATCGCCATCGAACATGCGCGGCGCTGGCCCGAGGCGGTGGTGTGCGCGCTGCACCCCGGCACGGTGGACACCGCGCTTTCACGACCCTTCCAGCGGAGCGCCACAATGCTCATCACGCCGGACGAATCGGCAGCGCATCTGCTGGCGGTGATCGATACGCTGACGCCGGCACAGAGCGGCCGGCTGTTCGACTGGCAGGGGAAGGACGTGGCGCCGTGAGGCGAGGCCGGCGTGAAAAGCCCTATTCGCGCGTCTCGCCCTTTTCCGGCGTGAGGCCATAGCGCCCGGCGAGGCGCCAGACGTGCGGCGGGATCATGTTCTTCATCATCCCCGGCCGCATGCGGCGCAGGAAGAGCACGGTTTCGATGGCTTTCATCTCCACCCGGGCGCGCCCGAATTCGGTGCCCTTGGGGCCGACGAGCGGCATGATGCGGCCGACGATGGGGCGGAGCCAGTTCGGCATGCGGCGCAGCGGCAGGCCGCCGGCGGCGAGGATGGTGTTGGCCATGAAGCCCTTCACCGGCCCGGCACGGTTGCCTTTGGAGCCGGGGGCCGAGGTTTCCACCTCGTCGCCGAGCAGGGCCAGCAGCTCGGCGCCGCGGTCGTTGCGGACCAGCAGCCATTGCTCGCCTTCGCCGCCCATGTAGCCCACGGTGATGTCGGCGAGTGCGTTGGTATAATCGACGCAGGTGCGGCAGGTGAGCGGCCAGAAGTCCGACCGCAGGTTGGAGAGCGGCAGCATGAGGAAGGGCACCAGCTTGTGGCGCCCATCGTCGAAGCGCAGCTCGACTTTGTAGTCCGCACGGAACTCGAGATAGCTGATCGTCTCGGGCTTGTCGGAGAGCAGGGCGAGGAATTCGTGGAAATTGGCGGTGGTCGTATTGTCCGAGCAGGGCGTGCCAATGACATAGATGCGCTCGAAACCGAGCGAGGCTTCGATGGCGCGCAGCGCATGCACCTGGCAGGGGATGCCGATGACGGCGATGCGCTTGTGGCCCTGGGCGGCGGCGGGTTCGAGCAGGGCGAGCAGCGGCGCATAGCCCATCCGCATGCCGCGCACGGCCGCCATGCCTTCCGCTTTTGTGACGATCACCGGCATCGGCTTCCACCGGTCTTCGGGATCGGGCGCCATGGTGAGCACAGCATCGACTGCACCCGTTTCGAGCAGCTTCTGCGCCAGCCGCGAGGTGATGCCGGTCCATTGCGCGCCTTCGAGCGGCGTCTTCAGCTTTGCGCGGAGCATCGCCTTGAACGGGCCGAAGAACAGCTCGTCGGGGTTGGTGTCCGGATCGCGCGCGCGGCCATGGACGCGGGTTTCGGCAGCGGCATAGTCGGGCTTGATGAACTGGCAGGCGGTGCCGCAGGCGCTGGGATTGGCCATGCGCGACACCCCGCAATCGGTGCACAGCCCGCGCGGGGCGGCCTCGCGCAGCAGCGGCGCCTCGACCCCTTCGGTAACTCTCATTGTGCCCCCATCCGCTCCATCAGCTCGATGATCACGCCGTCGGGGCTGCGCAACTGCGCCAGCCGCACCCGGCCCCAGGGGGCAAGCTCGGCCTCCACCACCGGGCTCGGCGTCAGCCCCATCCCGCGCGCCCGGCCTAGGGTGAGTGCCATGCGCGTGGTGGGCATGCGCAGCGCCGCCACGCCGAGATTGGGGAAGACCGCACGGGCCGAAAGGTCGCGGCCGGAGAGGCCCTTGAAGTGCATCGGCTCGACACGGCCGACTTCGCTGCCGCTCACCGCCATGATCGCATAGTCGCGAGGGCGCTCGGTGGCGATGTTCTGCGGCAGCGCGAAATTGTTCGGGCTCTCGGCCGGGTCGATGAAGCTGCCGGCCGCCACCGGGGCATAGCCGAACAGCGTTTCGTAGAAGCGCCGCGCTGCCCTCACGTCGCGCACCATCTGCATCGCGTTGAAGGGTGCTGAAAGCTTCGAGATCGTCTCCCAGCCGACGAGCAGCGGCTTCTTGCGCTCATAGATGGCGATGTTCACCCCATCCGGCCCGCGCAGTACGATGTTGCGCAGGATCACGCCGCCGAAATCGAAGTCGGTCGGGTCGTTGAAGGCCGAAAACCCCATCGCCTGATGGCGCGCAAAGGCGGCATCGAGATCGCGCGCGCGAGTCATCAGGCTGAAGACGCCGCCGGTGTCCCAGGTCATCGCACTCGAGCGGATTTCCACCTGCGGGCCGGCGTTTTCAAGCTGCACCAGCCGCACGAAGCCGCTCTCGTCGCCGGGGTTGCCGAGCAGCAGCTCGCGGCCGCTGGCCGCAGCAGGAAGCTGCCAGAGCCGGAGGACCGAAGCAGGGGTAGCCTGCTCAGGCCCGCGCGGCGCCCAGCCGGCAACTTCCGCCAGCCAGCCGGCGGTGCGTTCCAGCGAGCGGACCACCACGACCGCTTCCGCCCAGCCGGCATCGGGCCGCGGCGCATCGAACCAGCTGCGCGGCACCACCGATTGCGCGCGCGCAGGCGTGGCCAGCAGCGCCAGCCCCGCCGCCAGCAGATGTCGCCTGTTGCTTTCCCCGATCATGGGGCCACCCTAGCCACGGATCTGCGCCAGCGCACTCACATCTTGAGCGGGGTGAGATAGCCTGTCATCTCCAGATAGCCGCGGCCGCCGGGCACGGTGACGGCGCCCTCCCAATAGACCGGGCCGCCGCCGCTGCGGCTGTCGAGCTCCTGATCGTCCATCAACGGTGTGACGGGCACGCGCCGAACGCCGCCGGGCAGCCGCACCTCGACCACCGGGGCGACGGGGTAGGTGGCCCCGGTGCGCGGGCTCTTCCAGCGCCGCGCCGCCACGAAGCGCACATCGGCGGGTGCGAGCACGGTCAGCTCGCCCTTGGCCGAGCGATACGAGCCGCCGGCCCAGAGTGCTGTGCCGTCCTTGCGGCGAACGCGGAACAGCGTGAGCGCCCCGCCATCGTCCATGTTGAGGCCGAGCCAGTCCCAGCCGGTCGCCTCCGGGTTGAGCAGGGTCGAGGACCATTCGCGGTCGAGCCAGGCCGTGCCGGTAACGGCTTCCGCCTTGCCGGCGCGGACGATGCGGCCCGACACCTTGAGCTGCGGCATGGTGTAATAATGGCTCGCCTCGGCGGGGTCGGGGCCTTTCTGGCTGTAGCCGGCGCGGCCTTGCAGCAGCACCGGCTGGGTCGGCGCCAGCGCCAGATCGAGCGCGAAGCCATCACCTTTTACCTGCGTGCGCATCACGCCATCGGCACCCCGCCGCAGGGACCAGTCATCGAGCACCAGCGCCATGTCGCCCGTCTTCGCCTCCGCCAGCCCGAAGCCGGCGCGGGCGATGCGCTGGGCGTGCTGCAGCCGCCCTAGCTTGGGGTCCGACAGGGCGGCATGGGCAAACAGCACCTGCTTCAGCGCGAATTTGCTCGGGTTGCCGCCGGCATCGCCCACCCGCGAGCGGAAGAACGTCACCTGAAAGCCGAGCTTCTCGCCGCTGGCGGTGGTGAGCCAGCCGGTCGCATACCACCATTCGGTGCGGAAATCGGGGTGCGCGCCATGATCGGCGGGGAAGGCCATCACCCGCCCCGGCCGCACCGGCGCGAAATCCTGTGCCGCCACCGGCGCGCCGAGGAGCAGCGCCAGCAGGATGAACAGCCGCATCACCAATCGTCCCTCACTGCCAGCACAGCCTCGCCCGAAAGCGCTCGCCGCCCGGCGAGCACCGCCGTGCCGGCAGCGGCCACCACAAGTGCGGTCACCAGCCCGGCGAGCAGCCCCCAGGGCAGCCGCGTCTGCATCGTCCAGTGGAAGCTCTGCGGGTTGATGACCTGGATCAGCACCTGCGCCATGACCAGCCCGAGCGAAGTGCCCGCCAGCGCTCCGAGCAGGCCGAGCGCGCCACCCTCGCTCGCCAGCTGCCAGCC
>JBBSPR010000014.1:0-22074 GCA_038258615.1 Sphingomonadales bacterium
CCCCCCCCCCCCCCCCCCCCCCCCCCCCCCCCCCCCCCCCCCCCCCCCCCCCCCCCCCCCCCCCCCCCCCCCCCGGAGGCCCTCTTGCCATCGCCCCCGTCCGGCTTCCATAAGAGGCCGCACAAGGGGAAACACATGAACAAGATCATCGCACTCGCCACCGTGGCAGCATTGGCAGCGCCTGCCGCCGCGCAAGAGCTGCGGCCCGACCAGGTGGCGTTTCGCGAGCTGTATCGCGAGATGATCGAGACCAACACCGCACTTTCGGTCGGTGGCTGCACCGATGCCGCGCAGAAGATCGCGGTGCGGCTGAAGGCGGCGGGCTTTGCGGATGCCGACATCACCATGTTCGCCACGCCGGAAAACCCCAAGGAGGGCGGTCTTGTTGCCATCCTGCAGGGCCGGGACAGCAAGGCCAAGCCCATCCTGCTGCTGGCGCATCTCGATGTGGTCGAGGCCAAGCGCGAGGACTGGACGCGGGATCCGTTCAAGATGATCGATGAAGGCGGCTATTATTATGGCCGCGGCACGGTCGACGACAAGCCGCAGGTGGCGATCTTTACCGACGCGCTGATCCGCTACAAGGCAGCCGGCAAGACGCCGAAGCGCACCCTCAAACTGGCGCTGACCTGCGGCGAGGAGACGACCTATGCCTTCAACGGCGCCGAATGGCTGGCGCGCAACAAGCCCGAGCTGATTGCGGCCGAGTTTGCCCTCAACGAAGGCGGCGGCGGCCGGCTCGATGCGGCGGGCAAGCCGCAGGGCATGGCGGTGCAGGTCGGCGAAAAGACCGTGCAGAACTATCAGGTGGAGGCGACCAACCCCGGTGGCCATTCGAGCGTGCCGCGTGCCGACAATGCCATCACCGATCTGTCGATGGCGCTGGTCAAGATCAACACCCACCGCTTCCCGACGCAGTTCAACGACACCACCCGCGCCTATTTCACCACGCTCGCCGGCATCGCCCCCGCGCCGGTGGCCGATGCCATCCGCACGCTGATGGCAGACCCCGAGAACAAGGCCGCCAACGATCTCATCACCCGCGATCCGCTGATGAACTCGACGACGCGCACATCGTGTGTGAGTACCCTCATCAGCGCCGGCCATGCCAACAACGCGCTGCCGCAGCGCGCCACGGCGAACGTCAATTGCCGCATCTTCCCCGGCATCACGTCCGAAAGCGTGATGGCCGATCTGGTGTCTATCATCGGCAACCCGGCGGTGAAGGTGACGATGACCGCGCCCATCCGCCCGATCGCCGTCAGCCCGCCGCTCAACCCGGCGGTGATGGACCCGATCCGCAAGGTGGCGGCAAAGCACTTCCCCGGCGTGCCGGTCACGATCACCATGTCCACCGGCGGCACCGATGCCCCTTATCTGGCGCTGGCAAACATCCCCACCTATGGCATCCCCCTACATGTTCATCGATCCCGATGGCAATGGCGTCCACGGCCTCAACGAGCGCATGCGGATCAATGTGCTGATGAAGGGCCGCGATTACATCGACGACCTGGTGCACACGCTGGCGGACTGACGCGGTCCGGGGCCCGAGGTCCCGGCCGCCGGAAGCCCTCTCAGACCGCGCGCCGAGCCCCGGTCCGCAATGCCCGCGCCACAAGGATCACCGTGGCGATGACCGCAGCCAGCAGCAGCGCCCAAGGCGAGCCACCCACGATCAGGCTCGCCAGCGCTGCCCAGCAGCCGGCAAGCCCGATCTCCACGATGCCGATCAGCAGCATGGCGCCCGGTCGCTTGCGAAACGCGGTGCGCGGCATCCGTGGTCCGTGCCAAGCCTGCACCATCGCCATGCCCATCCCGGCCACCGCCGCCAGTGGCAGCAGCAGCGCGCCGGCGAGCGGCGCCAGCGTGACAAGCCAGATCGCCAGCGGCACCAGCGCCAGCACCGGCAGCCCGCACGCCACCGCCAGCTTGGCGCCGTTCAGCTGCCAGCCCGGCACGGGCGCCGCCTCCACCAGCTCGCGCGCCTCCTCGCCGCAGACCGTGATCCAGGCGAGGCTCGACGCTGCCATCACCGCCAGCGCCACGCCGCCCGCGAGCAGCTGGCGGGCGATGGCATCGGGCTCGGCGCCATCCCGCGTGGCCAGCCAGAGCAGCGGCACCAGATAGACAAAGCGCAGCAGCACCTGCGCCAGCGTCTCCGGATCCCGCCACAGCAGCCGAAGCTCCTTGATGACGAGAGAGGGCGCAGCGCGGTAGAAGCCCGGCATCGGCACCGGCGGGCCGGGCTCTGCAACTTCGCTCTCCTTCACCGCCAGCCGCTGCGCGCCCGGCCCCATCGCCAGCAGCAGCGACAGGCCGGCGGCGCCCGAGAAGGCCAGCAGCGGCACCGGCTCGCCCATCATCGCCCGCGCCCCCCAGTCGAACGGCGGCGGCGGCGCCGACTCGGCCAGCCGCGCGAACATCGCCGCCCGGCCGGCGAGTGCCCCGCCCGCCAACCCGCTCATCTGCGTGCCGATGAAGATGCCGAGGCCGAGTGCGGCACTGCCCAGATGCACCGCCAGCCGCGCGCGGCGCGCCCCCAGCCATTCGATGAGGGCTGCCACCACAATGAAGCCAAGGCCGGTGGCAACGCCGGCACTGGTGAGCAGCACCAGCAGCGTACCGCCCCAACGCCAATGGCCGAAGCCCATCGAGAAGATCAGGAACGGCCCGAGCAGCGCCAGGAACGGCATCGCCACCATCCAGCACGCCGCCAGCGCCTTGGCGAGAAACACGCGGGAGGGCGGCAGCGGTGCAGTCAGCAGCAGGTCGAGGTCCCCACGCTCGCGGAAGGAGCGCAGCACCTGCACCGAGGCCAGCGACACCATCAGCGGCAGCAGTGCGGCATGCCCTGCCACCAGCAGCGCCATGATCGCCGGCTCCGGCCAGTCGGGCGCATCGGCAAGCGCCTTCGCCGCCATCCAGCCGCCGATCACCGGCCCTGCAGCCACCAGCGCCAGGCCCATCAACGCGCGTGCCGGCGAGCCGCCGAAGCCGGTGCGCAGCGCGATGCGCACCTCGTTGGAAAGCAGATGCCCGAGACTCGCTGCCACGCCGCGCCTCAGCCCAGCGCCAGCGCCAGAAACACATCCTCGAGCGTTTCGCCCGGCGCGCCTGCCAGTTCGGCCGGCGTGCCCTCGGCCACAAGCTGCCCGGCGCGGATGATTCCGATCCGGTCCGCCAGCCGCTCGGCCACTTCGAGGATATGCGTCGTCAGGATGATCGTCTTGCCGCTCCGGCTGCGCTCCCGCAGCAGATCCTTCACCACCCGCGCCGCGGCGGCATCGAGGCCGGTGAGCGGCTCGTCGAGGATCAGCAGATCGGGATCATGGATCAACGCGCCGGCCAGCGCCACCTTCTGCCGCATCCCGCGCGAAAGGCTTTCGCAGCGGGCATTGCGCTTGGCCTCGAGCCCCAGAGTTTCGAGCAAGGCCGATGCGCGCGGCGCGGCGACGCTGGCGGGCACGTTCCACAGCCCGGCGACAAACGCCAGATATTCGAGCGGCATCAGCTTTTCATAAAGCAGCGGCTCATCGGGCAGCCAGGCCACACGCGCCTTGGCCTCCAATGGCCGCGCCAGCGCATCGATGCCGCAGATATGGATGCTGCCTGAATCGGGGTGCTCCAGCCCCACCACCATCCGCAGGCTGGTGGTCTTGCCGGCACCATTGGGCCCGAGCAGTGCATAGATGGAGCCTGCCTCGACCCGCAGGTCGAGCCCATCGACGGCCACAGCGCTCCCGAAGCGCTTGACCAGACCGGTAATCACCAAGGCTGCTGAAACTCGACCCGCCATGCCATTCCATGTGCGGCATGGCGGGCCGAAGCGCTACCACCGATAAGGTAAATTCACATTTCCAGACGAACGTGCGCTACTTCGAATCGACCAGAACCACCTCGGCATCGTCGAGCGCCGTCACCATGATCCGCTTGAGGTCACGGATCGCCACCCCGTCACGCGGGCCGGCCTCCACCGTGTCGATCCGGATACGGCCGATGGCAGGCACCAGATACAGGTGCCGGCCGGGGCGCGTTTCATACACGGCAGTCTCCCCGGCGCGGATCGTGGCGCCGGCCACGCGCGCATCGGCGCGAATCGGCAGGGCATCGGCATCGCCGGCCACGCCGCTCGCCAGCACCACGAAATTGCCGGCGCGGTCGTCCTTAGGAAACTGCCGGGCCCCCCAGCCGGGCGCACCGCCGGCGGCATCGGGGATGATCCAGATCTGGAACAGCGTCGTCTTCACGTCCTCGTGATTATATTCGCTGTGCACCACGCCGCTGCCGGCACTCATCACCTGCACATCGCCGGCCTCGGTGCGGCCCTTGTTGCCCAGGCTGTCCTCATGGCTGATGGCGCCCGAGCGGACATAGGTGATGATCTCCATGTCGCGGTGGCCGTGCGGCGGAAAGCCGGTGTGCGGATCGATGGCATCATCGTTCCACACGCGGAGCGCCCCCCAGTTGACGCGGCTGGGGTCACGGTAATCGGCAAAGCTGAAATGGTGTTTGGCATCGAGCCAGCCATGGTCGGCACCGCCGAGGCTGGCAAAGGGGCGAAGTTCGATCATCATCGGTCTCCTGAATTCCGGCGCGTTCGGCGCCGCTCACCATCACCATGTCGCATCGCTTGGCTTTCAGGAAAACCCGGATAAAATCAGTCAAACCGTTCAGGAAATCCGAAATGTCAAAGGTCGGCACCCCCAGCCTCGATCAGCTCCAGCTCTTCCTCGCCGTGGTCGAGCATGGCGGCTTCGCCGCCGCCGGCCGCGCACTCGGCCGCGCCACTTCGGCGGTGAGCTACGGCATCGCCAATCTGGAGGCGCAGCTCGGCCTGGCGCTGTTCGACCGGGCCGGCACCCGCCGCCCGACCCTGACCGCCGCCGGCAGCGCCGTCCTCGCCGAAGCCCGGCGGCTTGCGGACGATCTGGCCGGTCTGAAGGCACGGGTGAGCGGGCTTGCTGCCGGGCTGGAGGCCGAGGTCAGCCTCGCGGTCGACGTGATGCTGCCCAGCGCGCGCCTCGCGGAATCGCTGCGCGGCTTCCAGCAGCAATTCCCCACCGTCACGCTGCGGCTGCACGTCGAGGCGCTGGGGGCGGTGACGGCACTGGTGCTGGGTGGCACCGCCGGACTCGGCGTGGCGGGGCCCTTGTCGTCCGAATCCGAAGCGCTCGCGCGTCATGCCGCCGGCAGCGTCCTTCTGGTGCCCGTTGCTGCCCCCGGACACCCCCTCGATGCCCCGTCCGTGCCCCCCGGTGCGTCCCGCGCGCACATCCAGCTGGTGCTGTCCGACCGCTCACCCCTCACCCGCGGCCGCGATTTCGGCGTGAGTTCGCCGCAAAGCTGGCGGCTGGCCGATCTCGGCGCCAAGCACGCACTGCTGCTCGAAGGCGTCGGCTGGGGCAACATGCCCGCGCCGCTGGTCGCCGACGATCTCGCCGCCGGCCGGCTGGTGCGGCTCGATCTGCCCGATCATCGCGGCGGCCGCTACGGCTTTCACGCCATCCACCGCACCGACACCCCCCCCGGCCCCGCCGCCGCCTGGCTGCTGGAACGGTTGACCCGCAGCGACACGCCCTCGGATCGTTCGGATTACTAGAACAGGCTTGCCAATATTATCCCGGTTTTCCTGAAAGCTGGATTGCGACAATATCAAGAAGATCAATCACAGGAGTTTGCCCCATGACCCGCGTTCTCGTGCTCTATCATTCGACTTACGGCCATATCGAAGCGATGGCCGAAGCCATGGCCGAGGGCGCGCGCAGCGCCGGCGCCGAAGTCGATATCCGCCGCGTGCCCGAAACCGTCCCCGAGGATGTGGCACGCGCCAGCCATTACAAGATGGATCAGGCCGCCCCCATCGCCAGCATCGACGAGCTGCCGAACTATGACGCCATCATCATCGGCGCTGGCACCCGCTTCGGCCGGCTGCCCAGCCAGATGGCGGCGTTTCTCGACACCGCCGGCGGCCTCTGGGCGTCGGGCGCCCTCAATGGCAAGGTCGGCAGCGCCTTCACCAGTTCGGCGAGCCAGCACGGCGGCAACGAGACGACATTGTTCAGCCTCATCACCAACATGCTCCACTTCGGGCTGGTGATCGTCGGCCTTCCCTACAGCTTCCAGGGCCAGATGCGGATCGACGAAGTGGTCGGCGGCAGCCCGTATGGCGCCACCACCATCACCGGCGGCGACGGCAGCCGAATGCCTTCGGAAACCGAGCTGGACGGTGCCCGCCACCAGGGCGCGCTTGTGGCGCGCACCGCAGCCAAGCTCGCAGCCTGACCTACTCCTCATCCTCCCGTGGCGGTCGCTGCGCGCACAGCGCCACCATATGCGCCACCACGGGAGCGGTGATGAACAGGAACAGCATCACCACCAGCGGCGCCAGCGTGCGACCATGGACAACGCTCGCCACCACCAGCGCGCCGATGCCGAGCGTTGTCGCCTTGGTCGGCCCGTGCAGCCGCATGAACAGATCCGGCAGCCGGGCAAGGCCGATGGCGCCGATCAACAGGAACGCAGAGCCCAGCAGCAGCAGCAGCGAGATGATGATCTCGCTCATTCGATGATCGTCCCGCGCCGCACGAACACCGCCAGCGCCACGGTGCCGACAAAGCCCATCATCGCCATCAGCAGCGCCGCCTCGAAATAGACGCTGGTATCGAGCGCCACATCGGCGAGCAGCACCAGCGCGATCGCATTGATCGTCAGCGTGTCGAGCGCCAGGATGCGGTCGGCGATGCCGGGGCCCTGCCACAGCCGCCACAGCGTGAGCGCAATCGCCCCGCCCACCATCATGATGGCCGCCCAGGTGGCGATGGTCAGCATCCGAACATCTCCTTCAGCGGCGCCTCGTAGCGGGCCTTGATCTCCGCCACTGTCGCCGCCTCATCGGGCACGTCGAGGCCGTGCACGAACAGCCGCACCGGCCGGCCATCGACCAGCTCGATGTTGATCGTCACCGTGCCCGGCGTGAGCGAGATGATGCCGCCGAGCAGCGTCGCCACGAACGGATCGTCGAGCGTCACCGGCACTTCGAAAAACGCCGGCTGCAGCTTGCGCAGCGGCCCCAGCACCTGCCGCGCCACCACCCAATTGGCGGTGATGATGTCGATGAGCACCCGCCCCGCCAGCCGCGCCGCCACCAGGGGTCGGCGCAGCCGCGGCGGATCTGGCCAGAATGCCTGGGTGAGCAGCGGCAGCACTACCGCCAGCACCGCAGCGAGCACCAGTGTTCCCGCTTCCACATCCGAGGCCAGCGCCAGCCACAGCAGGAAGATCAGCGTCGAGGTGACAGGCTGCGGAAACACGCGGCTCATGGCCGCCGCTCCCGCTGCACCGGCACATCCCCCAGCACCGCAGCCTGATAGGCCTGGCGCTCGAACAGTTGCGCAGCGGTTCGTGCTGCAAAGTCGCTCATCGGAGCAGCCCACACCGTCATCGCGACGCCGGCTGCGAGCAGCAGCCAGAGCCCCAGTTGCGGCGCAACACCGGCCACGCCCGCCTGCGCCGGCAGATCGTCGAGCGGGGCCTCCGTTGCCTGCCAGAACAGCGGCCCGGTGGCGCGCGACAGCACCAGCAGCACACCGAGGCTGGAGAGCAGCAGCACCGTCCACCACGGCCCCTGCCAGCCTCCGCTGCCGACCGCCTGGAGCATCATCAGCTTGCCCAGGAAGCCGGCCAGCGGCGGCAACCCCGCCAGCCCCACTGCCGCCACGCCCCAGGCGGGCAGCAGCCAGCCTCGGCCCGATGCGGCAGGCCCGCGCGTCACCCGGTCCCCCAGCGCGCCGCGTCGCGCCGCGACATGGCCGGCGAGAAGGAACAGGGCGGCGCAGAACAGCGTCGATTGCGGCAGATAGAAGAGCAGTGCCGCCGTGCCGCGCGGCGTCAGGAAGCCCAGGGCGAACAGGAGTGTGCCGCTGGACACCAGCACCAGCCAGGCCGCCACTTCAGCCAGCCGCGTCGCCGCAAAGGCACCCACCGTGCCCAGCGCGATTGTGCCAAGGGCCAGCACCGGCAGCCACGGCTGCAGCAGGCCGGCAGTGGCGATGGCGCCACCCCAACCCGTCACCGCCAGCCGCAGCAGCATCACGATCCCCACCTTGGTGAGAATCACGAACAGCGCCGCGGCGGCTGCCGGTGCGCGCGAATAGACCTGCGGCAGCCAGAGGGACATCGGCAGCACGGCGGCCTTGAGCAGGAACACCGCCGCCATCAGTGCCATCGCGGTCCGCGCCAGTGCCGCATCAGCAGCCGGCAGCACTGCCAGCAGCCGCGCCACATCCGCCAGGTTGAGCGTGCCGAGGCTGGCATAGGTGAGCGCCAGCGCCAGCAGGAACAGGCTGGAGACGACCAGGTTGAGCACCACATAGATCAGGCCGGCGCGGACCCGCGCCTCCTCGGCCGGCGCCGGCCCGTGCATCAGCAGCGCATAGGACGCGAGCAGAAGGATTTCGAAAAACACGAACAGGTTGAACAGATCGCCGGTCAGGAACGCCCCGGCCAGCCCCGCCAGCTGCAGCTGGAACAGCACATGGAAATGCCGACCCTTCCCGTCCAGCCGCGCGGCGTCGCTGCCGCCGATCGCCATCAGCAACGCCCCCAGCGCCAGCACCGCCACCAGCACGAGCATCATCGCCGCCAGCCGGTCCACCACCATCACGATGCCATAGGGCGCAGGCCAATTGCCAAGCAGATAGGCCGTGATCAGGCCGTCGTCGGCCACGGCAAGCAGCGCCGCAGCAGCGAACAGCCCGCCCACCCCCGACCCCAGCGCCAGCACCCGCTGCGCCGTGAGCCGATCGGGCCCGAGCAGCAGCATGATCGTCGCTGCACCGAAAGGCAGCAGGATGGGGAGGATGGGGAGCACGCTCATTCGGCGTCGCCCGCATCGTGGTGGTCGATCGGCCCCTCGCCGATCCGATCCGCATCGTCCGCGTCGGCGCCGCGCGAAGCCACCCCGCGCAGCGCCAGCGCCACCAGGAACGCCGTCATGCCGAGGCCGATGACGATGGCGGTGAGCACGAGCGCCTGTGGCAGCGGATCGGCGATCGGTCCGGCTCCTTCGAGCAACAACGGCGGCTGCCGGCTGCCGATGCGGCCCGAGAGCAGGATGAAGAGATTGACCGCATAGCCGAGCAGCGTGAGCCCGAGCACCACCGACCAGCTGCGCGGCCGCAGCAGCAGCCACACGCCGCCGCCCACCAGCATCGCCACGATCGAAGCCAGTGCCAGCGCCATCAGCGCGCGCCGGCCTGCGAAAGCCGGCCGAGGCTGACGAGTGCCAGCACCAGGCTCGCCACCACCACGATCATGATGCCGAGATCGAACAGCGCCGCCGACGCCAGGTGCACGCCCGCGAGATAGCCATGCGCCGAAGTGAGGAAAGGCTTTTCGAACGCCAGCGGCACCAGGCCGGTGACGAGACAGATCGCCAGTCCCACGCCCAGAACGCGCGTCATGTCCTGTCGCAACCGTGCCTCGGCAAAGGCGATGCCGCGCGCCACGAACTGCATCACCAGCGCCACCGCCACGATCAGCCCGGCCACAAAGCCGCCACCGGGCATGTTGTGGCCGCGCAGGAAGATGAACACCGCTGCCGCCAGCAGCAGCGGCAGCAGCGGCTGCACCAGCATCCTGAGCATCACCGGCGGCGAGAGTGCGCGGCCATCGGCTCCCCTCGCGGGGCGCCCCGGCAGCACCAGACCGCCGAGCATCGCCTGGATTCCGAGCGCCGCCATGCCGAGCACCGCCACCTCGCCCAGTGTGTCGAAACCGCGAAAATCGACAAGGATCACATTGACGATGTTGGTGCCACCGCCGCCCTCGACGCTGTTGGCGATGTGCCAGGCCGATATCGTGTCGAACGGCCGGCTGAGCATCGCCAGCACCAGCGCCCCGGCCCCCGCGCCGGCGCCCAGCGCAATCGCCGCATCCGGCAGCCGCCGCGCTGCTTCGCGCCTGGCGGAAGCGCCCGATTCGGCCGCCGCATCGCTTGGCAAAAAGCGTATCATCAGCAGCAACAGGATGATCGAAGCCACTTCCACCGAAAGCTGGGTGAGCGCCAGGTCTGGGGCAGCCGCCCACACGAACAGCAGCGCCATCACGATGCCGGCAAGGCTCAGCGCCACCAGCGCCACAAGCCGACGCCGGTGCAGCAACACGACCCCGGCCACGGCCGCCAGCATGACCGCGGCGGCAGATGCAGTGGCAACATCGATCGCGCCCACCCCCAGCGGCCCCAGCACCGCACCACCGGCAGCCCACCAGGCGCCGAGGCCCAGAACCAGCGTGAAGAGCAGAAACAGCGCCAGATTCTGCCGCAGGCTGACAGCATCCACTGCCGCCAGCAGCGCCCGCGAACCGATCGCGAGGCCGTTGTAGAAGCGCTCGAACGCCACCCGGCTGCTGATCCCGTCTCCGAAGCGGTCGGCGATGCTGAACACGACATCGCGCCGCCAGAAGTAATAGAGCCCGCCACCCAGGGCCACGATGCTCATGATGAGCGGCAGGTTGAAGCCATGCCAGATGGCCAGATCGAGCCGCGGCACCGGCGCGCCCAGCACAGCGGTCGACGCTATGGCCAGCAGCGGCTTGACCGACAGCTGCGGCAGCAGCCCCACCACCACCACGATGCCGACCAGTATCTCCACCGGCACGCGCATGAAGCGCGGCGGCTCGTGCGGAATGCGGTCGAGCGTGGTGGGCGGCGGGCCGAGGAACACATCGGCGATGAATCGCGCCGAATAACCCACCGCCAGCACCCCGCCGATGGTGGCGATCACTGGCATCAGCCAGGAGAGCGCGCCGGGCAGGCCCACCGTCTCGGCAAAGAACATCTCCTTCGACAGAAAGCCGTTGAGGAACGGGACCCCGGCCATGGCACCCGCCGCCAGCACCGCCAGCGTGGTGGTGCGCGGCATGGTGCGCCGCAGCCCCGAAAGCCGCCGCATGTCGCGGGTGCCGGCTTCATGGTCGACAATCCCCGCCACCATGAACAGGCTGGCCTTGAACACCGCATGGTTGATGATGTGGAACACCGCCGCAACCGGCGCCATCGGCGTCGAAAGCCCGAGCAGCAGCACGATCAGGCCGAGGTGGCTGATCGTGGAATAGGCCAGCAGGCCCTTGAAATCATGCCGCAACAACGCAAAGAACGCGCCGTACAGAAACGTCGTCGCGCCCACGCCGCTCACGAGATAGAACCACATTTCGGTGCCGGACAGCACCGGATACAGCCGGGCCAGAAGGAAGACGCCGGCCTTCACCATGGTGGCGGAATGCAGATAGGCGCTTGCCGGCGTGGGCGCCGCCATGGCGCCCGGCAACCAGAAGTGAAACGGAAACTGCGCCGATTTGGTGAAGGCGCCGAGCAGCACCAGCACCAGCATCAGGGGGTAGCGCGGGTCCGCCCGGACCGCATCGCCCGCCAGCAGCACGTCCGAGAGCGCGAAGCTGCCCGCCATCTGGCCCAGCAGGATCAAACCCGCCATCAGCGCCAGACCGCCGGCCCCCGTCACGCCCAGCGCCATGCGCGCCGCGATCCGCGCCTCCCTGTCCTTGAACTTGTACGCCACGAGCAGGAACGAAGTGAGGCTGGTGATCTCCCAGAACAGCAGCATCAGCAGCAGGTTCTCGGCCAGCACCAGCCCCACCATGCCGCCGGCAAAGGCCAGCAGATAGAGATAGAAGCGCCCCAGCTTGTCGTCGTCGTCCATGTAATAATAGGCGTAGAGCACGATCAGCAGCCCGATGCCGTCGATCAGCAGCACGATCAGCAGCCCCAGCCCGTCGAGCCGCAGCGACAGGTCCAGCCCCCATTCCGGGAGCCATGGCAGGCTCGCCACCAGCACCTCGCCGGCAAACACCGCAGGCGCCAGGCTGGCGAGGATCAACAGCCCGCCGAGCATCGCCATGCCGGCCGCCACGGCAGCGCCCCGCCGGCTGCCGCGGCCGGCAAGCCCCACCAGCTGGCTGGCCAAAAAGGGCAGGATCACCAGCCCGAACAGGAGAGTGAAAGACATCATCGCACGCAAAGGGGGTTAACCGCCGCGGCGCACACGGTCCAGCCGTATCGCCCGCCGAACGGCTTCGCGTCGTCCGAAATGGTGCCGCAGGAGGGATTTGAACCCCCGACCCCCCGCTTACGAAGCGGATGCTCTACCACTGAGCTACTGCGGCGCCGCCACCGGCAGGGCCGGGAGCGCCGCGCGCCATAACAGCCACCGCCGACGACGGCAAGCCAAAGCCCGTCGCAGTGCAGCGAAGGGACTCAACTTTGCACTGCTCTGGCCGTTGCAAATCGGGATACGCCCGGAGTTTCACATGCGTCCCCCCAACGAACATTCAAACGTACTTCCAAGGGAGCTGATGAGCATGGAGCAACGCATGGCCGGTCGCGCCCTGTCGGCCTGGCGAAACGGCCAGCGCACCGCCATCACCGGCTTCGACGCCAACGCCATGCTGGTCGCCGATCCCGGCGGCGAAGCGCGGATCGAGCGACTGGCGCCCGAGATCGCCGCCGCCTTCGGCCTCGCAGCCGGCCAGCGGCTGTGCGACATCGGGCAGGGCACGCCATGCCTCGGCAACGAGCTGCGCGATGCCTGCGATCTGGTGGCGCTCGGCGGCCAGCCCATCCCGCTGGAGATCAGCCTCGCCCTGAACGGTCGATCGCTCGTCATCGTTCGCGGCATCGCGCTGCCGCTGGCACCCGCTGCCGACACGCCGCCGTCGCTCGATCTGGTGCAGATCATCATCAACTGGCGCGAGTTGCTCAGCCGCAGCGCCAGCGGCCGGTTGAAGCGGGAACTCGGCGCCGCATTGCAATCGCTGCCGCGCCCGCGCCGTGCGATGTCCGATCCCTTTTCGAACCTCTGCACCTGACTGTTACCGATCGAACAGCTGTTTTCATCACGCTAGACCGCTCACAACGGCTCTTGCCCGCGGCCGGAGCCCGGCGCATAAGCCCGCCTTGCCCCGCCCGCCATCCGGAGCGCTTGTTCGTGCCAGCTTCCCGTACCCGCAATGCCGCCAGCTTCGATACCATGCTTGCCCCGATGCTTTTTGACGATGCGCTGCCCGGCGAGCTCGAAGGCCTTGATGAGGCAGGCCGCCACGGCATCGCTGCCCAAGTGGGGCGCACGCTCCGGCAGCGGCCTCCGGGAGTGCCGTTGGTGGTACTGGAGCCGCTTGGAATTCAGCCGGGCGTGCCGGCGCACCAGCGCCGGATGGCGCTCATCATCGTTTCAAACGATCGGCCGTTTCTCGTCGATTCGATCGCGGCTGCAATAGCCGCCGCCGGCCTCGAAAGCCTGCGGCTGCTGCACCCGGTTGTCGATGTGCGGCGGAATGCGGATGGCAGCCTCGTCGAGATCGTCGGGCTCGCCACCGGCGCGCTCGCGCCGGGCGCAATCCGCGAATCGGTCATTTATTTCGAGCTGGCGCGCGCCAACGCCCGCCACCGTGCAGAGTTGGTGACCAGCCTGCAGGGCGTGCTGGCCGATATTGCAGTCGCGGTATCCGACTGGCAGGCGATGCTCGCCCGGCTCCGGCATACGGCGCGCGCGCTCACCGAAAACCCCCCGCCGGTGGCTCCGCACCGCGTGCATGAGGCGGTGGCCTTCCTCGAATGGCTGGCCGCCGACAATTACACGCTTCTCGGCGTGGAGCACTGGAGCCTGGCCGGGGATGTGACCGACCCGGCGTTCACCCCGGCGCGCGTGGCCGACAGCAGCCTCGGGCTGCTCCGCGATGCCGGCTTCCCGTTGTGGGGGCAGGGCGAAGCGCCCGGCTGGCCGGCGCTCATCGCCAGCCCCGAGCCGGTGCTCATCACCAAGGCGGGCGCCATCAGCACCGTCCACCGACGGACCCATGCCGACCTCATCTCGGTCAAAGGCTATGATGCCGAAGGCCGTGTGGTGTCGGAAACCCGCTTCCTGGGGCTGTTCACTTCGGCAGCGCTCGGCGCCTCGCCGCGCCAGGTGCCGCTGCTGCGCCGCAAGGTTGCCGAGATTGTCGAGACCATGGGCTTCGCGCCGGGCAGCCACAGCGCGAAGGCACTGCTGCACGTGCTCGAAAATATCCCGCGCGAGGAGCTGTTCGAGGCCACCTCCGCGCAGCTGAAGGCCATGGCGCTGGGGCTGCTTTCGCTGCTCGATCGGCCGCGCCCGCGGCTGTTCGCACGGTCGGATCCGTTCGGCCGCGCCCTCTCCCTGCTCGTCTATATTCCCCGCGAGAGCTACACGGCGGGCCTTCGCGAGCGCATCACCGCGATGCTCGCCGCCGAAACCGGGGGCACGCCGACGCGCTTTGAAGTCGAGCTGCGTTCCGAAGGGCTGGCGCGGATCCATCAGGTTCTGACCCTGCCGCCGGGCGCCGCCCCGCATGACGAAGCCGCCGAAGCGCGGCTGGACGAAGCGCTGCGCCGCCTGGTGCGCGGCTGGGACGAAGGGCTTGAAGCGGCCCTCATCGATGCCGCAGGCGCCACCCGCGCCGCCCGGCTCAGCCTCAGTCATGGCCTCAACTTCTCGCCGAGCTACCGCGCCCAGCACACGCCCGAAGAGGGCGCCGCGGACCTGCTTGCGCTGGCCCAGCTGCACGACGAGACCGACCGCGCGGTGCGTATGGTTCGCACGCCCGACGATCATCCGCAGCAGCTCCGCCTCAAGGTCTATCGGCTCGGCAGGATCATCCCGCTCTCGGAAGCCGTACCGGTTCTCGAAAATTTCGGCCTCAAGGTCATCGAGGAGTTTCCCTTCGATCTGGCCGGTGGCCGGCTCGGCTGGATCCATGACTTCCTGCTCGAAGTGCAAAGCCCGGAGACGCTCGCCGATTGGCCGGCGCTCGAAGCGCGGCTGGTGCCGGCGCTCACCGAAGTGCTCAAGGGTGCGGCCGAGAACGACCTGTTCAACCTTCCGGTGCTCGAATGCAGCCTCACGCTGGAGGAGGCGGGCTGGTTCCGCGCCTGGTTCCGCTACATGCGGCAGACCGGCGTCACCTATGGCATCGCCACCATCGTCGAGGCGCTGCGCCGGGCGCCGGGCATCACCCGGCGGATCATCGCGCTGTTCCGCACGCGCTTCAGTTCCGGCACTGATGACCGGGCAACGGCGGAAGCGACCTTGCACGAGGCACTGGTCGCCGATCTGGCCGATGTGACTTCGATCGACGACGATCGCATCCTGCGCGGCTTCATCGCCATCATCGGCGCCTGCCTGCGCACCAACGCCTTCGTGCCCGGCGGCCCGGAAGCACTGGCGATGAAGTTCGATTCGTCCAGGGTGCCGGGCTTGCCGACCCCCGTTCCCTATCGCGAGATCTGGGTGCACAGCCCGCGCGTCGAAGGCATCCACCTGCGCGGCGGCCCCATTGCCCGTGGCGGCCTGCGCTGGTCCGACCGGCGCGACGATTTCCGCACCGAGGTGCTGGGGCTGGTCAAGGCGCAGATGGTCAAGAACGCGGTCATCGTGCCCACCGGCGCCAAGGGCGGCTTCTATGCCAAGCAGCTCCCGAGCCCGACCGACCGCGAGGCCTGGCTGGCGGAAGGCACCGCCGCCTATCGCATCTTCATCCGCGCGTTGCTGTCGCTCACCGACAATCTCGATGCCGCCGGCTTGCCCGTCCCGCCGGCGCACGTCGTCTGCCACGATGCGCCCGATCCCTATCTGGTGGTGGCGGCAGACAAGGGCACCGCCACCTTCTCCGACATCGCCAACGCCATCGCCGAGGATCATGGCTTCTGGCTGGGCGATGCCTTCGCTTCGGGCGGCGGCAAGGGCTATGATCACAAGGCCATGGGCATCACCGCCAAGGGCGCCTGGATCTCGGTCGAGCGGCATTTTCGCGAGCTCGGGCTGGATGCCGCCACCGACCCCATTCGCACCATCGGCGTGGGCGACATGTCGGGCGATGTGTTCGGCAACGGCATGCTGCTCAGCAAGGCGATCCATCTGCTGGCGGCGTTCGATCACCGCCACATCTTCCTCGATCCCGCCCCCGATGCCGCGGCGGGGTTTGCCGAGCGCCAGCGGCTGTTCGCGCTGCCGCGATCGAGCTGGGATGATTATGATCGCGGCCTGCTTTCGGCGGGCGGCGGCATCTTCCCGCGCAGCCTGAAGTCGATTCCGTTGTCGCCGCAGGTGCAGGCGATGCTCGGCACCGGCCTGCAGGCGATGGCGCCGAACGAGCTCAACAACGCGCTGCTCAAGGCGCGCGTCGACCTGCTCTGGTTCGGCGGCATCGGCACCTATGTGAAGGCGAGTACCGAAAGCCATGCCGATGCCGGGGACCGCGCCAGCGATGCCGTGCGCGTCGATGCCCGCCAGCTTGGCGCCCGCGTGATCGGGGAAGGGGCCAATCTCGGCCTCACCCAGGCGGCGCGCATCGAGTTCGCGCAGGCCGGCGGCCGGCTCAACACCGATTTCATCGACAATTCGGCCGGCGTCGATTGCTCGGATCATGAGGTCAACATCAAGATCGCCCTCAACGCCGAAGTCGCCGCCGCGCGCCTGGGTTCCGCAGACCGCGATACATTGCTCGCCAGCATGACCGACGCCGTGGCGGTGCTCGTGCTCGCCGACAACCGGCTGCAGGCGCAGGCGCTCAGCCTTGCCGAATCGCAGGGTGCGAGCGCAACGCCACGATTCCATCGGCTGTTGCAGTTGCTCGAATCGGGTGCCGGTCTCGATCGCCGGGTCGAGGGGCTTCCCGATGACGCCACCATCCAGCGCCGCACGACCGCCGGCCAGGGCTTCACCCGGCCGGAATTCGCCATCCTGATGGCCTATGCCAAGATGGCTCTGACGGCAGCGCTTTCGGCGCCCGATGCCTGGCCGCTGCTCGATGATCCGGCGCTGGAGCCCGATCTTCTCGCCGCCTTCCCGGCGCCGATGCCCGAGCGTTTTGCCGGCGCCATCCGCAGCCACCGGCTGCGCCGCGAGCTGGTGGCCACCAAGCTCGCCAACGAGCTGGTCAACCGCGGCGGGCTGGCGCTTGCCTTCGAACTGGCCGAGGCCCGCAGCGCCCCGCTGCTCGAAGTGGCGACGGCCTTTGTCGTGGCGCGGGACCTGTTCGGCTTCCGCAGCCTTTGGGAAGCGCTCGATGCCCCCGGCCTGCCGGCGGCCAGCCAGCTGGCGCTGCACCTTGAGGGACGGATCGTCTTGGGCACGCACATGGGCGATGTGCTCCGCTATGCAGCAGGCGAGGCACCCGCAGCACTTGTCGCCACGCTGGCACCGGCGGTCGAACGACTTTCGGCCGGCCTCGATTCGCTGCTCGGCGCGGAGCCGCGCCGGCGGGCCGCGGCCACGGCGGCCCGGCTGGAAACGCTCGGTGCGCCGGCGGCGCTGGCCGACACGCTGGTGCGGCTGGAGGCGGTCGACGGCGCCATCGGCATCGGTCTCACCGCCAGCCGCCACGGCCTCGACGATGCAGCCCTTGCCCGCGCCTATACGCGGCTCGGCGCGATGACCGGGCTCGATTGGGCGCATGGTGCAGCGCTCACGCTGCAGCCGGCGGACCCCTGGGAGCAGTTGCTGCAATCGAGCCTCGCCCAGGGGTTCGAGAGCATCCGGCTCAGCCATCTGGCCTCGCTGCCCGGTGCCGATCCGGACAGCGCGCTCACCGACTGGCTCGCCAGCCACGAGGTGCCCGTGGCCCGGCTGGCCGCCAGCATCGGCCGGGCGCGCGCCAGTGGCGTGCCCACGCCGGCGATGCTTGCGCATCTCGCCAACGAGGCCCGCCAGCTGCTCGGCTGACGAGCCTTTCGCAGATGGTCGGTTGTGCTTAAAGGGTCGGCATGACAAAACGCATTCTCGTCACCGGCGGTGCCGGCTTTCTCGGCTCGCACCTCTGCGACGTGCTGATCGGCGCCGGTCATGACGTGATCTGCCTCGACAATTTCTTCACCGGCGCCAAGGCCAATGTGGCGCATCTGCTCGGCCATCCGCGCTTCGAGCTGATGCGCCATGATGTGACCTTTCCGCTCTATGTCGAGGTCGATGCCATCTACAATCTCGCCTGCCCGGCAAGCCCGGTGCATTATCAGCACGATCCGGTGCAGACGACCAAGACGAGCGTGCACGGCGCCATCAACATGCTCGGCCTCGCCAAGCGGCTGCGTGCCCGCATCCTGCAGGCCTCCACCAGCGAGGTCTATGGCGATCCGGAAGTCCACCCCCAGCCCGAAAGCTATTGGGGCCGCGTCAACCCCATCGGCCCGCGCAGCTGCTACGACGAGGGCAAGCGGTGCGCCGAGACGCTGTTCTTCGATTATCACCGCCAGCACGGCCTCGACATCAAGGTGATGCGCATCTTCAACACCTATGGCCCGCGCATGCACCCGAACGATGGCCGCGTCGTTTCCAATTTCATCGTCCAGGCGCTCAAGGGCGAGGACATCACCATCTATGGCGACGGCCAGCAGACCCGCAGCTTCTGCTATGTCGATGATCTGATCGCCGGCATGGTGGCGCTGATGGAAACGGAAAAGGGCTTCACCGGCCCCGTCAACATCGGCAACCCCGGCGAGTTCACCATGCTGGCGCTGGCCGAAGCCGTGCTGCGCCAGGTCGGTGGCCCCTCGAAGCTCAGGTTCATGCCGCTGCCGCAGGACGATCCGCGCCAGCGCCAGCCCGATATCAGCCTTGCTGCCGAAAAGCTCGGCTGGGCACCGCGCGTGCCGCTCGAAGATGGGCTGGCGCGCACCATCGCCTATTTCCGCTCCTGCATCGCCGGCTGAGACGCCGTTGCGCTCTCCGGTCCTGCTCATCGTCTTCAACCGGCCCGAGAAGACTGCGGCAGTGATGGAGCGCCTCCGCGCCGCCCGCCCGCCGAAGCTCTATGTTGCCGCCGATGGGCCGAGGCCGTCGCGCGAAGGCGAGGCGGAGCGCTGTGCGGCCGTCCGGCGCATCGCCACAACCGTCGATTGGCCGTGCGAGGTGCGCACGCTGTTCCGCGATGCCAACCTCGGCTGCAAGCGCGGCGTGGCGGGCGGGATCGACTGGTTCTTCGCTCATGAGTCCGAGGGCATCATCCTCGAGGATGATATCCTGCCCACGCCGGATTTCTTCACCTTTTGCGACGATCAGCTCGAGCGCCACCGTGATGATGCCAGCGTCGGCATGATCGGCGGCATAAATCTGGTGGCGCAGCACCTCGCCCCGCAGCACCTCGCCCCGCAGCACCTCGCCCCGCAGCACCCCGCCCCGCAACACCCCGCCCCGCAACCGAGCTGGCGCTACACCAGCCATCCGCAAATCTGGGGCTGGGCAAGCTGGCGCCGGGCCTGGGCGCACTTCGATGTCGACATGCGGCGCTGGCCCGCCGTGCGCCCCGCCTTCCGCGCCAGCTTCGGCCGGCGGCGTTTCACGGCCGACATGTTCATCGATCGGCTCGAACAGGTGGCCAGCGGCAGCCTCGATACCTGGGATTACCAATGGGTGCTGGCGTCCAGGCTGGCCGGCATGGTCTGCGCACTGCCGTCGGTGTCGCTGGTCGAGAACATCGGCTTCGACGCCGAGGCCACCCACACGCTGGGCGCCGCACCTGCGGTGGTGCGGGACCTGCGGACCGCACCCCTTTCCTTCCCCCTCAAGCCGCCGCCGAGCCGCGAGACCGCAACGCTCGACCGGTTGCTCGAGCGGCACAGCTTCGATCTCGCCCCGTCCACCTGGCTTCGCCTGCAAGTTCGCAAGTGGCCCTGGCTCGCGAACCGGCTCAAGCGGCTGCGCGCCGCCATGGCATGATCGCCGCCGCCAGATGGCCGAACACCACGGCCGGGCGGTGCAGGAAGAAGCCGATGAATGCCGACAGCAGCGATGCAACCAGCGTGGCAATGGCCGCTCCCATCGCCCCATAGTCAGGGATCAACCAGAGGTTGCAGCCGATATTGAGCGCGGCCGAAACGACATGGACGAACAGCGTCATCCGCAGCTTGCCCTCCAGCAGCATCCACTTGCTCCACACCGACCCCACGCACACTGCCAGGCCCGACCAGATGTGCACCTCCAGCACATCGCCCGCAGCCGCATAATCGGAGCCGAACAGCATCACCACCACCGGGCCGGCGAGCAGGCTGGCCCCCACGCCGGCCGCCAGCGCCATCCAGAACATCAGCGCATACAGCCGCCGCCACTGCCAGGCCTCGGCACGCTCATCCTTGCCATGCACCGCCACCAGCGCCGGATAGGCCGACGCGATGATGACCATCGGCACGAAATACCAGATTTCGCTCAGCCGCACCGCGGCCGTATAGAGCCCCACCGCCGTTTCGCTCGACATGGCCCCGAGCATCACCTGGTCGATCCGCATGTTGATGAGCACGGCGATGCTGGCGAACAGCAACGGCCAGCTCTCCCGCAGCAACGCCGATGCGCGTGCCAGCCGTGGTCGCCAGTGCATGCCAACCTGCTGCATGCCACCCGGCTGCATGCCACCCCGCCGGCGCTGCTGCAGCACCAGCAGCGCCGCAGCCGTCAACACCGCCTCGACGCTGATCATGACGGCAAAGGCGATGAGCGGCGCCCCGGCAAGCAGCAACGCGACCCTCACCGCGCTCACCAGCACGAACACCCCGTTGGTCACCCAGATCGCATAGCGGCTTTCCAGCCGGGCATCGTGCCAGTAGCGCACCACATCGCTCGCCTGCGCCACCAGTCCGATGCCGAGCACCAGCGCCAGCAGCAGCGTGTCGCCCTCCCCGGGCCGCAGCAGCAGCACCGTCAGGATCAGCAGCCCGTAGCCAATGCTGCCGCCGACAAGCTGCATGGCAAGTGCGGTGCCCATAAGCTCCGGCGCATCGTCGGGCGCGCGCACAAGCTCGCGCACCATGATCTCGCCCAGCCCCAGCGAGGTGAGCGCGAGAAACAACCCTGCCAGCGCCTGCATCCAGCCGAGGGCGCCGAAATCCGCGGGCCCCAGCGCGCGCGCGATCCACACGCTCACGAAAACCCCGACGCCCATGCGCAGCAACCGGTCCGAAACCTGCCACCCGGCATTGCGGGCAATGCTGGCCAGCACCGGGCGCCGCAGCACCGCCGCGCTCACGCCCTCGCCCAAACGTTTCCGCAGCCCCGGTCGCACCTCTTCCATGGATTGTGCCATAGCGGTGCGGCAGTCGTTGTGCCACAGCGCCCGTCATGCCGCCGTCCCCCCACCACATCCTCTTCGCCGCCGACGGCGCGTATCTGCCGCACATGGCCACCGCGCTGGCCTCGCTGATCGCCAACAACGCCGGCTCGGCATTTCATTTCCATGTCCTGCACACCGATATCGATGCCCAGGCATTGGCCCGGCTCACCGCCACGGTGCCGCACCCCGTCACCAGCCACCATCTGCCCGACAGCGCCTTTGCCGGACTCCCGGTGGTCGGCCATCTCGCCCGCAGCGCCTATTACCGGTTGTTCGCGGCCGATGTCATCGATGCACCAGAGGCGCTCTACCTCGATGCCGACCTCATCGTCCTCGGCACCCTTGCGCCGATGCTCGCCACCGATCTTCGCGGCCATGCCATCGCCGCCGTGGAGAACCCCGGCTCGACCCCGCATCCCGGCCTGCGCATGCGGCCGGGATCAGGCTATTTCAACTCGGGCGTCATGCTGCTCGGGCTCGATGCATGGCGCGCGCGCACCCTCCGCCACCAGGTCATCGAGCGCATCCGTGCCGCGCCGGAAGCGATCCGCTTCGCCGATCAGTGCGGCCTCAACGCCGTACTCGATGGCGATTGGCTGCGGCTGCACCCCCGTCACAATGTCATCGCCAACTTCTGGCAGCCAGACCCTGCCGATGCCGTCGCAACCTTCGGCGCCGAAGCAGTCGCCGAAGCGCTGCGCGAACCGCTCATCGTCCACTTCACGGGCTCGTCCAAACCCTGGCAGCTCAATGACCGGCACCCCATGAAGCAGCGCTACTGGCACTATCGCAACCAGACCGCCTTCCGCAGCCGCCTGCCCGATGATTTCGGCTTGAAGACCGTGGTCCGCCGCCTGATGCCGACCCCCGTGGAAGCATGGCTGCGCCGGCGGCTTGACCGCTAGACCCCATTGCGTTCCGATGTGATCGGAACGCGGGTCTAGTTCA
>JBBSPR010000015.1:0-21925 GCA_038258615.1 Sphingomonadales bacterium
TATCGTATTGCCACAACCCGAAAGCGGTGCCCGCGCCGCCAAAGGGAGCGCCCGTGCCGACACAAGCCCGTCCAATGCTGCCCGCATTGCTGCCCGTCCTGATGCTGGCCCTGTCTGCGGCGGGATGCGCCACCGCCCCTGCCGATCCGCCCGCGCCAGCGTTCGTCCCCGCCTATGAAGCCAATTTTCCCGATCCCTTCATCCTGCCCCACAAGGGCCGCTACCTCGCCTATGCGACCAACGCCGAGCGGCTGCAGGCAAACGTCCAGATGGCGGAGTCCGCCGATCTCGTGCGCTGGTCACCGCTTCGCCGGGACGGCAAGCTGCACGATGCCATGCCCGATCTGCCCCGCTGGGCGCAGCCGGGGTGGACCTGGGCGCCCGAGGTGCTGAAGCGCGGCGACCACTATCTGATGTATTTCACCGCGCGCGAACGCAGCAGCCAGCGCCAATGCACCGGCGTTGCCCATGCCGACGATCCCCTGGGCCCATTCCTGTCCAGCGCCGACCAACCGCTCATCTGCCAGCGCGCGCTCGGCGGCACCATCGATGCGCACCCGTTCGAAGACTCCGACGGCCGATTGTATCTCTACTTCAAGCCCGATGCCAACGCCGTGGGCGAGCCCACCGAGATCATGGTCCAGCGCCTCACCCCCGATGGCCTGCAGCTCGTCGGCGAGCAGGTGGCACTTCTGCGCAACGACAAGCCATGGGAGGCGCATGTCATCGAGGCACCCACCATGGTCCGGCACGGCGGCCGCTACATCCTCTTCTATTCGGCCAATCATTTCGGCTGGGAAAAGCACCAGCGGCTGTCCCCCTACGCCATCGGCCATGCCCTCTGCGCCACGCCGACCGGCCCCTGCACCAAATCGCCCGCCAACCCGCTCCTGCACAGCTACAACAACCGCCAAGCCGGGTGCCTGAGCGGACCAGGCCACCAGGCCGTCTTCGAAGCCGACGGACGCCAATACATGGTCTTCCACGCCCATGCCGCGCTGCCCGGCTGCCGCAATGCGCATGCCGGCCGGCAGATGCATGTCGCACCACTGGTCTGGCAAAACGGTGAGCCGGTTCTGGAGAGGGGCCTCCGGCGGCCGGGGCCTCGGGCCCCGGACCCCATCACTCAGCCGTCGCAAACTCCCAACGGTTCAGTGCATGCGACGACCCCATGAAAGGGGTCTGGGGCCGCCGGCCCCAGCCGCCGGAGGCCCTTTTCCTAACCGCCGAACCGAAACCGCAACCCCACCGACATCGTGCTCTCGTCATAGCGCAGATAGCGGATGAAGTCCGCCGGCGGCGCCCCGTTGCGGGCCGAGGTGAAGTCCTGCCGGAACGGCTCCTTGGTGATGTTGGTCCAGTCGCCAAACACCGCAAACCGGTCGTCGAGGTCATAGCTCATCGAAAGGTCGAGCCGGCCCGCCGGTCGCGCCATCTCGGTGTAGATGTCGTCCCCGCGGAACTGCTGCGTCGCGCGGAAGCGTGATCGATCATTGTAGGAGAGGCGTGTGGAAAAGCCGTACCGCTCATAGATGCCGACAATATTGTAGTTCCACCGCGACACACCGTTGAGCTGGTCGGTGATCGGCTGGAAGCTGAGCCCGCCCTGCCCGTCGGGCTGCTCGGTCTCGGCATCGAGATAGGTCACATTCACCTGCATGCCGAAGCCACGCGCCCAGTCCGGCAGCGCCTCGAAATCGGCGAACGCCTGGCCCTGCAGCTCGAAGCCCGAGATGCGGCCCTCGCCGGTGTTCACCGGCCCGCTGATCTGCACCGTCCCCAGCACCGGGTCCTCGACGCGGTAGGTATCCTGCTGGATGAAGCCGTCGATCCGCCGATGAAAACCGGTCAGCGACACGAACCCGGTCGGGGAGAAGTACAGCTCGATCGCGGCATCGAAGTTCCATGAGGTGAATGGTGTCAGGAACGGATTGCCGCCAAACGCCTGATAGGGCGCGCTGGGCGTGCCCACCCCGCCCGGCGGCGGCGCGCCCAGCACCAGCGCCGGGTTGAGATCGGCATAGGTCGGCAATGTGCGCGTTTTCGAAACGGCACCGCGCAGCTGCACCACCTCGTTCAGCCGCGCCCGCACGCTGGCGTTGGGCAGCACCGAAGTGTTGCGGCTGCCGTCATCGATCTCCTCGATGCCGGTCGGCTGCGGGCCGGCCACCCGCGTCCGCACCCGCGTCACGCGTACGCCGAGCGTGCCTTCGATATCGTCGTTGCCCAGCGTCACCTGGCCATAGCCCGCGAGATTCTTTTCGGTCGCCGTGTACAGAAGCGCAGCATCGACAGGCTCGGCGCTGAACCCGACCAGCTGGCGCAGCGGCACAAGGTTCTCGCGAATGCTCTGATAGGTCGGCGCCGCCCATACGGTCGTGCCCCCAAGGCCCACACCGTCGAACACCTGGAAGTCGAGCGGCAGTGAGGCGGCATTCACCGGCGCTGCCGCGCGCCCGAAGCGGCTGCTGTACCGGCGTTCGGCCTTGCGATCGGTATAGCGCACGCCGGCCGCGATGTTCCTGATGAACGGGCTGTCGAAATTATACTGCAGGTCGCCACGAAACTGCCAGTCGGACCCTGTCGACCGCTGGTTTTCCTCGAACAGTCCATCGAAAGACTGTGCAGCCGGTTCGAGGAAGTCGATGCGGTCGATGGCGAAGCGCGGCGTCGCAGTATCGAACCGGATCGTCGGCGCTCCGATCCAGCGACGGTCGACGGACTCGGTCGAACCCCGGAACGTCGAGCGTGTGCGCGCCACATCGATGTTGATGTCCAGCTGGTCGAGCTTGATGCGCGTGCCGCCGGCAAACTGGAAGGTGTCGGTCTCGTTCAACGTGCCGCCCTGGAACGAGAACAACGATCCCGGCGGCGCATTCACCGTGCCGCTGTTGACGACATTGGTGCCCTCCCGAAAATCGAGGCCCGCCGTCTGCGCCCCGTTGAATAGCTCGGCGGCGAGCAGCCGGTCGTCGACCTTGTTGCGGAACCCCTGCCAAAGGCCATCTAGATAGAATTCCACATCCGGGTTGGGCTTGTACTGGATGGCACCGTTGATCGACGGCCGCACCCGGTTGCCCGAGCGATAGAAGAGCCGCTGGATATCGGGAAAGCGTGCGGCAGTGCCGGCGCCGGCATCGGCGACAAGCTGGCCGTTCTCGCTGCGGAAGGTCTGCAGAAAGTCGGTGTTGGAAATCTCGGCATCGAGATACTGCATCTCGGTGCGCGAGGCGTTCACCAAAATGCCGAATTCGCCGTCGCCCACGTCCCAGCGCTTCGTCGCCAGCACGTTGAAATTGGGGGAGAGCCGGTCGCCCTGGCGGGTGTACAGCCCCCACACCGATCCGGCGATCTGCCCGTCGCGGAAATCGAACGGCATCCGCGATCGCACATTCACCAGCCCGGCAAGACCCGGCTCGACCAGGTCGGCGCTCGACGTCTTGAACACTTCGAGCGCCGCCACATTCGCCGACGGAAAGTCCTGCAGCGCCACGCCGCGCGTCTCTGCCGTGAAGATCTCGCGGCGGTTGTAGGTCGTGGTGAAGTTCGGCAGGCCCCGCACCAGCACATTCTGCGCCTCGCCACCCTGGCGATAGACCTGCACACCCGGCAGGCGTGCCGCCGTCTGCGCGGTGTTCAGGTCGGACAGTTTGCCGATGTCCTCGGCCACGATCGCATCGACGACCTGCGGGGAATTGCGACGGATATTGCGGATCGACTGGAGCGATCCACGCAGGCCCGTGACAAGGATCGCCTCCTCTTCAACCAGTGGATCGGCAACAGCAACCGGCGCCACGCTGCCCGGCTGGCCGGCAATTGTCGCATCAGCCGACTGTGCGTTCAAAGCCGCAGGACACAAGGCAAGTGCAACCAGCGATACAGAGGATCGCACCATCGATCTGACCTGCATGATCGCCTCCCCAAAAGTGCAAACGCCGTTGACCGGCTTTGTTCAGCAACTGGTCATACCGGAAGGCCACCCGGAGGGAAAGCAATTTATCATATTAATGTGTTTGATCATCGACGCCGCGAAAATCGGCTGCGCTCGCAGTCTCACCATTCCGCAAAACTGCCATCATCGTGCCGCCAGACCGGATTGCGCCAGCGGTGACGATGCTCATCGGCCCGGCGCACCGCAGCCTCATCGATCTCGATGCCCAGACCAGGCCCCTGGGGAATCGCCAGATGGCCTTCCACCGGCGTGATCGGGCCTGCGTCCTTGACGAAGCTGTAGAGATCATGGCCCTCGTTGTAATGGATGCCCAGCGACATCTCCTGCAAAACGACATTGGGCGTGCAGCCCGCCAGTTGCAGGCAGGAAGCGAGCGCCAGCGGCCCCAGCGGGCAATGCGGGGCAACCGCCACATCAAGGCTTTCCGCCATCGCGGCGATCCGGCGGCATTCGCTGATCCCGCCGGCGTGGCTGAGGTCTGGCTGGATGATGTCGACGGCTCCGCTGGCTAGGATCGACTTGAAGTCCCAGCGCGAATACAGCCGCTCGCCCATCGCGATGGGGGTCGTGACATGGCCCGCCAGTTGCACGAGGCCCTCCGCATTCTCCGACAGCAGCGGCTCTTCGATGAACATGAGCCCCAATGGCTCGATCGCCTTGGCGATCTGCTTTGCAGTCGCCCGGTGCAGCCGCCCGTGGAAATCCAGCCCGACATCGACCCCTTCGGCCTGCGCTGCGTGCACCCGTGCAATCACCTCATCGGCCTTGGGGGGCGACAGATAGTCCATTTCGCCGGTGGCGTTCATCTTCACCGCCGAAAAGCCTTGCGCCTTGCGCGCCGCTGCGGCCTCGGAAACATCATCGGGCCGGTCGCCACCGATCCAGGCATAGGCCCGCACCCGCTCCCGAACCTTGCCGCCGAGCATCTCATGCACCGCCAGGCCGTAGAGCCGCCCTTTCAGATCCCAAAGTGCCTGGTCCAGCCCGGAGAGGGCAGACATCAGGACAGGCCCGCCACGATAGAAGCCGCCCCGATAGGCAATCTGCCAGATATCCTCTATGCGCCTTGGATCGGACCCGATGAAGCGATCGCGAAGAGCCGCAAAGGCGCCCTCCACCGCCTCGGCATGGCCCTCCAGGCTGGCTTCGCCCCATCCGACCGCGCCATCGGCGGTCTCCACGCGGACAAACAACCACCTTGGCGGCACAAGGAAAGTCTCGATACGGGCAATCTTCATCATCGGCACTTTATGGCTGGCGCAGGCATCGTCGACAATTATATGATAAATCTGCGGCAGCAAGCGCTATTGCAGCAACCGGCTCGCCCGGGCCCGCGGCCGGGCCCAACGGAGGACGTCTGACATGCGCTGGCGCGACGGCTATATCGCAGTGGATTGGGGCACGACCAACCGGCGTGCCTGGCGTGTCGCGACCGATGGAAAAATCGTCGATCAGTTCGACGACGATCTCGGCATCAAGGCTGTCTCCGAGGGCCGCTTCGATGCCGCGGTGGCAGAGGTGCGCGCACGGCTCGGCAATCTCCCGATGCTGCTCGCAGGGATGGTGGGCTCGAACCGCGGCTGGCGCGAAGCGCCCTATGCCCGTGCTCCCGCCGGAATGGACGCCCTCGTCCGCGGGATCTTGTGGGTCGAGCCGGACCGGACCGGGATCGTACCCGGTGTCAGCCAGCAGGGCGCCGCCGGCGCCGATGTGATGCGCGGCGAGGAGGTGCAGGTGCTGGGCGCCGTCGCTGCCGGCCTGCTGCCACCGGATGCTCTTGTCTGCCACCCCGGCACGCATGCCAAATGGATCCAGGTCGCGCAGGGGCAGATCACCGCGTTCCGCACCATGATGACCGGCGAAATCTTCGCGCTCATCACCCGCCACAGCATTCTCGCCGACCAGCTCGCTGCGGACGTGGTGGCCGATGAGGCCTTCGAAGCCGGTGTCGACGCAGCGCTGGCGGGAGGCGATGTCCTCTCCGGCCTGTTCCGCATCCGCGCCCGCCACCTGCTCGGCGAAGAAAGCGGCGGAGGGGGCGCATCCTATGCAAGCGGACTGCTCATCGGCTGCGATGTGCGCGTCGGCTTGCAACTGGGCGATCCACGGAAGGTGGCACTGATCGGCCGCCCCGATCTGTGCGCCCTTTATGCCGTTGCCATCGGCCGCGCGGAACGCGAAACAACCTTGGTCGATGGCGCGCAAGCCTTTCTTGCCGGCATTCACCAGCTGGTGGAAACGCTGTGATCACCACGGTGCAAGGGACCCGCGCATGACGATCCGCATCGCACTCATCGGCTATGGAAAGATCGCCCGCGATCAGCATGTGCCGGCCATCGCTGCCGATCCGCACTTCGAGCTGGTGGCCGTCATCAGCCGCAGCGGCGAGACCGCCGATGGCGTCCCGTCTTTTGCCGATCTCGGTGCCATGCTCGCCGCCATGCCCGGCGAGGTCGATGCGGTCGCCATCTGCACGCCCCCCGATGTCCGCCATGCGATCGCCGCCCAGTCGCTCGATGCGGGCCTTGCCGTGCTTCTGGAGAAGCCCCCGACCGCGACCCTGGGCGAGATCGAGGACCTTGTGCAACGCGCCGCAGCCTGCGGCCAGCCGCTCCATGCCAGCTGGCATTCGCAGCACGCCCCCGCCGTCAAGGCCGCCGCCGCGCTGCTGCGCGGCACGGTCGTGCGCCGCCTCCACATCGCCTGGCGCGAGGATGTCCGAAAATGGCACCCCGGCCAGGAATGGATCTGGGAGCCGGGCGGCTTCGGCGTCTTCGATCCGGGCATCAACGCCCTTTCGATCGCCTCGGCCATCCTGCCCGAGCGACTGATCGTGTGCACCGCCCACCTGCAACTGCCCGCCGACCGGCAGACACCGATCGCGGCCGATCTCGTCTTCGCTGGCGAAGACTTTTCGGCCGGTTTCGACTGGCGCCATCAGGGCGCCGAGGAGCGGACCATCGAAATCGAGACAACCACAAATCGCCACATCATGCTGCGGGACAGCGGTGCCACCCTGTTCGTCGATGGCGTCCAGCAGCCTCTCGAAGCGCGCGCCGAATATCCGTCGATCTACGCGCACTTCGCCAGGCTGGTCGCCGCCCGGCAGAGCGAGGTCGATGTCGAACCACTGCGCATCGTTGCCGACGCACTTCTCCTCGCCCGCCGCACCATGGTCGCGCCCTTCGTCTGGACCGCCGATGAGTGATCGCGCATGGTGCCGGATGACGGGGCATGAATAGCGGAAGTCGGGGGGACGGCATCTTGGACGGTACGGGCGCGCGGTCGGAGCCGGCGGGAGCCGGTCGCAATCTGACCTATGGAATGCTCGACACGCTCGGAAAGGCGATCGTCACCGGCCGCTACGACGATGCGCCATTTCCCACCGAGTCGGATCTCGCAAAGGAATATGCGGTCAGCCGCTCGGTCACGCGCGAGGCGGTGAAGATGCTCACCGCCAAGGGGCTGCTCACCGCGCGGCCGCGCAAGGGCACCAGCGTGCAGCCCGCGGTCAACTGGAACCTGTTCGATCCCGACGTCCTTCGCTGGCTGCTCGAGCGCAAGTTCTCGCTCGATCTGCTGCGCCAGTTCACCGAGCTCCGGATCGCCATCGAACCGGCGGCTGCGGCGCTTGCTGCCCGTGCCGCCCACAAGCAGCGCATCGCCGCCATCCACGCCGGGTTCGACCGCATGGCCGCCGCCGAAGCCGGAGATGACGATCCGCTCGAATCCGACATCGCCTTCCACATTGCGGTCCTGCGTGCCTCGGCAAACCCATTCTATTCGCAGTTCCAGGATGTGGTGACCACGGCGCTGCGAACATCGATCCGCTTCACCAATCGCTTCAAGGGGCGCACCGCCAGCCTTTCGCAGCATTATGCCGTCCTCGGAGCGATCGAGAATGGCCAGCCCCAGGCGGCGCAAGCGGCCATGAAGGACCTTATCGCCGATGTGATGGTTCTCATCGATGACGCCGAACGAAAGGCCTGAGATGGAATGCATCGCCGATGTCGGTGCCACGCTGGGCGAGGGCCCGGTCTGGGATGAACGCGAAGCGGCACTCTACTGGGTCGATATCCCCGAAAAGCGCCTGTTCCGCTGGTCGGACGCCGATGGCCACCGCGTCATCACGCTCCCGCAGCATGTCTGCTCGCTGCTGCCGCGCGCCAGCGGCGGCTTCATCGGCGGCGGCCATGCCGGCTTTCTCGCGATCAGCGCCGATTTCGCCATCGAGCTGATCGAAAATCCCGAGCCCGACCTGCCGGGCAACCGCTTCAACGATGGCAAGCTCGATCGCCAGGGCCGGCTCTGGGCCGGCACCATGGACAACGCCGAAGCCCGGGATAGCGGATCGCTCTATCGGCTCGACCCGGATCTCGGCTGGCGGCGCATCGACAGCGGCTACAGGGTCACCAACGGCCCGGCCTTCAGTCGTGATGGCGGCACCCTCTATCACACCGATTCGGCGCGCCAGACCATCTTCGCCTTCGATCTTGCCGATGATGGCACAGCCACATCCCGCCGGGTCCACCTGCAGTTCGGCCCCGGCGATGGCTATCCCGATGGCATGACGGTGGACGCCGAAGACTGTCTGTGGGTCGCCTTCTGGGATGGCTGGCGCGTTGCCCGCTTCGCCCCCACTGGCGAGCGCATCGCGGAGCTGCCGGTGCCGGTCCAGCGGCCGACCAGCTGCACCTTCGGCGGACGCGATCTCGATTGCCTGTTCATCACATCAGCCAGCCGCGACCTCTCGGCACAGGACCTGGCCGACCAGCCCTTCGCCGGCGGGCTGTTCATGACCAGACCCGGCGTGCGCGGCTTCGCCGACGTGCCCTTCAAGGGCTGATCGCCCAGCAGAGGAGAAACATCATCGCCAGTTTCCTGTTCGCAACCGGGATCGAGAACAGCATCCCGACCATCAACGGCGGGCGCACCCGTGTCGACCAGATGGAGTCCTGTGGCCATTACCGCCATTGGCGCACCGATTTCGATTGCGTCGAGGATCTCGGAATCAACTATCTTCGCTACGGCCCGCCGCTGCACACCACCTATCTCGGCCCCGGTCGCCACTACTGGGCCTTCGCCGACGAGACACTCGGCGATCTCAGGCGCCGCAACATCGTGCCCATCATCGATCTGTGCCATTTCGGCGTGCCGGACTGGATCGGCAACTTCCAGAACCCCGACTTTCCCCAGCTGTTCGCACTTTATGCCGGCGAGTTCGCGGAACGCTATCCCTGGGTCCAGCTCTACACGCCGATCAACGAGATGTTTGTCTGCGCGGTGTTCTCCGGCATGTACGGCTGGTGGAACGAACAGCTGCAAAGCGACACCGGCTTCGTCACGGCGCTCAAGCACATCGTCAAGGCCAATGTCATGGCCATGACCGAGATCCTCAAGCGGCGCACCGACGCCATCTTCATCCAGAGCGAGTCGTCGGAGTATTTCCACGCCGACAGCCCGGCCGCCATCCATCACGCCGAGCTTCGCAACCGCTGGCGCTTCCTGTCGCTCGACCTCAACTATGGCAACCGCGTCAACAGCGACATGTACGAATATCTGCTCGACAGCGGCATGACCCGCGACGAATACAAGTGGTTCCTGTCGCACCGGCTGAAGCAGCACTGCATCCTCGGCAACGATTACTATGCAACCAACGAGCATCGCGTCTTCGCCGATGGCCACACCGAGTCCGCTGGCGAGGTGTTCGGCTATGGCGAGATCACCCGCCAGTATCACGAGCGCTACGGCCTGCCGATCATGCACACCGAAACCAACATGGCCGAAGGCCCGGGCGGACATGAAGCGGTCCAGTGGCTGTGGAAACAATGGGCGAATGTGCTGCGCATCCGCAATGTCGGCATCCCCACCGTCGGCTTCACCTGGTATTCGCTCACCGACCAGGTCGATTGGGACACGGCGCTGCGCGAAGTGAACAATCGCGTGCACCCGGTCGGGCTGTTCGATCTCGATCGCAAATGCCGCCCGGTGGGCCACGCATACAAGAAGCTCATCGCCGATTGGTGCGAACTGCTCCCGGCCTCCAGCCACTGCCTTGCGGTGCCGATCAAGTCGATGGGTCTTGCCCCGGCACCCTGAAAACAGCGCCGCTGTCAGGATCGGACCAGCTTTCCCCCGGTCTGCAAGCAAGCGAACGGCGGCTCAGGGAAGCTCGGCATAGAGCCGGTTCACCCGACGCTCGGCATCTGCCAGCGCCCGGTCGATCGGCTTGATGCCGGTCACTGCCGCCTCAAGCTCCTCGCCGATCAGGCTCTGGATCGCACTCTGCCGCCGCACATGGTCGGGAAGCTGGCTGCCGGTCCGCGCAATCGCCACGATGTCCCCGCGGTGCGGCAGCCGGCGGAAGCCTTCCGTCTCCAGAACCGGCTGAAACGCCGGCAACTGCCCCGTCCGCGCCCAATCGGCATTGTAGCGCGCCAGAAAGCCGAGAAACCGCGCGATCGCCGCTCGCTCTCCAGCGCTGCGCGCCGCCCGCGGCATCACCCAGGCATGGCCATCCACAAAGGCTGCCTCCCGTCCCCACAGCCTTGGAAACGGCGCAATCGCATAGCTCCGGTAGAGCGCGGACCCCGGCCGCGCCGCTTCCGCATCATATGGCCCGATCATCCAGGTGCCCACAGGAAATATCCCGCCGCCGCCCTGCACGAAGCTCGCGGTGGCGGCCGGAAAGTCCTGGTTGCGCGTCGTCAGCCCCTCGGCATGAAGCTGGCGAAACAGCCCCACCACCCGCCGCGCCGCCGGCGTGTTCAAGCGCACATGCCGCGCATCGGGAAAGATCGTCTCCCCCTGTGCGAGCAGATAGGTGTAGAGCAGCGCCACATGAAAATCGGGCGCGTTCACAAGCGCCTGGATCAGATACGGCTTGCCGGTCGCCGCCCTGAACTGCCGCGCCTGCGCCAGCAGTTCCTCCGGTGATCGCGGCAGCACCGGCTCGCCGTCCCGCATCAGCCCAGCCTCGGCCATCAGCCGCGTGTTGATATGGAACAGCCGCCCAATCGTGTCCCATGGCATCGCATAGGCTTGGCCCCGCTTCACCACCCCGGCCCGCGCCGCAGGCGTGAAGTCCGCGGTGTCGATTCCCGCAGCCTCGAGCACCTCGCCCATCGGCTCGAGCAGCCCCCGGTCCTGATAGTCCGAGATGACGGACTGGTGCATCGTCACCAGGTCCGGCGGGTCACCGGCAGCAATCTGCGCCGCCAGCTGTGGATAGCCCGGCCAGGCCACAACATTCACCTTCAGCCGGATATCCGGGTTCTCCGCCTCGAAGCGGTTGAACAGCGTCGTCAAAATCCCGCACTCGGTCTCCGCCGCCCCCACATCGGTGCTGGCGCCATGCACCGCGCCGCATTCGCCGAAAAACCGCTGCACCACGATCTCCGGGCGCGGGTCGGGTGCCGCACATCCCGCCAGCAACAGCAGGAGCAGGCCCACCCACCTCATCGCACCGCCGTCCCGGCCATGGCACGCACGATCTGCTTCTGGAAGATGATGTACACGATCAGGATCGGTACCGATGCAAACACCGCCTGCGCCATCAGGAACCCCAGCCCGCTCGTCTGCGCATAGTTCATCTGCGCCGAGGCCAGCCCCACGGTCAGCGTGTAATGATCGCTCGTCGTCGCCGAAATCAGCGGCCACCAATAGTCGTTCCACGAAGCCAGGAAGGTGAAAACCCCGAGCGTCGCCTGCGCCGGAACCGTCAGCGGCAGCAGCACGCTCCAGAACAGCCGGAGCCGCGAGGCGCCATCAAGCAGCGCCGCCTCGTCGAGCTCGCGCGGGATCGCCCGGAAATACTGCGTCATGAAGAACACCCCGAACGATCCGGTGAGCCCCGGCAGGATCAGCCCCGGATAGCTGTTGTGCAGCCCCAGCTCGGCAAAAAGCTGGTGGCGCGGCAGGATCACCGCCTGCTCCGGAATCGCCAGCCCCAGCAGCACGAACAGGAACAGCGACCGCCGGAACGGAAAATCGAGCCGCGCAAAGGCAAATCCCGCCAGCGAAGAAAGCACCAGCACCCCCGCCGTCGTCCCCAGCGACACGATCAGGCTGTTCAGCAGCCAGCGCGACGTCAGCCGGTCCGCCAGGATCGCGCGGTAATTCTCCAATGTGTAGGGTGGCGAAAGCGCAGCACCACTGTCCCCGAGCAGCGCCGCATTGCTCTTCACCGACAGCAGCAGCGTCCACAACATCGGCGTCAGCATCACTGCCGCCCCCACCAGCAACAACGCCAGCACCGGCCCCGACAGCCCCGCTCGCGGCGATGCCCCGCTCACCCTGCATCCTCGCGGCGCGTCACCAGCCAATATTGCAGCAGCGTCACCACCAGGATCATCGCGAACAAAATCTCGGCAAGTGCGGTCGCATAGCCCAGCTCCCAGCGCCCGAACGCCACCTCGAAGATGGCGAGCACGATCGTCCGCGACCCACCGCCTGGCCCACCGCCGGTGAGCAACTGCGCCTGCCCGAACAGCTGCAACTGCCCCGCCGTCTGCAGCATCACCACCAGCAGCAGCGTCCGCCGAATTGCGGGCAGCGTGATGTGCCGGAACGTCGTCCAGCGCCCGGCACGGTCGAGTGCCGCGGCTTCATACACATCCGCCGGCACCTGCTGCAGCCCCGCCAGGAACAGCATCACCGGAAAGCCCAGCGACCACCAGATGGTGGTCATGGCAATCGCCGGGATCACCAGCGCCTGGTCGCTCAAGAACGGCAGCGGTGTGCGCCCCAGCGCATCCGCCGCCACCGCCAGCAGCCCGGCATCAGGCGTGAGGATGAAGCGCCAGATCAGCGTGACGATCGTCACCGACAGCACCGAGGAGGAGAAGAAGATGCCCCGGAACACAGCCGCCCCCCGCGTCGCCCGGTTGAGCGCCAGCGCCAGCAGCAGCGCCAGCGCCGTCAGCGGCGGCACGATCAGCAGCGCCAGCAGCAGCGTGTTGCCGATCGCCTGATGCACCACCGGGTCGGCCAGCGCCGTCGCATAATTGCCCAGCCCGATCCACTCGCGCGCGCCGAACAGGTCGGCCCGGTGGAAGCTGATGCCGATGCCCATGAGCAGTGGCCAGATCAGCACCACGCCATACAGCAGCAGGAACGGCGCCACAAAGGCAAGGCCCTCGATCCGGGCGGGCAGCTTCATGGCGCAGCCTCCGCATGCCGCCCGGTGCCGTCCGCCTCGAACAGATGCGCGGCATTCCCGTCGATCCGCAGCCCCACCCGGTCGCCGAAGCGCACCGCGCTGCTGCCGACATCCTGCGCGATGATCTCCATGCCATCGGCAAGGCAAGCATACACGAATGTGCGGTCGCCCAGCCGCTCCACAAGAATGACGTCGCCCTGCAGGGTCGCCGCATCCGCCGGCGCCAGCGCCACATGTTCCGGTCGCAGCCCCAGCGAAACCGGCGCGCCATCCGCAAGCCCGGCCCGCGGCACATGCGTCATCACCTCGGCACCGCTCCCCAGCCGCACCCGCACAAACCGCCCATCCCCCGCCGCCACCGTCGCCGGCACAAGCGTCATCGCCGGAGACCCGACGAACCGCGCCACAAACGCATTCGCCGGCCGCGCATAAATATCCATCGGCGTCCCCATCTGCTGGATCCGCCGCTCGTTCAGCACCACCATCCGGTCCGCCAGCGTCATCGCCTCGGCCTGGTCGTGCGTCACCATGATGAGGGCCGCATCGACCCGCTGGCGCAGCTGCGCCAGTTCCACCCGCGTCCGTGTGCGCAACGCCGCATCGAGGTTGGACAAGGGCTCGTCGAGCAGGAACAACTTCGGCTGCTTCACGATCGCCCGCCCGATCGCCACCCGCTGCCGCTGCCCGCCGGACATCTGGCCCGGCTTCTTCTCCAGCTGCGCCTCGATCTCCAGCACCTGCGCCGCCTGCGCAATCCGCGCATCGATCTCGTGCCGGGGCACACCCGCGTTGCGCAGCCCGAACGCCATGTTCTCGCGCACCGTCATGTGCGGATAGAGCGCATAATGCTGGAACACCATCGCCACGCCGCGGTCGCCCGGCGGAAGCGCATCGATCCGGCGCCCGTCCAGCCACACTTCGCCGCCATCCGGCGTTTCCAGCCCGGCGATGATCCGAAGCAACGTCGACTTGCCGCTTCCTGAAGGCCCCAGAAAGGCGATGAACTCGCGCGCCGAGACTTCAAGCGAAACGCGATCGAGCACCAGCGTGTCGCCATAGGCTTTGTGAATGTCCTTCAGCACGAGGCTGGACACGGGCTCCCCCCTACTATCATATTTATTCAATTGTCGAGCAGACCCGCGCCGGCGTCAACGTCGCGTCCCCATCCGCCCCGTCCCCATCCGCCCCGTCCCCATCCGCCCCATCCCCATCCGCCCCGCCATCATCGGCCGCAAGCAGGCCCTCGATGACATGATGCTGGATGACCGGTTCGAGGCGTTCGACCACGCGTGCCGCAAGATGCTCGTGCACCTGCGCCGGCAGGGTATCGAGCCACCCACGCGTCGCCTGCAGATCATGGTGATCGGCATTGCCGGCGCCCGGCGCGTCCACGCCGATCACCAGCACCGGCCGCGGCTCATCCGATCGATTGGCCGTGCCGCGGTGCACGGTCAGCGCCGAGCGTGCCGAAATATCCCCGCGCTGCGGCAGCTTGCGCACCGCCCGCGCGCGGTAGCGGTCCCAAAGTGCGTGCGGCGGAAACATGCCGCGCGCGCAGCCGTCGAACACGTCCCATTGCGTGCCGGGCGCGATCTCGAAAGGCCCGTGCTCGGGCCTTGTGTCGATGGTCGTCAGGTTGAACGCGAGCGAATCGAGCCGCCGATCCCGGCTGGTCGCCGCCGGCACCGCAAAATCCCGGTGCCAGGGCTGGTCGGCAGCACCCGGAAACGGAATGTCGAAGCCAACTTCGACGATACGATACGCCTTCGTCAGCACCGCCTCGCACACCGCCACGAACCAGGGGTGGCTGGCGATCTCGGCAAAGCCGCCGATCCGCTCGGGCTGCACCTCGACATACCAGCGCTGCGGCCCGCGCGGCAGCACCCCGCCGGGCACCTGCTGCGCTTCGGCGAACAGCGTCATCAGATCATGGTGAAGCGCGTCGGCAAATGGTGGCGCAAAGGCTCCCTGCAGCCCGATGATGCCGTCGCCATAGAGTCCGCCCATGATCCCGGACGGCTCGAAGGTCGCGGTTGAACCACCATTCATCACACACATGATTCCATTTTATATGACAATTATGATTTATCCTCTTTTCCAGCCCATGGCGATACGGCTATTTGAAGACCATGAGCGATACCGAATCATTCAAGATCGAGCCCGTTGCCGATGGCATCGCCACACGCCTCACCGTCGAGCATGGCGGGACAGTCCGCCATTACCGCATCCCCACCGGCCAGCATCAGCACTACACGCTGTTCCACAGCGAACTTTCACGCGATTTCGGCACGCGCCCGCCCGACATGCATCACAGCATCCCGTTGACCGAAGGCAAAGAGCCCGAGTGGCAACCCCTCATCCTCGAAAATCTGAGCCCGCTTACCACGGCCGGCTATGGCGACCCGGCAGTCCTCAAGACCGACGAGGGCTATTGGCTCGTCGCCACCTCCAACGATGCCCCCGATGCCTTTCCGATCCTCCATTCCGAAGACCTGATGCGCTGGACACACCACGGCTTCGTGTTCCCCAGCGGCGAAGCGCCGGCCTGGACGGCGCAGGGCCGCTTCGTCGGCGATTTCTGGGCGCCGGAAATGGCGCGGTGCGGAGACGAATACTGGATCGTCTATACCGCGCGCCAGAAGTCCAACGCGCTCGCCATCGGCCTTGCCCGCGCACCGCACCCGACCGGCCCGTGGCAGGATCTTGGGCACCCGCTGGTCAACAGCCATGCCTACAACACCAGCGGCATGCCCGACGATCCGACCCAGCCGATGATGAGCGGCGGCGTCATCGATTCACACATCTTCATCGACACCAATGGCGATCGCTACCTGTTCTGGAAGCGCGATACCAACGGCGTCTGGCCGCGTCCGCTTGCCGGCCTGCTGCGACGCCGCCCCGAACTCATCGACCAGCTCTTCGCCAGCGAAGCCGACCGCCGCACCGCCGGCTTTGTGGCGGCCATCCAGCCCTGGGCCAACGGACGCCGGCCGATCGAGCGCTTCTTCCTCATGCAGCCGCTCATCGAGGCGGTGCTCGCCAACTGGAGCCACGCCAAGGCGCTACTCGCCACCATCGAAGGTGCGGAAGACATTCTCGATGCCATGAGCACGCCGATCCACGCGCAGCGGATCGGCGATGACGGCGAACTGATGGGGCAGGACAGCGTCGTCCTCACCAACGACCAAGAGTGGGAAGGCCATCTCATCGAGGGCCCATGGGTCACGCTGCAGAAGGGCCGCTACTGGATGTTCTACGCCGGCAATGATTTCGGCACCCCGGCCTATGGCATCGGCGTCGCCGTCGCCGATCATCCGCTCGGCCCCTATGTCAAGCAGGACGGGGCGCTGCTCAAGTCCACCCGCAGCTGGTGGGCACCCGGCCATGCCTCGGTGGCCTGCAATCCGGAAGGTGAGCCGCAGCTCTTCTTCCATGCGTTTTTCCCGGGCACCGGCGGCTATAACGCCTTTCGCGCGCTGTTGACCGCACCGCTGCATTTCTCTGCCGAAAAGGTGGACGTCGGATAGACCCCGTCCTGACGTGTGTTCCGGAAAAATGGCCGCCGGTTTCCGACAGAACCCACGTCAGCAGCTGGACCTGCATCCTGATTCCATCAGAATGCGTCGGGGTCTAGAACGGCACGTCGTCGTTCAAATCGTCATCGAACGCCGCCGGGCGCCCCGCTGCCGGGCTGCCGCCACCAAAGCCACCACCGCGTGACGCACCATAGTCATCGCTATCGCGATTACCGCCGCCGCCGCCGCCGCCGCCGCTCGGGCCATCGAGCAGCGTCAGTTCGCCGCGAAACGCCTTCAACACCACTTCGGTCGTGTAGCGGTCCTGGCCCTGCTGGTCCTGCCACTTGCGCGTCTCGAGGCTGCCTTCGACATAAACCTTGGAGCCCTTGCGCAGATACTGGCTGGCGATCTTGCCGAGGTTCTCGTTGAAGATGGACACATTGTGCCACTCGGTCTTCTCCTTGCGCTCGCCCGACTGCTTGTCGCGCCACGTCTCGGACGTCGCGAGCGGAAACCGCACCACCGAGCCGCCATTGGCAAAGCTCTTCGATTCCGGATCCTTGCCCAGATTGCCGACCAGAATGACCTTGTTGACGCCTGCCATGTGTATTCTCCTGCTTGGCCGCACCCTAGCCAGCGCCACGGCCCTCGGCAACGGGAACACGCTGTGTTGGCTTGCCATGACACCATGTTGCAGGCATTTTGCCGGGGATAAGTCGGGAGCGGGCAATGGCGGGCGAAGTCGAGGCGATGGGCGATCTGGTCATGGCAGGGGCAGCGGCGCATGCTCTCGATACCCCCGCAACCGGTGCCGCCCATGCACACGCCGCCTGCGCCAATTGCGGCACCGCACTCAGTGGTGAATTCTGCAGCCATTGCGGCCAGCGCGCCCATTTCCACCGCACGTTGCATGAGGTCGGCCACGAGATCCTCCACGGCGTCACCCATTTCGACGGCAAGACCTGGAACACGCTGCCGATGCTGCTCCTCAGCCCCGGCCAACTCACCCGCGACTATATCCATGGCAAGCGCGCCCGCTACATCGCACCCGTCAGCCTCTTCCTGCTCGTCGTCTTCCTGATGTTCTTCGTGTTCTCCTTCGTGAAGATTTCGGACAACGCCGCCTTCGATCCGGCCAACGCCAGGGCAAACCTGGCCGAGATGGACAAGGGCCTCGCCGATCTGGAACGCCAGCGCGTCGCCGCCGTCGCCAAGGGGGACAGCGAGGCCCTCACCGAGATCGCCGCCGCCACCACCGGCCTCAAGGCACTCCGACGCCCGCTCGCCGCGCAGGTAGCCAACCCCGCCAAAGCGGTCACCAGCATTCCGGATATCGTCAGCCAGGAAATCAGAAGCGCTGCAGCGGATGATTCCGTGAATGTGGCATTCGGCATCCCGGCTCTCGACAAGAAAGCGAAAGCCGCCCTCAAAAATCCCGAACTCGTCCTCTACAAGCTGCAGACCAAGGCTTACAAGCTCAGCTTCCTGCTGGTGCCGCTGTCGGTGCCATGGCTGTGGCTGATGTTCTTCTGGCGCCGCGATATCCGCATGTACGATCACGCGGTGTTCGCGCTCTATTCGATCAGCTTCATGTCGCTGCTGTTCATTATCGGCAGCCTCGCGCTCACCCTGGATTTCCTGTATTCCGGCTTCTGGTTCGCGCTGATCTTCGTGGTGCCCGGCGTCCATATGTTCCTGCAGCTGAAGGGCGCCTACAGCCTCAGCAACACCGGCGCGCTCGTCCGCACCTTCCTGCTCTCCTGGGCCGCCGTCATCACCCTGTCGCTTTACCTGATGCTGCTCGTCGTGCTCGGCGTGATCGACTGATCATTCCGCCGCGTCGGCTGCCGGCAGCGCCTTCAGCTCGGCACCCGAGGGCAGGGTGGGCAGCGTCGCCACCTGCGCCAGTTCGGCAATCTCGTCGATGCCGGTGGCCGCCCCCAGGTCGCGGAACCGCCGCGCCCGGCTCACCACCCGGCTTTCGGCCTGGTTCACCAGCTTGTTCCAGTTGCCAACCGTGCTCTCCAGCGATTTCTGCACGGCAGCGAAATTGTTCCCCATGATGCGGATGGAATCATAGAGGTCGCGCCCCAGCTTGGCGATTTCCGCGGCCTCCTTCGCCAACCGTGCCTGGTCGCGCAGCGCCGCCACCGTCCGCGCCACCGCCACGAGATTGACCGGCCCCGCCAACACCACCTGCCGCTTGAAGAAGTCGTTCATCAGCGCCCGGTCCTGCTCCAGGGCAGCGCCGAGGAAATTCTCGCCCGGCACGAACAGCACCACGAATTCCACCGCATTGCCGATCGCCTTGGCGTAATCCTTCTTCGCCAGCCCATCGGCATGCGTTCGCACCGCCCGCGCATGTGCCTTCAAGAACACCGCCCGCGCCTCGGCATCATCGGCTTCCGCCGCCGACACATAGCTGTCGATCGAGCATTTCACATCGATGATCAGCGCCCGGTCGCCCGGCAGCATCAGCTTGAAATCGGGCCGCTGGCGGTTGCCTTCCTCGGCGTCGACCGAAAACTGCGCCTCGAAATCGATGCCCTCCACCAGCCCCGCGGCTTCGAGCACATTGCGGCACTGCTCCTCGCCCCAGCGCCCCGCCACCTTGCCCGAGGACCTGAGCGCCGTCTCCAGCTTCGCCGCCGCCCCACTCACCGCCGCCTGCCCCAGCACCACCTGCTCGAGCTGCTGTTTCAGCTGGCCATAGCTTTCGGCGCGCACCGCCTCCACCTCGCCCAGCCGCGTCTCATATTTCTTCAGCGTCTCCGCCACCGGCTGCAGCAGCTGCTTCAAACTGGCTTCGGAGGTCGTCGCCTGCTCGCTGAACCGCGCCTGCGCCCGCTCCAGAAATGCTTTTTGCGCGCCCTCCAGCGCCTTGCCCGCCAGCGCCTCGAATCGCTCGGTGGTCCGCGCCACCTCGGCCACGAACGCCGCCTCGCGCGCCGCCAGCGTTGCCCGCAGGCCTGAAAGCTCCTCCGCCAGTCGGTTCCGCTCCGCGTCGGCGCTGCCCAGTTCGGCAAGCCGATCCTGCATCAACTTCACTTCGACAGCATGGCCCGCGCGCTTCGCCTGCTCCTCGCCCACCGTCTGCCGCAGCACATCGCGTTCCGCCGCTGCCGCCGCCGTCTCCGCACGCGCACCCGCCAAAGGCCGCGCCCAAAGCGCCCAGCCGAGCAGCAGGGCAACCACCAGCCCGGCACCAACGGCCATCATCACCTCAAGCATCCAAGTCTCCAGCGGAACGAGACGAGAACATACCCGCGCAGCGCGCCGCTGCAAACCCCCAAACCCTCTTGTTTTGCAGGTGCCCAGCCGCATCCTTTGCGCGCATCATCGAGGCAATCACACAGGAGCCCGCCCATGCACCCGCACCAGATCATCGCAGAAGGCCTGGCGTTCCCCGAAGGCCCGGTGGTGATGGACGATGGCTCGATCATCGTCGTCGAAATCGCCGCCGGCCGTATCACCCGCGTGCTCGCGGACGGCCGCACCCAGGTCATCGCCACCCCCGGCGGCGGCCCCAACGGCCTCGCCCTTGGCCCCGATGGCGCGCTTTACGTCTGCAACAACGGCGGCTTCGAATGGTCGAGCATGGAAGGGATGATGATTCCCGGCAACGCCGCCGCCGATTATGCCGGCGGCCGCATCGAGCGCATCGATATCCGCACCGGCAAGGTCGAGCGCCTTTACGATGCGTGCGATGGCGTGCCGCTCTCGGGGCCCAACGACATCGTCTTCGATGCGCATGGCGGCTTCTGGTTCACCGATCTCGGCAAACACCACACGCATCATACCGATCATGGCGGCCTGTTCCATGCGCGCGCCGATGGCAGCGGCATCAGTTGCGCCGTGCGCGGCCCCAATTTCAACGGCGTCGGCCTCTCGCCGTCGGGCACCACCGTCTATGCCGCCACCACCTATGAGCGCACCATCCTCGCCTTCGAGATCACCGGCCCCGGAGCCGTCGAGCCGTCGCCGCTCGCCGCCATCCCCGGCCGCGTCGTCACCAGCTTCCCCGGCCATGTGCTACTCGATTCGCTTGCCATCGAGGCCGATGGCCGCATCGCCCAGGCCACGCTCGTCGCCCGCCCCGGCATCTGCTCGGTCCACCCCGAGAGCGGCGAGCAGGAAGATTTCGCCTTTCCCGATCTGCTCACCACCAACATCGCCTTTGGCGGCACCGACATGATGGACGCCTGGGTCACCCTCTCCACCACAGGCAAGCTTGCCCGCTGCCGCTGGCCCCGCCCGGGCTTGCGCCTCCACCATCAGGCGTGATCCGCCGCCCGGCATGCGCTATACGCCCTGATCATGCTCCAGATTGTCGAAGTCTCCCCCCGCGATGGCCTTCAGAACGAGAAGACCGAGGTCAGCACCGCCGACAAGCTGGCCCTCATCGGCCGGCTCATCGCCATGGGCGCCACCCGCATCGAAGTCGCGAGCTTCGTCAATCCGCGCCGCGTGCCGCAGATGGCCGATGCCGAAGCCGTTGTCGCCGGCCTTCCGGATGCGCCCGGCGTCAGCTTCATCGGCCTCTGCCTCAACCAGCGCGGCGTCGATCGCGCCATCACCAGCAAAAACAGCGGCCGCGGGCTCGATGAAGCCGGCTGCGTGCTGGTGGCGTCGGACAAGTTCGGCATCATCAACCAGGGCCAGAGCATCGTGCAGGGCATCGAAGCCAACACCGCAATGCTCGGCAGCGCCCGCGCCGCCGGGCTCAAGGCACAGATCACCATCTCGGCCGCCTTTGGCTGCCCCTATGAAGGGCATGTCCCCCCAGCGCGCGTCATCGATCTCGCCCGCCGCATGGCCGATGCAGGTGCCGAGGAAGTGGCACTCGCCGATACCATCGGGGTAGCGGTGCCCGGCCAGGTGCGCGATCTCGTCGGCGCCGTCATCGAAGCGGTGGCCCCCATCCCGGTGCGGCTGCACCTCCACGATACCCGCGGCCTCGCCCCCGCCAATGCCTGGGCAGGCTATGAAGCCGGGGTGCGGATCTTCGATTCTGCCCTTGGCGGCCTCGGCGGCTGCCCGTTCGCGCCGGGTGCGGCCGGCAATGTCGGCACCGAGGAGCTGCTCTACCTGTTCAGCCGCTCGGGCCTCGACACCGGTCTCGATCTTGCCGCCGCGGTCGAGGCGAACCACTGGTTCACCGGCATCATGGGCCGCGCCTTGCAGAGCCGCGGCGGCAAGGGCGGCGAATTCAGCCTGCACGGCCACCGCGTGCCCGCCGGATGCATGCCGACCAGAGCACACCCCACGGGCGCGATGCCCCCCCCGCCTGCTGCA
>JBBSPR010000016.1:0-21542 GCA_038258615.1 Sphingomonadales bacterium
CAAACGCATCAAATACGAGAAGGTCGTCCCCGGCATCGGGCCGGTCGATGTCGACGACATCGTCAAAGGCTTCGAATATGCCAAGGGCGAATATGTCCTCCTCGACGAAAAAGACATTGAAAGCGTCAAGCTCGAAAGCCGCAAGACCCTCGAACTCACCCAGTTCGTCGACAGCCACGACATCGATCCCATCTACTTCGAAAAGCCCTATTATGTCGTGCCTGCCGACGATCTCGCCGAAGAGGCGTTCATCGTGCTGCGCGAGGCGTTGCGCCGCAGCCGCAAGATCGGGCTCGGGCAGCTGGCGATGCGCGGCCGCGAACATGTCGTCAGCATCAAGGCCTGCGGTCGCGGTCTCGTCATGGAAACGCTGCGCTATGCCGATGAGGTAACCAAGGCGAGCAGCTATTTCCGCGACATCGGCGACGCCACCCCCGATGACGAGCTGCTCGACCTCGCCGCCTCGCTCATCGACAAGAAGACCGGCAAGTTCGACGCCAGCGACTTCCACGACCGCTATGTCGATGCCCTTCGCGAGCTGATTGAACGCAAGAAGCAGGGCAAGACCCTCAATATCGACAGCGACGACACCACCGCCGACCCGCGTGGCAGCAATGTCATCGACCTCATGGCCGCGCTCAAGAAATCGCTCGGCAGCGGCGGCAAGGCTGCAAAACCCTCGTCCACAAAGGCCAGGGCGCCCGAGAAAAAGCCGGCCGCCAAGAAGCCGGCCCCCAAAAAACAGGCAGCCAAAAAACCCGCAGCAACCGCGCCGGCGCGCAAGCGGGCCTGATCCCCGTGTCCCGCAAGGCCGTGCCGCGCAAGGCAGCCCCACCCGACAAGGGCACCCGAGACAGCCTTGCCACCTACCGCGCCATGCGCGATTTCACCCGCACCGCCGAGCCATCGGGCGGACGCTCCGCCAACCCCGGCAACGGCTTCGTTGTCCAGAAACACGCCGCCACCCGGCTGCACTATGATTTCCGGCTGGAGCTCGGCGGCGTGCTGGTCAGTTGGGCAGTCACGCGCGGCCCGAGCGCCGATCCCGACGACAAGCGGCTTGCCGTGCGCACCGAGGATCACCCGCTCGACTATGCCCGCTTCGAAGGCAGCATCCCCAAGGGCGAATATGGCGGCGGCACGGTGATGCTGTGGGACAATGGCAGCTGGGAGCCGATCCCCGGCAAGGATCCGCAGGCCACCCTCGCCGAGGGCCATCTGCATTTCATCCTGCACGGCCAGCGGATGCGCGGCGAATGGATCCTGGTTCGCCTCAAGCCGCGCGGCAAGGAGAAGCGCGAGAACTGGCTCCTGCGCAAGGTGAAGGACCGCTTCGCTGCCGGCCCGGACGATCTGGTCGGCCAGCACCTCACCAGCATCGACAGCGGCCGCACGATGGAAGAGATCGCCCTCGGCAAAGCCGGCAAGGCCGCCGCCAGGTCGAAATCGTCCAGGCCCCGCACTACGGCCAAGGACAAGCCACCGCCGTTCCGCCCGCCGCAACTCGCAACTTTGGTCGATCATGTGCCCGCCGGCGATACCTGGCTCCACGAGCTCAAATATGATGGCTACCGCACCCTGCTCTCCATCGGCGGTGGCGAGGGCAAGGCCTTCACCCGCTCCGGCCTCGACTGGTCGGATCGTTTCGCCGGGCTGCTCGCCGATGCCGTCGGCCTCGACGCCCGCAGCGCCTTGATCGACGGCGAGGCGGTGGTGCAGATGCCGGACGGCCGCACCAGTTTCCAGGCGCTGCAGGCCGCCCTCAAGGACGATCCCGGCCGCATCAGCTATTTCGCCTTCGATCTGCTCTGGCTCGATGGCAAGGACCTGACGAGCCAAACGCTCACCGAGCGAAAGGCGCAGCTCGCGGCTCTGCTCGGCGAAGGCCAGGGCACGCTCCGCTATTCGGATCATATCGTCGGGCACGGCGAGGCGCTGCTCGAAGAATTCTGCGGCTTGCGCCTCGAGGGCGTCATCTCCAAGCGCGCTGACGCACCCTATAGCGGGTCGCGCGGGAACAGCTGGCTGAAGACCAAATGCATCCAGCGCCAGGAGTTCGTCGTGGTCGGCTGGCTCCCGTCGGACCGGCAGCGCGGCTTCAAGTCGCTGCTGCTCGGCCTCAACGAGGGTGGTGCGCTGCGCTATGCCGGCAAGGTCGGCGCCGGCTTCACCGAGGATGCGATGGCGCGGCTGCTGTCGCTTATGGCACCGCTCGAACAGAAGAAGCCGACCGTCGAGGCACCCGCCGCCGCCGTTCGCGGTGCGCACTGGATCAAGCCGAAGCTCGTCGCCGAAGTGGCGTTTGCGGAAACCACGAACGAGGGTGTGCTGCGCCATTCGAGCTTCCTCGGCCTGCGCGAAGACAAGAAGCCCGAGGCCGTCGTCGCGGAACTGCCCGCACCCGTCGCCGAGGCGGCGGCGCCCGAGCCGAGCGGCGTGCGCATCAGCAACCGCGACCGGGTGATCTTTCCCGAAGGCAAGCTCTCCAAGGGCCAACTCGCCGATTACTATGAGGCGGTCGCCACGATCATGCTGCCCTGGGCGGGCAGCCGCCCGATCAGCCTCGTGCGCTGCCCGCAGGGCCGCGGCAAGAAATGCTTCTTCCAGAGGCACGATGCCGGCAGCTTCGGCGATGCCGTCCGCCAGATCGCGATTGCCGAAAAGGATGGCGGCAGCGCGCCCTATCTGTTCGTGGACAGCGCCGCCGGGCTCATCGGCTGCGTCCAGATGGGCACGATCGAGTTCCACGGCTGGGGTGCGCGCATCGAGGATGTCGAAAAGCCCGATCGGCTGGTGTTCGATCTCGATCCCGACGAGAGCCTCGGCTTCGACGATGTCGTGGCAGCCGCCCTCCACCTCCATGATACCCTTGCGGAAATGGGCCTCACCACGTTTCCCCTCATCACCGGCGGCAAGGGCGTGCATGTCGTGGCACCCCTCACCCCGGCAGCCGAATGGCCGCAGGTCAAGGATTTCGCGCACCGGTTCGCCACGGCACTGGCGCAGGCCGAGCCAGATCGCTTCACCGGCGCACTGTCCAAGGCGAAACGCAAGGGCCGCATCTTCATTGATTATCTGCGCAACCAGCGCGGTGCCACTGCGGTGATGCCCTACAGCGCCCGCGCCCGCGAGCATGCACCGATCGCCGTTCCCGTCACCTGGCAAGAGCTGCGGACGCTCGACAGTGCAGCGTGCTGGCATATCGGCGATGCCGCCGAGATGGTGAAACGCGCAAAGTCCCGTTCGCTGACACTGTGGGGACGCGCCGACCAGCTGCTTCCCGATCTCTGACGAGCGCGGCAATTCTGCGGTTCGTCAGCCGCTGCACGCCTGTTTCTTGACGTCGTTCACCAAAGCGCATAAGGCCGGGCGACCCAGCAATGGGAAAAGGCGCGTCCACGGATGCACGCCGGCCGACGAGGGTTCGTCCGCCGGCGTGAAATTCGTTTGAGGAATTGGATTTGTTCGACAGTCTTGCCGATCGTCTTGGCAGTGTTTTCGAGAAGCTCCGCGGTCGCGGCGCGCTGACCGAACTGGACGTGCGCGCAGCTATGCGCGAAGTGCGCATCGCGCTGCTCGAAGCCGATGTGGCGCTGCCGGTGGTCAAGGATTTCGTCGAGCAGGCGACCGAGCGGGCGATCGGCGCGGAAGTCATCCGCTCGGTCACGCCGGGCCAGCAGGTCGTCAAGATCGTCAACGATTGCCTCGTCGAATTGCTCGGCTCCGAGCATGAAGGCCTGAACATTCCCGCCACCCCGCCGGCAGTGCTGATGATGGTCGGCCTGCAGGGCTCGGGCAAGACGACGAGCACCGCCAAGCTGGCGAAGTTCCTCACCGAGCGGCAGGGGAAGAAGGTGCTGATGGCGTCGCTCGACGTCGCCCGCCCCGCTGCCCAGGAACAGCTTCGCGTGCTCGGCGAGCAGACCGGCGTGGCGACGCTGCCGATCATCGCCGGGCAAACGCCGGTCACCATCGCCGAACGCGCCCGGCAGTCGGCCAAGCTGCAGGGCTTCGATGTCGTGCTGCTCGACACTGCGGGCCGGCTTTCGGTCGATGCGGCGCTGATGGCCGAAATGGCGCAGATCGCCAACGCCACCCAGCCGCACGAAATCCTGCTCGTCGTCGATGCCCTCACCGGCCAGGATGCCGTGAGCACGGCGACGCTGTTCAAGGCCGAAGTCCCGCTCACAGGCGTCATCCTCACTCGCATGGACGGTGATGCGCGCGGCGGTGCAGCGCTGTCGATGCGCGCCATCACCGGCAAGCCGATCAAGTTCGCCGGCACCGGCGAGAAGCTCGATGCCCTAGAAGCTTTCGACCCGCAGCGCGTTGCCGGTCGCATCCTCGGCATGGGGGACATCGTCGGCCTGGTCGAGCGCGCCGCCGCGAACGTCGAGCAAGCCGATGCCGAACGGATGGCCGAAAAGCTTTCGAAGGGCCAGTTCGACCTCGATGACCTGCGCGCCCAGCTGAAGCAGATGAAGGCAATGGGCGGGCTGGGGGCGCTTGCCTCGATGATGCCCGGCGTGGCCCAGGCCAAGCAGGCGATGGCGTCAGGCGCCGTCGACGAAAAGCTGTTGGGGCGCATGGAGGCGGTGATCAGCTCGATGACCCCCAAGGAGCGCTCGAAGCCGGAGATCATCACCGCCAAGCGCAAGATCCGCATCGCCAAGGGCTCCGGCACCACGGTGATGGAAGTCAACCGCGTCCTCAAGATGCAGCTCGAAATGGCAAATGCCATGAAGAAGCTGCGCAAGATGGGCGGCATGAAGGGCATGGCCGCCATGCTCGGCCGGATGGGCAATTCGCCCGGCGGCGTCATGGGGGGCCTGGGTGGCCTGCTCGGCGGACCCGGTGGCCCGATGGGTGGGCCGGGCAACAAGTTCAAACGCTAGAAATCAACCGAAGGAAGTCCCTGAAATGTCTCTCGCAATCCGTCTTGCCCGTGGTGGCATGAAGAAGCGCCCCTATTATCGCATCGTCGTCACGGACAGCCGCAACACCCGCGATGGCAAGTTCATCGAGAAGATCGGCACCTACAACCCGGTGCTGCCGAAGGATTCGGCCGAGCGCGTGAAGCTCGATTCCGAGCGTGCGGCGCACTGGCTGAGCGTCGGCGCCCAGCCTTCGGACCGTGTCGCCCGCTTCCTCGATGCCGCCGGCGTCCGCACGCGCGCACCGAAGAACAACCCGACCAAGGGTGAGCCCGGCGCCAAGGCCAAGGAGCGCCTCCAGCTCGCCGCGCAGAAGGCCGAGGAAGCCGCTGCCGCTGCCGTGGCTGCCGAAGCCGCTGCTGCTGAAGCCGCCGAAGCCGAAGCAGCCGCCGCTGCCGAAGCTGCTGCCGCCCCCGCCGAGGAAGCTCCCGCCGAGGAAGCCCCGGCTGAAGAGGCTCCGGCCGCCGAAGAAGCGCCTGCCGCGGACGAAACCAAGGCCTGAGCCTGAATTCGGCTCATGGCTGCCGAAATCACGCTTGCTGCTGTCGCCGGTGCCCATGGCATCGGCGGCGCAGTGCGTCTGAAGCTTTTCACGCCGTCGCTCGAAAGCCTTGAGGCGCACCGCGTCTTCCTCGCCGGCGACCGCACGCTGACGCTCATCGACATTCGCGCGGAAAAAACCGGCGCCGTCGCGCGCTTCGCCGAGGTGAAGGACCGCAACGCCGCCGAAGCGCTGCGCGGGACCCTCCTCAATGTGCCGCGTGAAAGCCTGCCGCCGCTCGAAGACGGCGAATATTACCATGCCGACTATCTTGGCCGCGAAGTGCAGGCCCCCGATGGCACGGTAATGGGCACGGTCCGCACCATCGAGAACTTCGGCGCCGGAGACATTCTCGACATCACCCTCACGTCCGGCAAAAGCGCCATGGTGCCGTTCACAGCGGAAGCGGTGACCGAACAGGGCGACCAACTCATCATTGACCCGATCTGGCTCACTTAGTATATACGCCACGTGTATACAGGAGCATTCGCCATGGCACGCAGCAAGGTCTTCAAGTCCGGCAACAGTGCCGCCGTGCGCCTGCCCGCAGCCTTCGCACCGCCTCCCGGCACCCTCGTCGAAGTCCGCGAGGAGCACGGCCGCTGGATCATCGAACCCGTCCCCGAAACCCCGAAGATGATCGACCTGACCGGGATCTATGGGTGCGCTCCGGGCCTCAAGCCGATTCCCAGCGAGGACCGGCTGTTCGAGGAGCGTCCGTCCGAGCGGCTGGCGCGAGAGGCTGCCTTGAAGGCGTGATCACTCCGCAATATTTGCTCGATACCAACATCGCCATTTATCTGATGGAGGGCACGGCACCCGCTGCGGCGCAGCGCCTGGAGGCCTGTCCGCTCGGGTCGGTCGTCACGTCGAGCATCTGCCTTGCCGAAATCCTGATGGGCACCGGCCCCGCCGGTCGCCCCGTGCTCGATGCCCTCCTCACCCAGATCGCTGTCCTCCCCTTCGATGAGGCAGCGGCTGAGGCTTATGCAACCATTCCCTTCCGCCGCCGCAGCTTCGACCGCTTGATCGGCGCGCACGCGCTCTCGCAAGGCCTGATCATCATCACCGGCAACACCATCGACTTCGCCGACATCCCCGGCCTCCGTGTCGAGGACTGGACGCAGCCATGAGCTGGTCCGCCACCATCCTCACCCTCTACCCCGAGATGTTCCCCGGCCCGCTGGCGGCCGCCATCGCCGGCCGCGCACTCGCCGAAGGCCGCTGGACCTGCACCGCACACAACATCCGCGACCATGCCACCGACAAGCATCGCTCAGTCGACGACACACCCGCCGGCGGAGGCCCCGGCATGGTGCTGCGCGCCGATGTGGTGGCCGCCGCCTTCGATGCCACCCGCAACGGCACGCCGGCATATGCCCTCACCCCACGCGGCCGGCCCCTCACCCAAGCCCTCGTCCGCGAGCTGGCGGCCGGCCCCGGCGTGACCTTGCTCTGCGGCCGCTTCGAGGGTTTCGACGAGCGATTGTTCGAAGCGCGCGCCATCCAGGAGGTCTCGATCGGCGATTACATCCTGTCGGGCGGCGAGACCGCGGCCCTCGTGCTGCTCGATGCTTGCGTCCGGCTGCTTCCCGGTGTAATGGGCGCGCCCTTGAGCGGTGTGGAAGAAAGCTTCGAAAGCGGCCTTCTCGAACATCCGCACTACACAAGGCCCGCCCAATGGGAAGGTCTTGCGATCCCCGAAGTGTTGCGATCGGGGGATCACGCAAAGGTCGCTGCATGGCGGCTCGAGCGGTCCAGGATGGACACACGGTCAAGGCGGCCGGATCTTTGGCAGCGTCATCCCGACGCTGCGGATCAGTCGCCCTCTGGCGCGCGACGACCAAACAAGGAGGAATGAGATGAATCTCATCCAGACACTCGAAGCTGAGCAGGTTGCCAAGCTCGTCGAAAAGCGCGCCATCCCCCAGTTCAAGGCCGGTGACACGCTCCGTGTCGGTGTGCGCGTCGTCGAAGGCGAGCGCACCCGCGTGCAGAACTACGAGGGCGTTTGCATCGCGCGCTCGAACCGTAGCATCAACAGCAATTTCACCGTCCGCAAGATCAGCTTCGGCGAAGGCGTGGAGCGTGTGTTCCCGCTCTACTCGCCGTCGATCGAGTCGATCACCGTCGTCCGTCGCGGTGTCGTGCGGCGCGCCAAGCTTTATTATCTGCGCGGCCGCAGCGGCAAGTCCGCGCGTATCGCCGAGGAAAAGACCCGGTAATTTTCCACTTCGCGTTCGAAAGAGCCTCCTGCCCGCCGGCAGGAGGCTTTTTTGTTGGCCGCCCCTCCCCTACAAGCGCTGCATGACGACCGTTCCCCCTTCCGGCACGCTCGCGCGTGGTGTCCATCACTTGCCCGTGCGCGTCTATTACGAGGATACCGACAGCTCGGGCATCGCCTATCATGCCAGCTACCTGCGCTGGTTCGAGCGCGGCCGCACCGAGATGCTGCGCACGATCGGCATCACCCATACCGAGCCCGAAACTGCGGCGGCCGGCTATTTCGCCGTGGCGAGCATGGACATCGTCTGGCACCGCCCCGCCCGTCTCGATGATGCGCTGATCATCGAAAGCCGCGTCACCCGCCTCCGCGCCGCCGCCGTGGTGCTGAAACAGGTCGTCGTTCATCCTGACGCAAGTCTTTGCACCGCATCAGTCACCGCAGCGCTGCTCTGCCCGGAGGGCCGGCCCCGCCGGTTGCCGAAGGGCTGGCACGAGCAATTCCTCGCCCTCCAGCACGAAGCCGAAACCGCCTGATGGAACCAGTCATTGCCACCGCCACCGAGATCAGCCCCTGGGCGCTGTTCCTTCAGGCCGATATCGTCGTCAAGCTGGTGATGCTGGGGCTGCTGATGGCTTCGGTCTGGTCCTGGGCGATCATCTTCGAACGCTCGCGCGCCATCCGCCGCATCAACCGCGAAGCCACCCAGTTCGAGGACTGGTTCTGGAAGGCGGAGAGCCTCGACGCACTCTTCGAGCCGGCCACGCGCGCGACCCATCCCTCCGCCCGGCTGTTCGTCTCGGGAATGAACGAATGGCGGCGCAGCCTGGCACGCGGGCGCTTTGACCGGGAAGGCATCCGCACACGCCTCGCCAGCACCACCCAGGTGAGCATCGGCCGCGAGATCGACACGCTTGGGGACCGGCTCAACATCCTCGCCACCATCGGCGCCGTGGCCCCCTTCGTGGGGCTGTTCGGCACTGTATGGGGCATCATGCGCAGCTTCACTGCCATCGCCGCCTCGCAGAACACCACGCTGGCGGTGGTGGCACCCGGCATCGCCGAGGCGCTGTTCGCCACCGCCCTCGGCCTGTTCGCCGCCATCCCGGCGGTGATCGGCTACAACCGGCTCCTCCACGGCGTCGGCCGCCTCGAAGCGCGGCTCGGCGCCTTCGCCGAGGAGTTCCAGGGCCTGCTCGGCCGCCAGCTCGACAGCATGGACAGCAAGTAAATGGCGATGATGTCCCCGGGCAAGCGCCGCCGCAACGCCCCGATGGCGGAGATCAACATCACCCCCATGGTCGATGTGATGCTGGTGCTGCTCATCATCTTCATGGTCACCGCCCCGCTGCTGGTAGCGGGCGTGCCGGTGGACCTGCCGGACAGCAAGGCCGGCGCCCTGCAGAACGACGACAAGCCGATCCAGCTCAGCCTCGATGCCGAGGGCCGCATCTTCATCGACACACTGGAGATCCCCGGCCCCGGCCTCGCCGACAAGCTGGCCGCGCTCCGCGAAGCCCGAACCGATGAGGCGCGCGTCTATGTCCGCGCCGATCGCGGGCTGGATTATGGCGCGGTGATGCGTGTCGTCGGCGAAGTCTCGGCCGCCGGTTTCCGCAAGGTTGCACTGGTCTCCGACGGCGAAAGCAACCCCACCGGCCGCCGATGACGTCTTCGGGGACCCTTGCCGCCGCCCGCCTGCCGCAGCCGCCGCCCGTCCGGGGTTCGGAAGGGCGTGCGCTGGCGCTGGCGGGCGCGGCGCATGTGGTGCTGCTGGTGGCACTCAGTTTCGGCTGGCAATGGACCTCCACACCCCTGCCAGCCGTCGACGAGATCATGCCGGTCGAGTTCGTGGACATTGCCGATGCACCTCGCGTGACCCAGCCTCCCGAGCCGAGCATCGAGGCCGCTCCGCAGGAAACATCAGCCCCCGAGCCGACGCCGCCGGAACCCGCACCCGAGCCGGAGCCCGCACCAGTGCCCGATCCGGTGCCCATGCCCGAACCGGCCCCCAAGCCCGAGCCCAAGCCACAGGCAAAACCCAAGCCGGCACCACCGAAGCCCGAGCCCAAGCCGCTCGACACCCAGACGCTGAGCAATCTCATCAACAAGGCGCTCCCCAAGGCGCCCACCAAGCCGCTCAACACCTCCGATCTCGCCAAGACGATCCAGGCCGCCCAGCCCAAGAACGCCGCCATCGACCCGCGCGCCGCCGCCACGCTGGCCCAGGCGATCCGCGCACAGGTGGCCCCTTGCTGGAACCCGCCGATCGGCGGCGCCGACGTGCGCAAGATGACCGTGCTCATCGGTGCCGAGTTCCTGCCCGATGGCAGCGTGACCGGCACTCCGCGCGTGCTTGGCCAGACCGGAACCAGCGGCCAGAATGGCGATTACGCCCGCGCCTTTGCCGAAACCGCGCGGCGCGCCGTGCTGCGCTGTTCGCCACTCAAATTGCCCGCCGACCTTTACCCGCTGTGGAAATCGGTCGAAATCAATTTCGATCCCGAACAGATGACTTGACCGGAGATGTCCATGCGTATCCCCCTCCTCTGCGGCGCCCTGCTGCTCGCCGCCCCCGCCGCCGCCCAGCTGCGCGTGGACATCAACAGCGGCATCAGCCAGCCAATGCCGATCGCGGTGCCCAGCTTCCCCGCCGCTGCCCCCGGCACCACCGCGGCGGGCACAACCGATGAACTCGGCCAGCGCATCGCCGAGGTGATCGCCAATGATCTGCGCTCGTCGGGGCTGTTTCGCCCGATCGCCCAGGCCGCCTTCACCACCCAGGTGAGCAACGCCGATGTGCTGCGGCCGCAGTTCGCCGCCTGGCGCACCGTGGCCGCCCAGGCGCTCGTGACGGGCAATGTCACCGCCAACCCCGATGGCGGCATCACGCTGGCCTGCTACGCCTATGATGTGTTCGCCGGCGTCGAGCTCACCCGCCAGGGCTTTGTCACCACTGCGGCGGGCTGGCGCCGCGCCGCGCACAAATGCGCCGATCTGGTCTACAGCCGCCTCACCGGCGAAACCGGCTATTTCGACAGTCGCATCGTCTATATCTCCGAAACCGGCCCGCGCTCGAAGCGCATCAAGCGCCTTGCGGTGATGGACCAGGATGGTGCGGGCCACCGCTTCCTCACCTCGGGCCAGAACCTCGTCCTCACCCCGCGCTTCAGCCCCAGCCAGCAGCAGATCACCTATATGAGCTTCGAGGGCAATCGCCCGCGAGTATGGCTCTACACGCTCGGCACCGCACGGCAGGAGGCGATCAGCCAGAGCAGTGCCGGCCAGTTCCAGGGCATGAGCTTCGCGCCGCGCTTCTCGCCCGATGGCCGGACGCTGGTCTTCTCGATGGCGGTGAACGGCAACACCGATATCTACACGCTTGATCTGGGCTCCAAGCGCCTGGCGCGGCTCACCTCGCAGCCCGGCATCGAAACCTCGCCGAGCTTCTCACCCGATGGCAGCCGCATTGTCTTCGAATCGGATCGCGGCGGCAGCCAGCAGCTCTACATCATGGGCGCAGATGGCAGCGGCCAGCAGCGGATCAGCTTCGGCGATGGCCGCGCCGCCTCGCCGGTCTGGAGCCCGCGCGGGGACCTGATCGCCTTCACCCGCTTCGGCGGTGGCCGCTTCGCCATCAACGTCATGCGCCCCGATGGCGGCGGCGAGCGCCAACTCACCAATGGTTATCAGGACGAGAGCGCCACCTGGTCCCCCAATGGCCGGGTGATCATGTTCCAGCGCTCAGCGCGCGGCGGATCACCGGCACTCTGGTCGGTCGACGTGTCGGGACAGACCGAACGCAGATTGCCGACACCACTCGGTGCATCCGATCCGGCCTGGTCGCCGTTGTTGGACTGAGCTTGCCCCGGCAACCTCCAACGGCTACACAATCTGTCGACGGTTAAGAACAGTTCGGCGCAACAATGTTGAAGGAGAGTTTAATGCATTCGCAACACCTCGGTCTGGCCTCGGTTGCCGCCCTCGCCCTTCTCGTTGCCGCCTGCGGGCCCAAGAAGCAGGATCTGCCCCCCCCGCCGCCGCCCGCCACCGCCCCCGCCACACCGACGCCCACCCCCAGCGCACCGATGACGAACCCTGCAGTCAGCAGCAGCATCGTGCCCGGCAGCCTCGCCGACTTCATCGCCCAGGCCGGGTCGGACCGCGTGCGCTTCGCCTATGACAGCTATGAGATCGACGAGACCGCGCGCAGCGTGCTCACCCGCCAGGCCCAGTGGCTGTCGCAATATCCGACCGTCCGCATCACCGTCGAAGGTCATGCCGATGAGCGCGGCACCCGCGAATACAACCTCGCCCTCGGCGATCGCCGTGCCCAGGCTGCAAAGAACTTCCTTGCAGCGCAGGGTGTGCCCACCGCGCGCATCGCCACCATCTCCTACGGCGCAGAGCGTCCGGAGGCCGATGGCGCCGATGAAGCCAGCTACGCCATCAACCGCCGCGCCGTGACCACGCTCGGCAACTGATCAGGCCCGGCCCCTCGCCCAAAGTGCGGACGAGGGGCCGCCCTTCCCAAAGCCTTCAAAAACCCCTAGCCGGCTCGCCATGCGCATCATCTTCATGGGCACGCCGGCCTTTGCCCTTCCCGCTCTCGATGCCCTGCACGCCGCCGGGCACCACGTCGTCGCCGCCTATACCCGCGCGCCACAGCCCGCGGGGCGCGGCAAAAGCCTGCAAAAAAGCCCCATCCATGCCCGGGCAGAGGCCCTCGGCGTCCCTGTCCATACCCCTCGCACCCTCAAATCCCCCGAAGAACAGGCGCAGTTCGCCTCATTCAGCGCCGATGTCGCGGTCGTCGCCGCTTATGGACTGCTCCTCCCCCAGCCCATCCTCGATGCCCCGGCCCGCGGCTGCATCAATATCCACGGTTCGCTGCTGCCGCGCTGGCGCGGCGCCGCCCCCATCCAGCGCGCCATCCTCGCCGGCGATACGGAGACGGGCATCACCATCATGGCGATGGAAGCCGGGCTCGATACCGGCCCCATGCTCCTTGCCGAAGCCACACCCATCGGCCGCAAGACCGCCGGGGACCTGTTCGAGGAGCTCGCCCATATGGGCGCCTTGCAGCTCCTCCGCGTGCTCGACGAGCGCCCCTGCGCCATCCCCCAGCCGGAAGGCGCCACCCATGCTTCCAAGGTCGCCAAGGCCGAGGCCCACCTCGATTTCCGCCAGTCTGCCGTCGCTATCGAGCGCGCCATCCGCGCCTTCAACCCCGCGCCCGGTGCCTATGTGGAGTTGCTGGGCGAGCGCCTGAAAATCCTTTACGCCGAAGTGCTTGCCGGCACATCCTCACCTGGCGTCACAACCGACGATGCCCTCACCATCGGCACCGGCGAGGGCCTGCTCCGCCCCACCCGCGTCCAGCGCGCTGGCAAGCCCGCCATGGCCACCGCCGAATTGCTGCGCGGCTGGCCCATTCCCGCCGGCACAGCCTTGGCATGAACCGCTACCGGCTCACGGTCGAATATGATGGCCGCCCCTTCATGGGCTGGCAGCGCCAGCATCACGGCCCCTCGGTGCAGGCCGCGATCGAGGAGGCGGTGCTCGCCATCACCGGGGAGCGCACCACCGTCCACGCCGCCGGCCGCACCGATGCCGGCGTCCACGCCCTCGCCATGGAAGCGCATTTCGACGTCGCACGCGATCTCGCCCCCTTCCGCATGCACGAAGCCCTCAACGCCCGGCTCCGCCCCGCCCCGGTGGCCATCCTGTCCTGCACGCTGGCCCCCGGCTTTCACGCCCGCTTCGATTGCAAGCAGCGTCGCTACCGCTACCATATCGCCAACCGCCGCGCCGATCTCACCTGGCAAGCCGGCCTCGCCTGGCGCATCTCCGAACCCCTTGATTCAGATGCCATGCATGCCGCTGCAAAACGCCTGCTCGGCCGGCATGATTTCACTACCTTCCGCTCCATGGCGTGCCAGGCCGAAAGCCCGGTGCGAACGCTCGATCGGCTCGATGTGGTCCGCACCGGCAACGACATCCACTTCCATGCCGAGGCACGCAGCTTCCTCCACCATCAGGTGCGCTCGATGGTCGGCTGCCTGAAGTTCGTCGGCACCGGCCAATGGTCCGAAGTCGATCTCGTCGCCGCACTCGATGCCCGCGACCGGCAGGCGCTGGCGCTCAACGCCCCGCCCGACGGCCTGTGGTTCATCGGCGCGGACTACTGAGTGTGTTTCGGAAAAGTGGGCACTGGTTTTCCGACAAAAACACAGGGCAGCAGACCAAAGGCTCAGCGCCAGCCAAGCGCCTCTGCCATCAAGTGAAAAATCACATTCTGCTCGATAACGCCGCCCACCAGATGCGCGCGCGGTCCGGTGGCATAAAGCGGCACATCATCGCCGCCATGGCTCTCGCCACTCGTGCCATAGGTCTTGGCCGACAGATAATTGGGATCATTCGGCGGCAGTTGCCGCGAAAGCGGCGGCGCCAGGAACGGGCCATTGGCATAGGTCAGCGTCGTCATCGGCTGGCCGCGATCGTCGAGCGCATAGCCTTCCGGGCTCGCCGGCCCGCCGCCCTCGCCATCGCGTGAGCTCTTGATATAGCCCAGGATGTCGTTGCCGCGCTCGGGATAGCCGGCAAAGCTCAGCGTGTGCGAATGATCGGCGGTCACCAGCACCAGCGTATCATCGAGGTTCACCGTCTTCAGCACCATCTCCACCGTGCGCGAAAACTGCTGCGTCTCGGAAAGTGCGCGATAAGGGTTGCTGGCGTGATGCGCATGGTCGATCCGCCCGCCTTCGATCATCAGATAATACCCCTTCTTCGATCCGGCGAGTTTCTTCAGCGCAAACCCGGCCATCTCTGAGAGGCTCGGTTCCTTCGCCTTGTCGCGGTCCACCTCGAAGCTCAGATGATCCTTGGTGAACAGCCCCAGCACCGGCCCGGGCGCCATGGCATCGAGCCCGCGCAAACCGCTCGCATCGCCCACGAAGCGCCCCGCAGGAAACCGCGCCTTCCACGCCGCAATCAGGTCCTTGCCATCGTCACGGCGCCCGCCGGCCGCTTCGGGCAGAAACTGGTTGGTGCCGCCGCCAAGCACCAGGTCCAGCCCGCCACCCGGCGCAAACTCAACCAGTTGCGTCGCGATATCCCTGCACCCCTTGCCGCGCTCGGCGGCCGGAAAGGTCCGGTCGGCGCCCTCCCAATTCCGGTTGGGCACATGCGCATACACTGCCGCCGGCGTGGCATGGGTGATCCGCGTGGTCGTCACCACCCCCACCGCCATGCCCTGCCCCTTGGCGATTTCGGCAAACGTGCGCGGCCAGCTTTCCGGCTTGCCGCAATCTGCTGCCGACTGGCCGGCAGCGAAGTTGATATAGCCGATCCGCGTCTTCACGCCGGTGTTGATCGCACTCGCCGTCCCGGCCGAATCCGAAACCTGCGCATTGGTGTTGTAGGTCTTCACCAGCGCCAGATGCGGCAGCGTCTCGAAGCTCAGCACATTCTCCTCGCCGGTCCGCCGGGCAGAGCCGTCATCGGGATATTGGCCATCGAAGATCCGAGCCGCCGTCACCGTCGGCACGCCCATGCCATCGCCGATCAGCAGCACCACATTCTTCGCCTTCTGCGGCCGATGCGCCACCTTCAGCCGGCCCTGCACCACGGCACGGGCCATAGCCCAATAATCATCGCCCTTGGCCGGCGTATCGAGCACCTGGGCGGTCGCCGGTGCCGATGCCAGCAGCGCCAGCCCCATGAAAATCGCGCGCATAAAAATCTCCCTGCCCCATTCCTTGGCCGCCGCGCATGACAAGCGCGTTACAGCAGTTTGATCTCGCGCAGCCGCTCCTGCAGAAACGCATTCGCCGTGATCGGCGGCCACGCATCGGGTCCGCCCGGCATCGTCTCGATCAGATAATCGGGCCGGAAATGCAGGAAGAACGGCGTCGAATAGCGCGCCACGCTGGCCCGCTCGGGCGCCGGGTTCACCACCCGATGCGTCGTCGAAGGCAGCCGCCCGCCCGAAAGCCGCTGCAGCATGTCCCCGATGTTGCACACCAGGCTCCCCGGCGGCGCCGCAATATCGCGCCACTGGCCCTGCCGGTCGAGCAGTTGCAGCCCCGCCTCCTCGGCCCCGAGCAGCAGCGTGATGACATTGATATCCTCATGCGCGCCGGCGCGGATCGAACCGCCTTCGCCACCTTTCAGCGGCGGGTAATGCAGCAGCCGCAGCACCGAATTGCCATCGCGAACCGGGTCCTCGAAAAAATCCGGCGCCTGCCCCAGATGCACGGCCAGCGCTTTCAACAGCTTGCGGCCGGTTGTTTCCAGCGCATCATAAAGTGCCAGCACTGCCGGCTTGAAATCCGGCCATTCGCGCGGCCACACATTGGGCGGCATCACATCGCCCAGGCCATGGCCTGCGGGCAATTCACGCCCCACATGCCAGAACTCCTTGAGGTCGCGCGCCGCGGCACCCTTGGCGGTCTCGATCCCGAACGGCGTCATGCCGCGCTGCCCTGCCCCGCCCGGCTGCACATAGGCCGACTTGGCACCTTCATCGAGCGCGAACAGCGCCTTGACGGCCCCCAGCGCGCGGCTGATCACACGGTCGGGAATGCCGTGTTGGCTCACCACGGCAAAGCCGGTGCGCGCAAAGGCATCGCCAAACGCCGCAGCGGCGGCATCGAGGTCCGTGTCCACAAGGCTCAGCGGAATGGGGTGGATATCGGCCATCGTCATGTGCCATCCCCTAGCGCCATTCGCCGCCCCGAAACAGCCCCGATCCGGTTGACAGCCCAGAGCTCCACGGGTTTTCTGCAGCCATTGCAGGGGGAGACAAGAAGATGCGCAAGATGTTCGCAGCGGTCCTCGCGGTCACGGCAGGTCCGGCGCTCGCAGCACCGTTACCGCCCGCCGTCGCGGCCATGATCGACGCCGTCAGGTCGGATCCCGACAAGCTCAAGGTCATCGCCGAGATCGCCATGGAGACCAACCCCGGCTCGGCGGCCGAAATCGAAGCCCGGGTCGCTTCGATCAAGGAAAATGCCGAGCGCGAACGGCTGGAGGCCTTGGCCTCGCAGGGCTTCTTCCAGGGCTGGAAAGGCTCGGGCGAGATCGGCGCCTTCGCATCGTCCGGCAACACCAACACCCGCGGTGTCGCCATCGGCGTCAATCTCTCGAAGGAAACCATACGCTTCAAGCACGCCCTGCGCGGCTTCGTCGATTACCAGCGGCAGGATGGCGTCACCACCCGCGAGCGATACCTCGCCGGCTACCAGGGCAATTACAACATCACCCCGCGGTTCTTCGCCCTGCTGGCGCTCACCTTCGAAAAGGATGAGTTCTCGGGCTTTGACAGCCGCTTCTCGCAATCGCTCGGGCTCGGCTACAAGCTGCTTGATGGGCCAGCGCTCTTCGCCACGATCGAAGGCGGCCCGGCGCTGCGCCAGACCCGCTTCACCGATGGTTTGTCCGAAAACATGTTCGCCGGGCGTGCTGCCGCCGACTTCAAGGCGTTTCTCAGCGAGACTATCTTTATCACGGAAACTGCAAGTTATTTCTACGACGGCAGCAACAACAGCCTGCAATCATTGACCGCGCTCAACGCCAGGATCAACGACGCGCTCACCGCGCGCCTCTCCTTCCAGCTCAACACCGAGTCCGAACCGCCGCTGGGGCGCCGCAAATCAGACAAGGTCAGTCGGATGACGATCGTCTATTCCTTCTAGCCCCAAGAAAAAGGGCGGCCCCCGCAAGGGAGCCGCCCGATTTCATGCTTGGACGAGCGCGATCAGAAGCGCAGGCGGGCACCAAAACGGACACCCCAGAGCGACCCGTTGAGCTGAGTCACCTGCTGCGGCGCCTGGAATTGGCCGTTGGCGGCACGATTTGCATACTGATACTGGGTGCAAGCCGGGGTGGTGCAGGTCACGTTCACCAGCGGGGCATAGTAGGGGAAGCCGACCTGGCGAATGGTGCCCCAATCAGAGTTGAGCAGGTTGAGGACGTTCTCGACATCGGCCAGGAGCTCGATCTTGCCGCCCAGCACGAACGGCAGTTCCTGGCGGAAGGAGAAATCGAGCTTGTGGTTCCATGGGGCTCGGCCGAGGTTCTTCGGAGCGTTTTGCCCCTGAAACTTGTTCAGCTCGGAGGTTTCGATGAAGTTCTTGAAGCCGGCAAAGTCAAAGCCCGGGGCATAAGTGACCAGCGGATCGGCTGTGGCACTGCTGACATTGGGCACATAGAGCAGGTTGCGATCGTTGCGGCCGGTGACACCGAACACGGCGGAGCGGTTGTTGCCCGACGCCTGATCGGCGAAGGTGTAGCTGAAGGGCTGACCCGAACGCGAGTTGAGGAAGAACTCGATCCGGGTGATATTGTCCCCGAACAGCTGTGCATCATAGCCGGCGATCAGGCGGAACTGGTCGTCACGCTGATAGTTGGAAGTGCCGATGGCGGCGAGGTTCGGGTCGAGAGCCGCGGCGTTGGTGTAGTTGGAGAAGGCGACCGACGACGTGCCGGCGTTGCCATCGGTAGCGCGCTGGAAGGTGTACGAACCGCTCAGGCGGAAGCCCATGTCCCACCGCTTGTCGAAGCGGGCAACGGCACTCCAGCTGTGGCCACGATCGGTGTTGGTTAGCAGGATGTCGGTGTTGGTCGTGGCGCCCTGGCCGGGCAGCACGCCATAGCGCGGGCGACCATCGGGCAGCGTGCCGATGACGACAGAGCGCAGATCGGTCCATTCAAGCGCGTTCTTGACGCGGGAATAGACAAGATCGGCACCGATGTTCCAGCCGTCTCCGAGCGGGCCGAGGTTGGCGCTGTAATCGACCGAACCCGACGCGCGCCACTGCGACTGCGGCTGGAAGTTGGGATCGAGCGCGTTGGTCGGCGCGCCACCAGTGCCGGCGGTGCGGACAGCAGCGGCCAGCTCGGCCGGAATGCCCGTGCCGCCCGAGACGTTGTTGAGCGTTGCCGCACCGAGCGCCTGCACTTGGGCGGCGGACAGGCCCGAGATGCCGGAGACGGTGAAGGTGCCGTCAGCAGCGCGGCGGACCTGGGCGCGGCCGAGCGTGGGCCCCGGGTTGGAGTAGTTGTTCGACACCCAGACGAGCGGGTTGCCGCCGCCGAACAGGCCGGCCGAGCCGCGACGCTGCAGCCGCTCGGTGGGCTTCCAGTTAAAGCCGAAGCGTGGCTGGAACAGCGTGCGGCCGTTGAGCGTCGCGTTGTTGGGGAAGCCGAAGCGGCCGATGAAGTCCTGGTTGAAGAACGGTGTGTCAGGCGTGTCGAAGAGGTCGTAACGGAAGCCGGCAACAACGGTCAGATTATCGGCCACGTCGACGGTGTCCATCAGGCCGAAGGTCCAGGTGTTGTTGGCAAAATCGGCGGTGACGGTGTCGATGCCGCCGCGCAGCGGCACAGCGAAATCAAGCTCGTTTGCACGGCGAGCCTGCAGGTCCGCGATCGAGTCGAAGTACCAGTCACCCGACACGCGCTGCGCAAACAGGTTGCGGACGTTCTGGGTACGGCGCTCGGCAACGAACTTCACCGTGTGGTTATTCATCTTCAGGCTCGCCTGGAACTCGACAGTGAGGCTCTGCGCATCGAGCTCGTTGGCCTGGCGGCTGACGTCCGGGCCGAAGCTGAGCAGCCGGGTGCCCGAAGGGCACTGGTTCGGCGGCGTCGCCGAAGCGGGCGCGAGGCAGGTGCGGAACTGGCCGAAGCTGGCATCGCCGAACGGCTGCTGCAGGCGAACGTAATCGGAGTAGGACACCCGAAGCTGCGTGGAGAATTCGTCCGACCACTGGTTGTTGGACTGGATCATCCCGAAGTGGTTGATGGCGCCCTGGTTGTAGTTGTTGGACTGCAGCGCGAAGCTCGGGTTGTTGGATGCGATGGCGCCGGCGCCGGTCTGGCCAGCGAGCAGGCTCGCCTCGTTCCAGATGTAGGTACCGGTGAGGCGGTGACCATCGGCGACGTTCAGGTCGAGCTTGACGACAAGCTTGTCGTCCTTCTCGACGACACCATCGGCGACGCCCAGCGTATCGAAGCTGTACACCGACTGTGCGATCTGGCCGATCTGGGCAACCTGCTCATCGGTGATGCCGAGCTGCGAGGGGCTCACGTCCGACGGTACGGTGTCGCGCGTCCGCTCATAGGTGACTGCGAAGAACAGCCGATCCTTGATGATAGGGCCGGTGGCCTGCGCGGTGTAGATCTGCGACTCGAATGCACCGGTGCGGGTGACATTGCGAGCGCGGGTGCCACGCAGGCCGCTGTCCTGATAATAGGCTCCGCCAAGGAAGGTGAAATCATTGCCGCCCGACTTCAGCTGCGCATTGATCGCGCCGCCAAGGAAGAAGCCCTGCTGGATATCCACCGGCGCGATTTCCACCGAGAACTCGGTGATGGCATCGAGCGGCACCGGGCCGCGCGACGAAACAAGACCGCCGGCTTCGAGACCGAAAGGATCGCCGAAAGCAACGCCATCAATGGTGAAGCGGTTGAAGCGGTTGTTCTGACCAGCGATGCTGATTGCACCGCCGTTGGTGGGATCGAGCGTGACCAAAGGATCGCGCGCTGCAAGGTTGCGGATGTCGCGGTTGATGTTGGAAATGCCGGCGATGTCACGCGCGTTGAGGACCGTGGCAGCGCCGGTGCCGAGCGTGATGGCAGAGCGCTGCGTGCGCGCAGCCGTCACCGTGATGGTCTGGCCCGCTTCGGCAAGAAGCACATTGATGCGCTGCGCCTGGCCGGCGGAGAGCAGGCCGACTTCCTCGTTCGCAGTGTCATATCCATCGGCCACGACTTCGACGTTGAAAGGGCCGCCGAGACGCAGGCCAGTTGCGTTGAATCCGCCGTTGGCGTCCGACACCTGCGTAGTGCGCGTACCCGAGGGGACGTGGGTTACGGTAACGGTGGCCCCGGCTATTGCGGCGCCGGTCTGGTCAGTCACTTGGCCGCGAAGAGCCGAGGTGGTTTCCTGCGCATGCAGCGCCACTGGTGCTGCGAGGGCGGCGAGCGCGCAACCGATCCGAAGATACCGCATGTTGAAAGTCCCCTGGGTTCTGGCCCGACGAGCCGCTGACAAAAAGTGCCGCCTGGCAGCTGTGCTGGCGGGAGATTCGATGAGCCTCCTTTCGACAGGTTTTGTGACAGTTTCCTTACAACCGGATGGTCAGTTTGTGACGATTGCGCCCCGGCGGGGGATTGCGGCCCGCTGTTGCAGTGCGGCAACAGTTCGGGAGGGTTTTGGAGGGGGTGGAACCACTGGGCTGCGCGGGGGCCGCGGCAAAGCCGCGTCCTGAAGTCGGACGAGTTCGAGCGGCGAAGGACCGCTCGCCTCGCCGGCCGCGCTGGCGCGAGTCGGTGCGCAAGCTGCGCTTGCTCTCTGCCGCGCTCCGCGTGGGCGGTGACGGGCTCGAACCGCCGACCCTCTCGGTGTAAACGAGATGCTCTACCAACTGAGCTAACCGCCCTACCCAGCCTCCCTAGCCAGCGGACGATTGCCCCGCAAGCGTCACGCCGCTATCCCTGAAGCCAGCGACCACCAACGCGGAGAAGATCATGCTCGACCGGCTGTTCCTGCAACACCCCCGAACCGTCGGCGAAAGCTATTTCGAACACATGGGTGCCGCCCTCGCTGTCGGCGGCCGCCTGTTCGTCGCCAGCCTCAAGTGCGTCGTCCATGCCTTCGTGCCGGCCTGGTGCAAGACCGGCGGCTCGGATGCCATCGTCAAGCTCCATAGCGAAATCGCCCCGCGCCGCTACGACCAGCCCACCTTCTGATGACCTTCCACCCCGCCCGCCTCGCCCGTCTCGAAGCCCATCTGGCCGATAAATACGTCCAGCCCGGCCGCCTTGCCGGCACCCG
>JBBSPR010000017.1:0-21437 GCA_038258615.1 Sphingomonadales bacterium
CGATGCGGCGATGGCGGTGGCGCCCGGCGGATTCGGCGCGGTCGAGCTGTATTCCTGCTTTCCCATCGTGCCGAAGATGGCGCGGCGCTCGCTCGGGTTGGCGGCGGATGCGGCGATGACCGTGTGCGGGGGCCTCAGCTTCTTCGGCGCGCCGCTCAACACCTACATGACCCATGCCACTTGCGCGATGGTCCGCCACTTGCGTGGGTCACCCGCCGACCACGCGCTGCTTTATGGCCAGGGCGGCTATGTCACCAAGCACCATGCGCTGGTGCTGGGCTCGGCAGCACCCGAGCCTGCCATGCTGATGCGGCCGCGCGACGTGCAGATGGAGGCCGAAGCGATGCGCAGCCCGGTGCCCGCGCTGGCGCTGGACTATGCCGGAGCAGCCGAAGTGGAGACGTTCACGGTGGTGCATGACCGCGAGGGCGCGCCGGCTTATGGGAGCGTCATCGGCCTGACACCCGAGGGCGAGCGGGTGTTTGCACGGGTCGACATCGCTGAAGTCGGCGCGCTGGAGCGGCTCGATGCGTCCCCGGTAGGGGTTGCCGGCACGGTGACGGTCGCCGAGGACGGCCTGCAACACTGGCGATTCTAGAGTGTGTTTCGCAAAAGTAGGGACCGGTTTTGCGATAAAAACACACGAAAACAGGGCTAGAGTGGTTCCAGCTGGTCTAGGGCCTGGTAGAGCAGCAGCGCCGTCGCAATGGCGACGTTGAGGCTGTCGGCAGTGCCGCGCATCGGCAGCTTCACCAGCGCATCGCATTGCGCCGCATAGGCGGCCGGCAGCCCGGCCTGCTCATTGCCCATCAGCAGGAAACTCGGCGCCGTGAACCGGTGCGCGCGATAATCGACCGTGCGCCCCTCCAGCGCTGCGCCGACGATCTGACCGGCACCCGCCCGCGCCCATGCAAAAAATTCCGGCCCGCTGGCCTGGGCGATGCGGCGGCTGAACAGCGCCCCCATCGAGGCGCGCACCGCCTCCACGCTGAACGGATCGGCGCACTGGTCGAGCAGGATCAGCCCGCCCGCACCCGTGGCATCGCAGGTGCGCAGCATGGTGCCGATGTTGCCGGGATCGCGGATGCTCTCTCCCACCACCCACAGCGGTGAGGCGCTGCGGTCGAGGCCGGCGAGGCTTGTGTCGGGGATGGGATAGGCGCCGGCCACGCCTTGCGCATTGTCCTTGCCGGTGATGCGGCTCATCAACAGCGGCGGCACGCGCATCACCTGGCCGCGGGCATCGAGCGTGGCGGCGATGAGCGCCCGGCCCAGCGGGTGCGCCTCGGCTTCATATGTCACGGCGAGCAGCGCCGGCAGCCGGCCGGCCTCCAGCGCCTCGGTGCAGACGCGCAGCCCCTCGGCAAGGAACAGCCCCTCCAGCCGCCGCGCCTTTTTGTCGAACAGCGATTTCAGCCGCTTGACGCTGGGATTGGCAGCACTGCTGACTTCAAGGATCATAAGGCCACGATATTGTAGCTGTGCCAGCACAGGATCGCGAGCGCGCCGCGGTGCGGGCGGAACGGCTCGGCAAGCAGCCGCGTCGCTTTTTCCGGTGGCCGCGCGGGCAGGCCCAGCAGCCGCCCAAGCTCGATCTGCACGGCAAGATCGCCACCGGGAAAAACGTCCGGCCGGCCTTCGGCGAACAGCAGGTAGATTTCCGCCGTCCAGCGGCCGATGCCCTTGATCGCGGTGAGCGCCAGCACCGCCTGCTCGTCATCCTCCGGCAGTGCGGCAAAATCCAGATGCCCGGCCATCACCGCCGCTGCCAGCGCATGCACATAGCTCGCTTTCTGGCCCGAAAGCCCGGCCCCGCGCAATTCCTCGGGCGACAGTGCCGCCAGCCGCGCCAGGTCATTGGCATCGCCGCCCGCTGCGGCCTGCAGCCGGTTCCAGACGCTCGCCGCCGCCTTCACGCTCACCTGCTGGCCGATGATCGCGCGCAGCAGCGTGGCGGGGCCGCGCGGCCGGATGCGCGGCTCGGGCGCGCCGATACGGTCGATCGCCGCCGCCAGCCGCGGGTCGGCGGCAGCCAGCGCTGCAACGGCGGCAGCAAGATCGGGAGCCGAGAGACCCATCGCATCGGCGATAATCGTTCGTCCCCGGCTTGGCCAGCAACGCTTTGGCAAGGGGGATGGGCTTTGCCGGCGAAGCTGCGCTATGATGGTGGGAATGCCGGACCGGGACGCCACCACCGACTTTGCCGCGCGGGGGTTCTTCCGCGACAAGAACCGCGCCTTCTGGCTACTGCAGAGCGGCGGCTGGCTCGCCTATTTCGGGCTGCGCGCGCTGTCCGGCCTCGCCAATCGCATGGAGCCCAGCTTCCTGCTGCCCACCGCCATCATCACCGCCACCGGCTTTTCGCTCACCCTGCTGATGGCCGCCGCCTATCGGCGCATCATCACCATGCCGCCGCCGCGCGTGCTCATCCTGTCGCTCGTCATCCTGTGCGGCGCCTCGGCGCTGTTCTCGGTGCTGGAAGTCTGGGCGCACCGCGCCTTCTACCAGCCGGGATGGACGCCACAGGGCATCGAGTATCTCGGCGCCATCCTGCTCGAATTCTCGGTGCTCGGCGCCTGGACGGGCTTTTATTACGGCATCAACTATTATCTCCAGCTCGCCGAGCAGACGGCGCGGATGGTGGCGGTGGCGCGCCAGGCCAACACCGCGCAACTCGAGATGCTGCGCTACCAGCTCAACCCGCATTTCCTGTTCAACACCCTCAATTCCATCTCCACGCTGGTGCTGCTGCGGCAGACCGAGCGCGCCAATGCCATGCTCTCGCGCCTCGCCTCCTTCCTGCGCTACAGCCTGGTCGGCGAGCGCGAGGGGCTGGCGACGATCGCGCAGGAGGCCGAGGCGCTGAAGCTCTATCTCGATATCGAGCGCACCCGCTTCGAGGACCGGTTGCGCACGCGCTTCGATATCGAGCCGCGGGTGATGGAAGCGCGGCTGCCGTCGCTGCTGCTGCAGCCGATCGTGGAAAATGCCATCAAATATGCCGTCACGCCGAGCGAGGACGGTGCGGACATCGTCGTCGATGCCCGGCAGATGGGGGACCGGCTGGTGATCACCATTGCCGACACCGGGCCCGGCCTCGGCGGCAGCGCGGGCAACGCCGCCGCCGGCATCGGGGAGGCGGTGGCACCCGGCACCAACGTCGGCATCGCCAACATCCGCGAGCGGCTGGTGCAGGCCTATGGCGCCGATCATCGCTTCGAATTGGCGGACAATGAGCCACAGGGGTTGATCGTGCTCATCGACATTCCCTATCAGACCACCAATATGCGGGGCGACCGCACGGGGGGCGGTGAGAACGACCGCAGCGACCTTATTCTGGGGGCAGCAACCACCGTGGCCATTCCAGCCACGGCCAACCAGGATTTTTGACCATGGCCATCACCACCATCATCGTCGACGACGAGCGACTTGCCATCCAGGGCTTGGAACTGCGGCTGCAGGCCTTCGACGATATCCAGATCGTCGAACGCTGCGCCAATGGCCGCGAGGCCATTCGCGCGATCAAGACGCTGAAACCCGATCTGGTATTCCTCGATATCCAGATGCCGGGTTTCGACGGCTTTTCGGTCGTATCGGGCCTGGCCGACATCGAGCCGCCGCTGTTCGTGTTCGTCACCGCCTTCCAGCAGCACGCGCTGCGCGCCTTCGAGGCCGAGGCGGTGGATTATCTGCTCAAGCCGGTGGAGGAGGATCGGCTTGCCGCCACCGTCGAGCGGGTGCGCCAGCGCCTCGCCGAGCGGCGCAGTGCCGGTGAAAAATCCCGGCTGCAGAACATCCTGAGCGAGCTTGCGCCCGAGGCGGTGCCGGGCACCACGGAAGCCGAGGCCCCCGCCGCCAGCCGCTACGAGAAGATCCTCAACATCAAGGATCGCGGCCAGATCTTCCGGGTCGATGTCGACGATATCGAGCGGATCGATGCCGCCGGCGACTATATGTGCATCTACACCGCCGACCAGACGCTGATCCTGCGCGAAACGATGAAGGATCTCGAGAAGCGCCTCGATCCGCGCAAGTTCCAGCGCATCCACCGCTCGACGATCGTCAACCTCGACAACATCAAGAGCGTCAAGCCGCACACCAATGGCGAGTGCTTCCTGGTGCTGGGCTCCAACACCCAGGTCAAGGTGTCCCGCTCCTACCGGGAAGTGGTGGCACGCTTCCTCTGAGGCTGAACGCCAGCTTTCACACCGTTTCAGTAGGCATTCACCCGAATCATCGCATCTTCACTCCATGGCCAGCCGGATCATCCGGCCCGGCCGTTTCGGGAGGCAGATGATGCGCACGCTGATCCTTGGCCTTGTGGCCGCAACCCTCACCATCGGACCTGCGATGGCGCAGGACCGCACCAACTGGCGCGAAGATCGCCGCGAAAACCGGCAGGACTATCGTGAGGACCGCCGCGATGCACGGCAGGACTTCCGCGAGGACCGCCGCGAGTTTCGCGAAGATCGCCGCGATTTCCGGGGCGACCGCCGCGATTTCTACCGGGATCAGCGCCGCTGGCGCGCGGTCGGCCAGAATGACTGGCGCTGGGCCGGCCCTCGCTACGGCGGCCCCGCCTGGGTGGCGCCACGCGGCGTCCGCTACCAGCCCTGGAACGTCGGCTACCGCGTGCCGCCGGCCTTTGCGGCGCGGCAATATTGGGTGGCCAACCCCGGCTTCTACCAGTTGCAGCCGGCATGGCGCGGCACCCGCTGGGTGCGCTACGGCCCCGACGCGCTGCTGATCCGCACGCGCGACGGCGTGGTGGTGCAGGTGGTGCGGAGCCTCTGGCGCTAGAGTGTGTTTCGCAAAAGTTGGCACCGGTTTTGCGACAAAAACACACGGAAACAAAGAATTAGACCCGCGTTTTGATCACATCAGAACGCAATAGGGTCTATGCCCTTACCGCCTGAACGAAATAGTTGATGCTGGTGTCCCGGCCCATGGCAAAGCCCTGGTCGGGGCGCCAGCTCAACCCGTCGGTGGTCGTCACGCGCAGCCCGGCATGCGCCATCGCCTCGGCAAGTTCGGCCGGCTGCATGAAGCGCTGCCAGTCATGTGCGCCGCGCGGGATGGTACGGGTGATCATCTCCGCCCCCGCGATCAGCACCGCCCAGCTCGCCGGCGTGCGGTTGGGTGTGCTCAAGATGGCAAGCCCGCCGGGTGCGAGCAGCGCCGAAAGTGCCGCCAGGAACGAGTCCCGCCCCGCCACATGCTCCATCACCTCTAGACAGGTGATGAGGTCGAACTGCCCGCCCGCCGCCGCCAGATCCTCCAGCGATACGCAGCGATAGTCGATCGCCAGCGCCTGTCCGCCGGCGTGCGCGCACGCTGCGGCAATATTCTCGGGCGCGGCATCGATTGCCGTCACCGTGCCGCCCATCCGCGCCAGCGGCTCGGCCTGCAACCCCGCCCCACACCCGATGTCGAGCACGCGCAGCCCGTCGAGCGGCCGGCGGCTGCGCGCATTCAACCCGAAATGCGCTACCGCTGCATCGCGGATATAGGCGGAGCGCACCGGCGTGATGCGGTGCAGCATCGCCGAGCTGCCGCGCGGGTTCCACCAATCATCGGCCAGCTTGCCGAAGAAACTGGCTTCGTCCGGGGAAATGCTGGGGCTGTTCATGCCCCCTGATAGCCAATTGTGATGCATCCCGCCATGCGGCTTGCTTGCCAAGTGCCGGTGCAGTTTCTAACTGCATCGACAGTTCGGCGCATGGGTCGACTTGGCATGAGGATATGGGGCGGCCCTGATGGCGCGGATCGTGATGAAATTCGGCGGCACCTCGATGGCCGGCACCGAGCGGATCCGGGGCGTGGCCAGCCGCGTCAAGACCGCCGTGGAAGCGGGCCATCAAGTCGCGGTCGTCGTCTCCGCCATGGCCGGCGAGACCGACCGGCTGGTCGGCTTCTGCCGCGAGGCCGCACCGCTGGCAACGCCTGCCGAATATGATGTGGTGGTGGCCGCCGGCGAGCAGGTGACTGCCGGCCTGCTGGCGATCACGCTGCAGGCGATGGGCGTGAAGGCACGCTCCTGGCTCGGCTGGCAGCTGCCGATCCGCACCTCCGATGCGCATGGCACGGCGCGGATCGAGGGCGTGGACACCGCCGCCCTGCTGGCAGCAATGGCGGCCGGCGAAGTGGCGGTGGTCCCCGGCTTCCAGGGCATGACCGCCGGCGGCCGCGTCACCACGCTTGGCCGTGGCGGCTCCGACACCTCGGCCGTGGCGCTGGCGGCAGCGCTGGGGGCGGAAAGATGTGATATCTACACCGATGTGGACGGGGTCTACACGACCGATCCCCGGATCGTGCCGCGTGCGCAGAAACTGTCGCGCATCACCTATGAGGAGATGCTCGAGCTGGCGAGCGTGGGGGCCAAGGTGCTGCAGACCCGCTCGGTCGAGCTGGCGATGAAGGAAAAGGTGCGGGTGCAGGTGCTGTCGAGCTTCAGCGATGCCCCCGGAACGCTCGTGGTGGATGAAAGTGAGGATGACGTGGAACAGCAGCTGATCGCCGGCGTGGCCTATGACAAGTCCGAAGCCAAGGTGACGCTGGTCGGGGTGCCCGATCGGCCGGGCGTGGTCGCCGCCATCTTCGGCCCGCTCGCCGATGCCAATGTCAATGTGGACATGATCGTCCAGAACATCGCCAAGGATGAAGGCAAGACCGACGTCACCTTCACCGTGCCGCGCGCCCAGCTGCCGCTCAGCCTCGATGTGCTGGATCGCGCGCACGGCGACATCGGCCATGCGTCGCTGCTGTCCGATGCGGCGGTGGCGAAGGTTTCGGTGGTGGGTGTCGGCATGCGCAGCCATGCCGGTGTGGCGGCCACCATGTTCCGTGCACTTGCCACACGCGGCATCAACATCCAGGCGATCACCACGTCCGAAATCAAGGTGAGCGTGCTCATCGCCGAGGAATATGTGGAACTGGCGGTCCGCGTGCTGCACACCGCTTATGGCCTTGATGGCGCCGAGCCGCCGGTATTGGAGACAGCATGAGCCGCCTTGATCAGTTGACCGCGCGCGGGCGCACTTTCCTCGGCACCCGCCACGCGATCATGGCCGGCGCGATGACCTGGGTGTCCGAACGCCACCTCGTTTCCGCCATCAGCAATGCCGGCGGCTTCGGCGTGATCGCGTGCGGCTCGATGCCGCCGGCCATTCTCGATGCCGAGATCGCCGCCACCAGGGCGCTCACCGACAAGCCCTTCGGCGTCAACCTCATCACATTGCACCCGCAGATGATGGAGCTGATCGAAGTCTGCGCGCGCCACAAGGTCGGCCATATCGTGCTCGCCGGCGGGCTGCCTTCGGGTGCCGCCATCGAAGCGATCAAGGCCGCCGGTGCCAGGCTGATGTGCTTCGCGCCCACTGCGGCGCTGGCAAAGAAGCTGGTGCGCTCGGGGGCGGATGCCATCATCATCGAAGGCTCGGAGGCCGGTGGCCATATCGGCCCGGTGTCGCTCTCGGTGCTGGCGCAGGAGATATTGCCGGTCATCACCCAGGTGCCGGTGTTCGTGGCCGGCGGCATCGGCCGCGGGGCCGCCGTGGCGATGTGGGCGCGGATGGGGGCTGACGGCGTGCAGCTCGGCACGCGCTTCGCCGCCTCGGCAGAAAGTGTCGCCCACCCCAATTTCAAAAGGGCCTTCGTTCGTGCCTCGGCGCGCGATGCCATCGCCAGCGTGCAGCTCGATCCGCGGCTGCCGGTCATTCCGGTGCGCGCGCTGAAGAACGCCGGGGCGGAAGCCTTCATGGCCAAGCAGCGCGAAGTGGCCGAGCGGCTCGATGCCGGCGAGGTCGATCTGCCCGCCGCCCAGCTCGAGATCGAGCATTACTGGGCCGGGGCGCTGCGCCGTGCCGTGGTCGATGGCGATATCGAGAACGGCTCGCTGATGGCCGGCCAGTCGGTCGGCATGGTCACCGCCGAACAGCCGGTCGCCGAGATCATCGACGAGCTGGTGCGCGAGGCCAATGAGGCGCTCGCCACCCGCGCTCCGCCCATCGCCTACGCCGCCGCCTGATGCCGCCCGCCCGATGCCTCCTGTAAGCGCCGCCCGCGAGATTCTGCGTCGCCTCCATGAGGTGATGGCGTCCCGCAGCGGTGCCGAGGCCAAGCTGGGGCGGGTGGTGCGGATCGTGGCGGAAGCGCTGTCGAGCGAAGTCGCCTCCATCTATCTGCTGCGCGAAGGCAAGCTCGAGCTGTTCGCCACCCAGGGCCTTGCGCAGGAGGCGGTGCATGTCACGCGGCTGGCAATGGGGCAGGGGCTCGTCGGCGTCATCGCCGCGCGCCGCGAGCCGCTCAACCTCGCCGAAGCCCAGGCCCATCCGGATTTCGCCTATCGCCCGGAAACCGGCGAGGAGCGTTTCCACAGCTTCGCCGGTGTGCCGATCGTGCGGCGCGAGGCCGCCATCGGCGTGCTCGCCGTGCAGCACGCCCAGCCGCGGGACTATCAGGAAATCGAGATCGAGGCGTTGCAGACGGTGGCGATGGCGCTCTCCGAGCTGATCCACGGCGCAGGTCTTGTCGATGATGCCGAGGCCGCGGCGGCGCGCACCGCCAGCTCCGCCCCGGCGCGGCTGGCGGGGCTCAAGCTCGTCGACGGGCTGGCGCGCGGCGTGGCGGTGTTCCACCAGCCCCGCGTCGTTATCGAGCATACCGTGTCCGATGATCCCGAGACCGAGCGCAACCGCGTGCGCGCCGGCTTCGGCAAGCTGCGCGAGGCGATCGACGGCATGATGGGCCAGGCCGAGTTCGCCGGCGGCGGGGACCATCAGGACGTGCTCGAGACCTACAAGATGTTCGCCTATGACGAAGGCTGGCTGCGGCGGATCAACGAAGCGATCGAGACCGGCCTCACCGCCGAAGCCGCCATCGAGCGCGTGCAGGCGAAAACCCGCGCCCGCATGCGCTCGATCGAAGACCCGTATCTGCGCGAGCGCCTCACCGATCTCGACGATCTCGCCAACCGGCTGCTGCGCATCGTGGCGGGCCAGCTCGGCACCGCCGCCCAGCTCGGGCTGCAAACCGAAACGATCCTCATCGCCCGCAACCTGGGGCCGGCCGAGCTGCTCGAATATGATCGCCGCTGGCTCAAGGGCGTGGTGCTGGAGGAGGGCAGCCTCACCAGCCATGTCACCATCGTGGCGCGCGCCATGGGCGTGCCGATGCTCGGCCGAGTGCCCGAGCTGTTCGCCCAGGTGGCGGACGGGGACGAGCTGATCGTCGATGCCGCCAATGGCGCGCTGCTCATCCGCCCGCAGACGGCGATGATCGCCAGCTACACCGAGATGAGCGCGCTCAAGGCCCGCCGCGCCGAGCGCTTCGCGCTGCTGCGCGATGCCCCGGCGCTCACGCGGGACGGCAAGCGCATCCAGATCATGATGAACGCCGGCCTCGCCGATGATGCCGCAGTGCTCGATGCCACGGGGGCGGACGGCATCGGCCTGTTCCGCACCGAATTCCAGTTCCTCGTCTCGGCCACGCTGCCGCGCCGCGAGCGCCAGCAGGCGCTCTACACCAGCGTCCTCGATGCCGCCGGCGTCCGCCCGGTCATTTTCCGCACCGTCGATATCGGCGGGGACAAGACCGTCCCCTATCTGAACGGCGGCGAGGATGACGAGAACCCCGCCATGGGCTGGCGCGCGCTGCGCCTCGCCCTCGGCCGCTCGGGGCTGATGAAGGTGCAGGCGCGCGCTCTGCTGCAGGCCGCTGCCGGCCGCACCCTCAACGTCATGTTCCCGATGGTCTCCGAGCCCTGGGAGTTTGCCGAGGCGCGGGCGCTTGTGGAGGCACAGGCCGCCCTGCTGGCGCGCGCCGGCCACGCGTTGCCCGCCCAGGTCCGCTACGGCGCCATGATCGAGGTGCCTGCCATCATCGAGGCGCTCGACGCGCTGCTGCCGATGACCGATTTCGTCTCGGTCGGCACCAACGACCTCACGCAATTCCTGTTCGCTGCCGATCGTGCCAACCCGCGGCTGGCGGACCGCTATGATTGGCTCTCCCCTGCCATCCTGCGCGTGCTGCGGCGGATCATGCGCGCCGCGGCCGCCGCAGGAAAGCCCGCCACGGTGTGCGGCGAGATGGGCGGCCGGCCGCTCGAGGCGCTGGCGCTGCTGGCGCTCGGCGTGGAGCAGCTCTCCATCACCCCGGCCGGCGTCGGCCCGATCAAGGCGATGGTGCGCTCGGTCGATCTGGGGGCGGTGTCGGCGGCGATGAACGCCTGGCTCGATGCGCCCGGCACCGACATCCGCACGGCGCTGGGTGACATGGCCGCCGCGCAGGGTGTCGAGCTGTCCTGATCGTTCACTCGGCGGCGGGCACCACCTTGTGCCAGTTCGTCACCGAGCGGCTCTCGAACAGCCCTGCCTGATGATAGGGATCGTCGGTCGCAAAGGCGATCGCGGCGTCCCGGTCGTCGAATTCCATGATGAGCAGGCTGCCCATGGCCCGGCCATCGGGGCGCAGCAGCGGCCCCGCCACCAGCACGCGCTCGAGCATCGCTTTGATATAGGCCAGATGTGCAGCCCGTGTGGCGGCGCGCAGCTCCGCCGAATCGGGTTTGTCGATGCAGTGGATCGCGAAATAGGGCATCGGACACCTTGAACTGAGAGAGGACGAGCGATTTACATTCGCGAGCCTAGTCGCCGAAACTTGTGGGGGGAAGAGGCTCGATGGATACCCCGGCAGCACGGGGACCGGCGCATCGAGAGTTGACCGAAGCCAGCCCTTCCGCTAACGACGCGCCCTTGCCGCTGAACCGGCTGGGGTCCGCCCCTGTCTGCTTGGCAAACCGAATCGAACCGCCCCGGCCCCGGCCGGCAGTATCAGGGACAAAGATCATGTCGCGCGTTTGCGAGCTCACCGCCAAGGGCCGGATGGTTGGCAACAACGTCTCCCACGCCAACAACAAGACCAAGCGCACATTCCTGCCCAATTTGCAGAATGTGACGCTGATGTCGGAAGCACTGGGTCGCTCGGTGCGCCTGCGCGTGTCGACCAACGGCCTGCGCTCGGTCGAGCATGTCGGCGGGCTGGACAATTGGCTGCTCAAGACCAACGCCGATCTGCTTTCGGATCGCTGCGTCAAGCTCAAGCGCGAGATCGCCAAGAAGGTGACCAAGGAGCAGGTTGCCGCCTGATCTTCTCGTCACGATCGATTTGCCGAGCGGCCCGGAGCGATCCGGGCCGTTTGCTTTTGTGGCCGGCTGTGGTTTCCTTGGGTGTCTCGGAGGGAGATCGAGCATGATGATTCGCACCATGGTGATACGGTTTGCCGGCCTTGCGATGTTGATGGCATCGGGCGCGCACGCCGCACCCGGGCAATCCTTGATGCCGAGCGAGCCCGCCGCGTTGGCGCAGCAGCAGGCCTTTGGCTATGCCGATGCCGTGGTTGCCGGTGGCATGATCCATCTTTCCGGCGTCATCGCGGCACCCCGGCCGGGCGAGACGGGCTTCGAGCCGGCATACGAACGGGCTTTCCAGCAGATTGCCGCCACGCTCAAGCGCGCCGGCGCGAGCTGGGCCGATGTGGTCGACATCACCACCTATCACACCGATCTCATCGCCCAGGCCGAGGCGATCAAGACGGTGAAGAACCGCCATGTGGAGGCGCCCTATCCGGCCTGGACGGCGATCGGCGTGACGCGGTTGTTCGAAGAGGCCGGGATCACCGAAATCAAGGTCGTGGCGCTGGTGCCGGCAAAATAAGCTCGAATTTCATCAATATCGTCCGCTGAAGGCTGTTCAGATTGTCGTCGGACACGATGTAGAGGAACAGGCGGCTACCGCTGCGGGCGATGGCCAGCCCTTCCATGTTGTCGAGTGTCACTGGCGCCTCCCAGCGCGCCAGCTCGGTGCTCGGCACCCTCGCGGCCCCCGCCAGCGCTGGTGCCAGGTCGATCAGCGTCAGCGCCGCGCCCTGGCCGCTCAGGTTGAAGCGCCGGTGCAGCACCAGCACGCGGGTCGCATCCAGCGCCACCGCGTCGGTCGGCCGATGCTCCGGCAGGCCGGGGATGCCCAGCCGCCGGATCTCGCCGCCGCTCTCCAGCAACGCCAGATGATCATTATCCTGCTTCGGGTCTTCGGCGATCATCAGCCGCGCGCCACCAGCCAGCACCGCGAAGGATTCGGCGCCGCCATTGCGCGGCCAGTCCGCCATCCCCGCCCAGCGCTCGATCCGCATGGCACTGCGCGCCAGCGTGGCGGGCCGCGCCGGGTCGATCCCGGCATAATGCACCAGCCGATGGTCCTGCTCGAAGCCGATCGTCACTGCCCCCGTCGCCGGGTCCCATTCCAGCGACTCAGCGTCGCCATCGGCCTTGTCGGTCGCCGCCAGCCCCTCGGGGCCGAGCAGCGGCGCCGTCACCGCCCCCTCCAGTCCCACCAGCCGCCCGCCACGCTCCACGCTGCGAAACGCCAGCCAGTTGCCGGTATCGGTGACGGCGAGAAACTGCCCGCGGCCATCGGTGCGCAGCCCGGAAATGCCGCCAAAACCCTCCGCCGTGCTGCGGATCTGCACCGCGCCCAGAAAGGCCAGTGCGCCGATCCGCGTCTGCCCCGGATCATCCCGGTTCAGCGGCAGCGGCGTGGTGCTGAGCCGCACCGGTTGCACCGCATCGGCGGCCACCGAGGCATTGCTCGACAACGCCCCCAGCCCATAGGGCAGCAGCAGCAACAGCGCCGCCCCCATCATCAGCCCGCGCGCCGAGGCCAGGAATTTCAGGATTTTCATGGCTGCAGCCCATAGCAGCCACTGCGCCGAGCCGCTATCGGTGGCCGATGCAATCCCGCCCCCTGGCAAAGAGCCCCCACGACATATTGGCCGAGGTCTTCGGCTATGCGCAATTCCGCGGCTCGCAGGCACCGGTCATCGAGGCGGTGTGCGCCGGCCGCGATGTCGTGGCGATCATGCCCACGGGGGCCGGCAAATCGCTCTGCTACCAGATTCCCGCCCTTGTCCGCCCCGGCACCGCACTCGTCATCTCGCCGCTGATAGCGCTCATGGAAGATCAGGTGCGGGCTCTGCGGGCGAACGGCGTCGCCGCCGCCAGTCTCAACAGCCAGAGCACCGACACGCACGAGACCTTCGATGCGCTGGCGGCCGGCACGCTCGATCTGCTCTATGTCGCCCCCGAGCGGGCCCTCAGCCCCGGCTTCCGCACCCTGCTCGGCCGCAGTGAAATCGCACTCATCGCCATCGACGAAGCGCATTGCGTCAGCCAGTGGGGGCATGATTTCCGCCCCGAATATCGGCAGTTGAAGGCGCTGTGCGACGATCTCAAGGGCGTCCCGCGCATCGCACTCACCGCCACCGCCGATATCGAGACCCGCGCCGACATCTGCACCCAGCTCGGCATCGACCCGGCGGACATGGTGGTCGCCGGCTTCGACCGCCCCAACATCCGCTACCAGGTGACCGCCAAGACCGACGCCAAGGCGCAGCTGCTCGCCTTCGTCCAGTCTCACGCCGGCCAGTGCGGCATCATCTACGCCCCCACCCGCGCCGCCACCGAGCAGGTGCGCGATTGGCTGCGCGCCGCAAACATCAACGCCCGCGCCTATCATGCCGGGCTGGAAGCCGAGGAGCGCCGCTCCGCCCAGGCCGCCTTCGTGCGCGCCGAAGACATGGTGATGGCCGCCACCATCGCCTTCGGCATGGGCATCGACAAGCCCGATGTGCGCTTCGTCGTCCATCTCGGCCTGCCGAAATCGATCGAGGCCTATTATCAGGAAACCGGCCGCGCTGGCCGCGATGGCGATCCGGCAGTCGCGCAATTGTTCTGGGGGGCGGCCGATGTCCAACGGCTGCGCGGCTTCATCGATGGCGGCGAGGGCAATGCCGCGCACAAGGCGCGCGAGGAGGTGCGGCTGCAGGCGCTGCTGAGCTTCCTCGAAACGCCGCACTGCCGCCGCCAGCCTCTGCTCCGCTACTTCGGCGAGCCCGAGCCCGAGCCCTGCGGCAACTGCGACAACTGCCTCGACCCGCCGCGGCTCGACGACATGACCGAGGCGGCGCGCAAATTCCTGTCCGCCGTCTATCGCACCGGCCAGCGTTTCGGCGCCCAGCATGTGATCGATGTGCTCACCGGCAACGGCAACGAGCGCGCCGAGCGCTTCGGCCACGACAAGCTGAGCGTGTGGGGCATCGGCAGCGGCGTCGATGCCGGCCGCTGGAAGGATCTGGCGCGCCAGCTCGAGACGATGGATGCGCTGCGCCGTGACCCCGAGCACAAGGGGCTGCTGCTCGGCCCCGCCGCGCGTGCCATCCTCAAGGGGGAAGGGCAGGTGGCGATCAAGCAGGCGGCGCCCAAGCCCTTGCGCGCCAGCCGCAGCCGCGCCGGCGCTGCCGCCCCCGCCCAGGGCCTGTCACCCGCCGACACGCCGCTGTTCGAGGCGCTGCGGGCGCTTCGCCGCGAACTCGCCGCCGAGGCCGGGCTGCCGCCCTATGTCATTTTCCACGATTCCACATTGCGCGCCATGGCATCGGCACGCCCGCGCTCGCTGCAGGCGATGGCAGGCATCTCCGGTGTCGGCGCCGGCAAGCTCAAGGCCTGGGGCCCGGCGTTCCTGGAAGCCATCAACAACCCGTAATTGCCAAATGGCAATATATCTCCTATATGATGCCATAAGGAGATCCGCCGCATGCTGGCCCTTCTACCCGTCGAAACCGACCCCGCCCCGTTCGTGGCCGATCCGATCAGCGAGGATGAAGCCGCAGCCATGTTCCGCGCCATCACGGCGCTGTTCGGCAAATGGTCGCTCTCGGACGACTAGGCCGCCACGCTGCTCGACATGCCGTTGCGCAGCTACAGGCGGTGGAAGGCCGAAGGGCCGGGCCGCATGTCGCGCGATGGCCGGGCGCGGCTTTCCAACCTGCTCGGCATCCACAAGGCGCTGCGCCTCATCTTCATCGAGCCGCAGCGCGGCTACAGCTGGATCAAGGCCGCCAACGCCGCCTTTGATGGCCGCTCGGCGCTCGACATCATGCTTGGTGGCGAACTGACCGACCTGATGCGCGTGCGCCGCTACCTCGATGCCGAGCGCGGCGGCTGGTGACCAGCACGGCGCTGCCGGGCGCCGACATCCACTGGCCAGGTGCGGTCCGCATCATCCGCAGCGCCTTCCCGCCGATCGACCTGTTCGAGGACATTGCCGACCCGGCAGACTGGCCGCTGCTGCTCTCCGCCGAGCAGAAGACCAACCCGCGCATCGCCGCCAGCGTCGGCCGGCTCGAGTCCGTGCCTGCCGCGCGGCGCGTCGGCGGCCCCGGCGCCTCCTGGCTGATGGCGCCCTTCACCCATGCCAGCCCCGATCGGCCGAGCCGCTTTTCAGCCGGCCAGTTCGGCGTGCTCTACGTGGCCCGGGCGTATGAAACGGCGCTGTTCGAGACAATCCACCACCATGGCCGCTTCATGGCACGCACCCGCGAAGCCCCCGGCTGGTCATCGCAATTCCGCGAGATCATCCTCACCGTGAAGGCCAGCCTGTCGGACCTGCGCGGCGATACAGCCCATCCTGCCTTGGCGCCCGAGGATTATGCCGCCGGCCAGGCGCTTGGGGCCGACCTTTGGAACAGCGGCAGTGACGGGCTGGTCTATCCCAGCGTCCGCCACGCCGGCGGCGAATGCGTGGCGCTCTTCCATCCCGATTGTGCCGCCAGCCCGGTGCAGGGCCGCCACCTCGATTATCATTGGGACGGCAGCCGCGAGGATCTCGTCCGCGAAGCCGGCTCGGGCGCGGTGTTCCGTGTTGTTGAAGTGCAACAGGCTTGAAAGTGAAACAGGGGGTCGAAATTCAATAAGGGCAGCGGCCATTCGCTTCGATGGCGTTGCCGGCCAGCGCACCGATCCCGGCGCCGATCACCGTGCCCAGCCCGCCGTCATACGGCCGTGACAGCCCCGAGCCGATCAGCCCGCCCGTCACGGCCCCCACGACAGCGCCGGCACCGGTCGGCCGGCACGGATCGTAATAGCCCCGCCCATAGCCGCCCCCGAAACCGGCCCCATAGCCCCCGCCATAGCCCCCGCCATAGCCAAATCCGCCCACTGCAACGGGTGCCACGACCACCGGCGGATAATAGCCGCCAAAACCACCGCGAAACCCGCGGCCATAGCCATAGCCGCCGCCATAACCGCCGCCATACACCGGCACCGGCCGCACGACATAGGCCGGTGGCCGGTAGAACCCGCCACGCGGCGCATAGGCCCGGCCATAACCCCGTGGCTGGCCCCGAAAACGGCCCTGATAGCCGCCCCGATAGCCAGCCCGATACCCGTCTCCGCGATAGCGGCCACCGCCCTGATAACCACCGCCCTGATAACCACCGCCCTGATAACCACCGCCCTGATAACCGCCGCCCCGATAACCGCCACCGCGATAGCCATCCCCGCGATACCCGTTTCGGTCACCGGCGATTGCCGACGTGGCGATTGTGGACGCCAGCAGTGCTGCGGCGCCAAGAGCGGCAAGGGACCAGCGAATCACGCGCGATGCTCCGGATGCGAAGTGCACAAGTACACAATGCGGACATCCTCGCCATCTTGCGCTGAACGGCCTGTGAACCGGCGTTCAGCCGCCGTTCAACCGCCTGGGCCATCTTCGGCGCATCATTTCACGGGAGCAGAATTCATGCGTATCTTGACCACATTGGCCATCGCCACCCTCGCCGCAAGCATTCCGGCACTGCCTGCCGCGGCGCAGAACCGCAATTACTACGAGCATGACGGCAAGCGCTATGAAACGCGCCAGCAGTGCCTCGCCGCCAAGAAGCGGTCCGAGAAGCGTGCCACCGTGGTCGGTGCCGCGGCCGCCGGCATCGGCGCAGCCCTGCTCGGCGGCAATGTCGGCGAGACCGCGCTGGTCGCCGGTGGTGGTGCTGTCGTCGGCAATGTCATCGCGAGCAAGACGAAGAAGTGCTGACCCGCTGAGCGCGCGTAATCGCCTCCGCTCAGCCTGAGCAACTCGCCCCGCCGAGCACGCAGAAGCGCGCGCAGTGCGGGTGGTTGAGCGCCACCGGCGACGCTGCCTCGGCCAGCGTCGCCCCCATCTCGAAGCCGGGGTCATCGGCAATCAGCGTGCAGGCGAGCACCACCGGCGCCGCCGCCCCGCGCCGCTTCACGACCATTCGCGAAGTGGCGCACATCTGCGCCGCCGGGCTGGTGCCGAGGATCTCCCAGCAGCCGGTGCTGATCTCGGGCACATCGGCGTGCGCATCCATTTCGGGGAACAGCACCAGCGGCGGGCAGGGCAGGCCGAGCCCGACAAACAGTGCCGAATATCCCGCCTCCGCCGCCGCGGCGCTCTCATCGGTCAGCTGCCGCCCCGCCACGGCGATCGCAAAGCCCTGCGCCGCCAGCCAGCGCAGCCCGTCCAGCGCCTTGCCGAACGCCCCCGCCCCGCGCTCGGCGTCATGCACCGCCGCGTCATGATGATCGAGGCTCACCCGAAACATCAGCCGTTCGCGCGGCAGCGCTGCAATGGCCGCTTCGAAGCGTCGCATCGGCCGCATCGCATTGGTCAGCACCAGCACATCGAAGCCGCGCGCCTGTGCCAGCGCCATCATCGCCACCATGTCGGGGTTCATGAACGGCTCGCCACCCGTGAAGCCGATCTCGCGCACCGGCAGCCCGCCTCGCGCAATCTCGTCCAGATACGCCGCGAACTCCGCCAGCCGCAGATAGACCAGAGCGTCATTGGTCGGCGAGCTTTCGATATAGCAATTGCGGCACGCCAGGTTGCACAGCGTGCCGGTGTTGAACCACAGCGTCTCCAGCGCCACCAGCGGCACCGCCGCGCGCGGCTCGCCTTTCGCCGTGGTCAGCGGATCCCGGAACTTCGCTGGGTCGAGGGGCACGATATCGGGCATCCGGTTTCCTGTGGCGCGTCGCTGGTGCACTTCATTCGTATTGGCTAGGTGAGGCTTTGCAAGCCCGGTACGCGACAGCTCGTACGGAATACCGGCTTCGGGGGTCGGCATGAACATGGAAGAACGCAGCTGACATGCGCATCCTCGTCACAGGGGCTGCGGGGCTGATCGGCGCCGCGCTGTGCGGCACCCTTGCCGCCGCCGGTCACGCCGTCACCGCCCTTGTCCACCGCCGCCACACGCTCATCGACAATGCAGGCGCACCGCTCCCCAGCCGCGCCGAAGGCCCGCCGCCGGCCCCCGGCGAAATCGTCACCCGCAGCGGCGATGTCCGCCGCCCCGGCTTCGGCCTGGCACCCTCGCCCGCCATCGATCTGCTGGTCCACGCCGCCGCCATCACCGCCTTCGATGCCGCTCCGGAAGATCATGCGGCCGTCAACCTCGGCGGCACCCGCAACGCCGTCGCCCTGGCCAGCGCCGCCGGTGCCCGGCTGCTGCACATCAGCACCGCCTATGTCTGCGGCACCCGCGACGGCCCCATCGCCCAGGGCTTCGTCGGCAGCGACTTCACCAACGGCTATGAAGCCAGCAAGGCCGCCGCCGAGGCGCTGGTGCGCAGCGCGGGCCTGCCCTTCATCATCGCCCGCCCTTCGGTGGTGGTCGGAGACAGCACCAGCGGCCGCATCGCGCGCTTCGAGAACATCTACATCATCTTCAAGCTGATCGCCGAAGGCCGCATCCGCACGCTCCCCGCCGCCGCCGATGCCACGCTCGATCTGGTCCCCATCGATCATGTCATCGCCGGCCTGCTTGCCATGGCCGAGCAGTTCGACACCTTCGCCGGCCAGGCGCTGCATCTCACCGCCGCCGCGCCCACCCCCATCCCCGCCATCGGCACCGCCATGGCCCGCGCCGGCCTCGGCACCCCGCAGTTCGTGCCACCGGCCGCCTTCGATCCCGCCGGCCTCCCCGCCGGGGAGCGCCGCTGGCATGCCGCCGCCGCCGCCCTCTACACCGCCTATCTGCTCCGCAACCCCCGCTTCGCGCCGTCCCCGGCCTTCGCCTGCCCCCCGACCGACGCCGCCTGGCTCGATCGGCTCATCGCCCATGCCATCGCCGCCGGCTTCGTCCGCCCCCGCCCGAGCTCCCGGCCGCAAGTCTAGCGCACGTCCGGATACAGCGTCCCCAGCGTCTTCACCCGCAGCCCCAGCCCCCAGCGAATGCCGATCTTCAGGTAGATCCAGTTCGCCTTCCACTCGCCCCATGCCGCCACCCGCCGGTCGGACGTGGTGACCGTCCGGCTCAGCAGCCGGGTGCGCCCCTGCGGCACGATCCGTACGCAAAGGTCCGCCTCCTCCATCACCGCAAGCCCCTCGTCGAAGCCGCCGATCGCCTCGAACGCCGTGCGCCGCACGAACATGGCATGATCACCGAACAACAGCCGGCCGCCGCGCACGAACAGCCAGGGCCGGAAGAGGGCAGGCGCATAATAGGTCTTCAGCCAGTTGTGCGCGGTGGTCACCCAGCGTGTCTTTTCCGGCCCGGCAAGAATCGCGGTGAAGCCGGCAAGCACCGTACGGGGATCGGCCATCGTCCGCTCCGCCACCGCCACCGCATCATCGGGCGCCCAGGTGTCGGCATGCAGGATGAGCACGATCGGCGCCGTCGTCGCCGCCACCCCGGCATTGCACTGCCGCCCCCGCCCCTTGGGCGCGCTCATCGCCGGGATGCCCAGTTCCCGCGCCAGCGCCAGCGTGCCATCGCTGCTGCCGCCATCCACCAGCAGCACCTCCGCCGGCGGCGGGTCGAGGCTTGCCAGGCAGCGTGCGAGCCGGGGCAGGGTGGCCGCCTCGTTCCACGCCGGGATGATGATGGCCACGCTCATGCCAGCCCCGGCCAGCGCGCCAGGTCCTCGGGCCGGTCGAGATCGGCGAGCACCGGCAGGATAACCGCCTCGGGCAGCCGCGCATGGGTGGCCGCAAACACGCTGTTGGTGCCCCAAGGCATGTCGATGAACAGTTCCGGTCGCGGCATCGGCAGCCCGAGCAGCCAATAGCCGCCATCCTCCGCCGGCCCGATGCACGGCGTGCCGCTGTTCACGATGTCGGCAGCGTCCCGCAGATGCGGCGCCGTCAGGTCGGGGCAGTCGGTCCCGATCAGCAGCGTCGGCGCCGGTGCCCGTGCCAGCCGTGCCCCGAGGTCGCCACCACCCTGCGGCACCACTGCCAGCGCGCCGAGCCAGCCGGTGAACGCCGGCGCATCGGCGCCGGTGACATGCAGCGCGAAATCGAGTCCCGAGGCCCGGACCACCGCCAGCGTGCGCTCGACAAGCCGCCTGTGCAGCGCGGCGGCTGCGCCAGCACCGATCGCCGGGATGAGGCGGGTCTTGGCCGCGCCGGGGGTGGGGAAGCGCGTGAAAACGGCTATGCGCATGCGATGATGCGGCCGGCGTCGAGGCTGATGCGCGGCGGTCGCCGGAGCTGCAGCCCGCGACCATCGGCGCTGCGGCCGGTGCGGATGTCGAAGCGATAGCCATGCCAGGGGCAGGTGATGCAGCCGCTGTCCACCGCCGTGTCATCAAGCGGGGCCAGCCAGTGCGGGCAGGTGGCGGCATGCGCAACCAGCGCGCCATCGACACGCAGCAGTCGGAAGCGATGGCCGCGCCATTCGAACATGTGCGGCAGCGCCAGCGCCGCTTCCGGCCCGAGGTCGAGCCGCGCGGCACCACCCGCCGGGCGCACGGCAAGGGCGCGTTCGCGCGCCTGCATCATCGCTTCATCCTCGTCCCACAAGCGGGTGTAGATCTCCACAAAGCCGCTGCCGATCGCCGCCAGCCGCTGCGGATCGGCCTCCGGCACATGATATTCCACGATGACGTCGGTCGAATGCGCGCCCCGCGGCACCACCCGCACCCGGATCTCCGAACTGGCGCCGGGGCCCGATTCGGTGGTCACGCAATATCGGCTGGTATCCGCCGCCATATGCAGCTTGAGCACCTGCGGCGCGGCATTGCGGGTGCCGGTCAGCCGGATGCGCCAGCCATCGCGGTCATCGTCCAGCAGTGCGCAGCTGGCAAAGCTGCTGCCGTGCAGCGACGGCAGATGCTCCCAGTCGAGCACATTCTCGCGGATGCGCGCCACGCTGGCAGCCACGGTGCGGCGGTAGGTGCCCGCGAGGTTGAGGGACGACATGGCGGCGAGTGTTGGCGGCGATCACCGCTTTGGGCAAGAGGCGGCCGCGCGCAGGCCTATTTCCGCCCGCGCTTCGGCGCATCGGCCTCGAACAGCGCCGCCAACTGGTCGATGATCGTGCCGCCGAGCTGCTCGGCGTCCATGATCGTCACGGCGCGCGAATAATAGCGCGTCACGTCATGGCCGATGCCGATGGCGATCAGCTCCACCGGCGACCGGCCCTCGATCTGCTTGATGACCTGCCGCAGATGCCGCTCCAGATAATTGCCGCTGTTCACCGACAGCGTCGAATCGTCCACCGGCGCGCCGTCCGAGATGACCATCAGGATGCGGCGATCCTCGCGCCGCGCCAGCAGACGGTCGTGTGCCCAGAGCAG
>JBBSPR010000018.1:0-20951 GCA_038258615.1 Sphingomonadales bacterium
AGCTCGCGCCAGCGGGCCAGCGCCTTCAGCCGGCCGAGCACCTCGGCCTTGCGGCTCGGCAGCCGCAGGCGGGTCCAGGCCTTTTCGGGGTCATTGGCATAGGTGGCGGGGTCGGAGACGCGCGCCATTTCCTCGTCCAGCCAGCCGCCGCGCCCGGTCCGGCGCAGCTTGTCGAGCATTTTGGGGAATAGCGTGGCGAGATGGGTGACATCGCCGATCGCATAATCGAGCTGGCGATCATTGAGGGGCCGCCGTGCCCAGTCTGTGAAGCGCGCACCCTTGTCCACCTGGATGCCGAGATAGGCGGCGACGAGGTTGGTATAGCCCACCTGCTCGCCGAGCCCGAGCGCCATGGCGGCGATCTGGGTGTCGAACAGCGGGGCAGGGGTGGTGCCGGTGAGGTTGTAGATGATCTCCAGATCCTGCCCGCCGGCGTGGAAGACCTTGAGCACCTCCTCGCGCACCAGCAGCTTCAGCAGCGGTTCCAGATCGATGCCCGATGCCTTGGGATCGATGGCGCACGCCTCCTGCGAAGTGCCGAGCTGCACGAGGCAAAGATCGGGAAAATAAGTGGTTTCGCGCATGAACTCGGTGTCCACGCAGACGAAATCGGCGGTCGCCATTCGCGCGCAGATGGCGGCAAGAGTTTCGGTGTCTGTCACCAAAGGGTGGATTCGCATGGCATCGCATAGCGCGCCTGCGGGCGCTTGACAAAGTGCTGGCCAGCGTGTGTCACCCGCCACTCGCTTTCCCCACGATTTTGTCATTCATCTGTTGCCCGGAATCCGCAAAATGCATGCTTATCGCTCCCACAATTGTGCCGCCCTCAGGGCGTCGGACGTCGGCCAGACGGTCCGCCTCTCGGGCTGGGTCCACAAGAAACGCGATCATGGCGGCGTGCTGTTCATCGATCTTCGCGATCATTTCGGGCTGACGCAGATCGTCGCCAACCCGTCGTCGCCGGCGTTTGGGCTGCTCGACCGGCTGCGGCTCGAATCAGTGGTGACGGTCACGGGCGAAGTCGTGGCGCGCGGCGAGGGGGCCGTGAACCCCAACCTTGCCACCGGCGAGGTCGAGGTGCGCGCCGGCGAGGTGATCGTCCAGTCGGCTGCCGCCGAGCTGCCGATGCCGGTGGGGATCGATGCCGAATACCCTGAGGAGATCCGGCTGAAGTATCGCTATCTCGATCTGCGCCGCGAACGGCTGCACGCCAACATCATGCTGCGCTCCGGCGTCATCGCATCGCTGCGCCAGCGGATGATCGGGCAGGGCTTCACCGAGTTCCAGACGCCGATCCTCACCGCCAGCAGCCCGGAGGGTGCGCGCGATTTCCTGGTGCCGAGCCGGCTGCATCCGGGCAAATTCTACGCGCTGCCGCAGGCACCGCAGATGTTCAAGCAGCTGCTGATGGTGGCTGGGTTCGATCGCTATTTCCAGATCGCCCCCTGTTTCCGCGACGAGGATGCCCGCGCCGATCGCTCACCCGGCGAATTCTACCAGCTCGATTTCGAGATGAGCTTCGTGACGCAAGACGATGTTTTTGCAGCCATCGAGCCGGTTCTGGCGGGCGTCTTCGAGGAGTTTGCCGGCTTCTGTGGCCGCACGCCCTGGGCGGTGACCAAAGGCGCCTTCCCGCGCATCCCCTATGCGGAATCGATGCTGAAATACGGCAACGACAAGCCCGATTTGCGCAATCCGCTCGTCATCCAGGATGTGAGCGAGCACTTCCGCGGCAGCGGTTTCGGGCTGTTTGCCAAGCTTGTCGAGCAGGGGCTGGCGGTGCGCGCCATCCCGGCGCCGGGCACCGCCGAGAAGAGCCGCAAGTTCTTCGACGACATGAACGAATGGGCGCGCAGCGAAGGCCATGCCGGGCTCGGTTATGTGACCCGCAAGGCCGGCGAGTTCGGCGGGCCCATCGCCAAGAACCATGGCGAGGCGGGCATGCTGGCGCTGTATGAGACGCTCGGGCTCGGGCCGGACGATGGCTGCTTCTTCGCCGCCGGCAAGGCTTCGGCGGCGGCAAAGCTGGCGGGCCAGGCGCGCACGCGGGTGGGCGAACAGCTCGGGCTGATCGAGCAGAACACCTACAAGCTGTGCTGGATCGTCGATTTCCCGATGTTCGAGGCCGATGAAGAGACCGGCAAGGTCGATTTCAGCCACAACCCGTTCAGCATGCCGCAGGGCGAGCTGGAGGCGCTGGAGACGATGAACCCGCTCGACATTCTGGCGTATCAGTATGACATCGTGTGCAACGGCGTCGAGTTGTCCTCGGGCGCCATCCGCAACCACAAGCCCGAGATCATGTACAAGGCGTTCGAGATCGCCGGCTACACGCACGCGCAGGTCGACGAGAATTTCAGCGGCATGATCAACGCCTTCAAGTTCGGTGCTCCCCCGCACGGCGGCTCGGCGCCGGGCGTGGACCGGATCGTGATGCTGCTGGCGGACGAGCCCAACATCCGCGAGGTGGTGCTCTTCCCGATGAACCAGCGCGCCGAGGACCTGATGATGAACGCGCCGGGCACGGTTTCGATCAAGCAGCTCCGCGAACTGCACATAAGGACGGTAGATTGAGCATCCGGCTGGAAGATATCGAAGGCGGCGAGGAAATCGACCGCAAGGACTATGAGGAGCAGCTGGTCGAGTTGCAGCACCGCATGGAGCTGATCCAGGCCGCCTATATCAACCAGGGCCGCAAGGCGGCGATCGCGGTCGAAGGCTGGGACGCCGCGGGCAAGGGCGGGCTGATCAAGCGCATCGTCGGCCAGCTCGATCCGCGCTTCACCAAGGTCTGGTCGATCGCGGCACCCTCGCAGATCGAGCTGTCGCACCATTATCTCTGGCGCTTCTGGCAGCGGCTGCCGGCGAAGCGCGAAATCGCGATCTTCGACCGCAGCTGGTACGGCCGGGTGCTGGTCGAGCGCGTCGATGGGCTGGCGGAGGAAGCGGTGTGGAAGCGCGCCTATGACGAGATCAACGCCTTCGAGGCGCTGCTCGCCGCCGATGGCACGCGCATCGTCAAGCTGTTCATCCATGTGACGCAGGAGGAGCAGGACAAAAGGCTGCTCGAACGGCTGGAAACACCGTGGAAGCGTTGGAAAACCGGACTCGATGATTACCACAACCGCAGCCAGCGGGCGAGCTACATGGCCGCCTATCACGACATGTTCGACCGCTGCTCGACCGAGGTCGCACCCTGGACGGTGATCGACGGCACCGACAAGAAGACCGCCCGCATCAAGGGGTTGGAGGCGATCGTTGCAGCACTGTCGCAGGATGTGGACCTGCGTTACCCCGAAGTGCCGGAAGAGGTGCTGCGCGTGGCCGAGGAAGCTCTCGGCAAGGACGCCGTCCGCTCAACCGGGGCTTGATTTGCCCAGCCAGCGGCTGAGCGGCGCATTGCCCTGTGACGTGCCGAACTGCTGATCATAGACCACGGCATTTTCGAGCACCCGCTGCACATAGTTGCGCGTTTCCGAAATCGGGATGCTCTCGATCCAGTCGATCATGTCCATCCCCGGCATCCGCGGATCGCCATTCAAGGTGATGAATCGCCGCGCATTGCCCGGCCCGGCATTGTACGCCGCCACGGCCAGCACATCGCTGCCGAAATTCTCGCGCATCCGCAAAAAATAGGCGCTGCCCAGCGTCACATTGTAGATGGGATCGGTGTCGAGCCGCTCGGTGGAAGCGGGCAGGCCGATCTTGCCGGCCGTCTCGGCGGCGGTTGAAGGCAGCAGCTGCATCAACCCGCGCGCATTCGCGGGCGAGCGCGCGGTGCGATCGAACTGGCTCTCCTGCCGGGTGATCGCGTGGATGATCGTGCGGCGCGGGATCAGCACCTCCGGCAGCGGCAGCACCGGCCAGGCGGCTTCGAACAGCGGAATGCCTTGGGCATAGGGCACCACCGCCGATCCCATGCCGCGCAGGCCCTTGCCGGCGAGCACGCCGAGATCGAGCCGGTTCAATGGCGCTGCCAGCCCGGCGACCAGCGCATGCTCCTCCGGCGTTTCCGCCTTTGCCACCAGCGTGCGCAGGAAGATCGACTGGCGCTCGCGGTCCCCCAGCGCCGTCAGCGCTTCCAGCGCGCGCACCAGCGGCTCGGCGCGGAAGGTGCTCACCTGGTCGGGCGCCAGTGCCGGCGCCAGTGCCTTGCGCAGCTGCGGCGCCCGGCCCAGCGCCTCGGCGGCAAGCTGGCCGTAGAAATAGTCGCCGTGGAGTGCTGCCAACTCATAGGCTTGGCGGGCGCCTGCGGTATCCCCGGCGGCAGCAAGCGCCCGGCCGGTCCAGTAATCCCCCCGCGATTGGGTGACCGGCGTAAGCGCTGCAGCGCGCACGGCGCGGAAACGGGGTGCTGCATCAGCCGGGCGGCCGAGCTTGCGCAGTGCGAGCCAGCCAGCGAGCCATTCGAGTTCGACCAGCACCTGCCGCTCGCGGAGCGGGCGGGCGGCCAGATCGGTGCCAGGTGCATGGCTGGCGTGGCTGGCCATGATCGCATAGGCGAGCCCCGGATCGCCGGCGCGCCAGGCGGCGCGGCCAAAATCGAGCTGGGTTGCCAGCCATTGCTGCGGATCGAACACGGAATCGGGGGCAGGGCGGAAACCGGCGAGCAGCGCATTCGCCTCGGCCAACCGGCCGCGCTTGCGCAGCCAGAGCGCCTCGTCGCGCACCAGCCCGGGGTCACGGCGAAGGCTCGCGGGCACGCCGCCGAGCCGCGCCGGGGCATCGGCGGAGCCGCCGCGCAGCGCGATACGCGCCAGCAGCCACAGCCGCCGGTCCATGTCGAGCCGCGGCAGCAGCCGGCCGGCGGCGGTGATCTGGCCGCTCCACAGCAGTCGCTCGGCACGACCGAGATGGTCCTGCGGGCGGAGTGCTGCCTCGAAGCCTTCGATCAGCGCCTTTTCGGTTTCGAGATCGAGCCCGGCCGAATCCCAGGCATCGCGCGCAGTTGCGTTGGCGGCATCGCGGCGGCCGGTGGCGAGCTGCGCCTCGGCCAGCCGCAGCTTGGCCGCGGCGGACAGCGGGGGGAATTTGTCGAAGAAGCGGATGCGGTCAAGCGGCGGCACATCGGGGGTCAGCGCCTTTTCGGCGAGCCTGCGGAGCAGCAGGTTCTGTGGAAAATCAGGGTTTTGCAGCATGAAATTGCTGTATTCCCTGAAGCTGCCACGATAGCTTTCGCGCTTCAGCCGATCCCATTCCACCACGGTTTCCAGAATCGGCACGGTGGCGGCGCTGTTGAGCGGGCTGGCGGACATGCCGCCGAAGCGGCCGGCGGCATTGTCGGCAAGCCTGGCCTTGTAGATGGCAGCACTCGCCTCGGAAATTTGCGCCACGGCGGCGGCGGGAGCGAGCAGGGCGGCGGCGATGAGCCCCGATTTCAACACTGTGCTGGACATTGGCCGCTTCAACTCCATATCACGCAACCGGAACAATGGTGCGCGCCTCACTCTTAGGCCGGGGCGGCGCGCCAGTGAAGGCTTTGCAGTCATGACACTCGATCTCTCCCGCCTGCGCGGTTCAATGCCCGCCCTGGTCACGCCGCTGCGCGATGGTGCGGTGGACACGGCGGCCCTTGACGCATTCATCGAATGGCAGATCGCCGAAGGCAGCCATGCGCTGGTGCCGGTGGGCACGACCGGGGAATCGCCCACGCTCAGCCATGCCGAGCATTATGCCGTGATCACCCGCACCGTGCAGGTGACGGCCGGCCGGGTGCCGGTGATCGCCGGCTGCGGCTCCAACGACACCGCCACGGCCAAGGCGCATCTGGCGCATGCCGAAGCTGCGGGCGCCGATGCCGCCCTGCTGGTGGTGCCCTATTACAACAAGCCCAGCCAGGCGGGTCTCATCGCGCATTTCACGGCGCTGGCGGAGGCGACGGCGCTGCCGATCATCCTTTACAACATTCCCGGCCGCTCGGTGGCGGATATGGGCACGGCAGCAATGGCCGAGCTGGCGAAGCTCCCCAACATCGTCGGCGTGAAGGACGCGACCGGCAACCTGGGCCGCGTGTCGGCGCAGCGCGCGGCGTGCGGGGCGGATTTCATCCAGCTTTCGGGCAATGACGACATGGCGCTCGGTTTCAATGCGCTCGGCGGTGTGGGGGCCATCTCGGTGACGGCCAATGTGGCACCAAGGCTTTGTGCCGACATGCAGGCGGCGATGCTGGCGGGCGATTATGCGAAGGCGCTGAAAATCAACGACCGGCTCTGGCCGCTGCACGATGCGCTGTTCTCTGATGCCAGCCCCGGGCCGACGAAATATGCGCTGGCGCGGCTCGGGCACATGACCGGCGAGGTGCGGCTGCCGATCCTGCCGCCGTCGCAGGCTTCGCGCGCGGCGGTCGATGCAGCCCTCGCCCATGCCGGGCTCGTCTGATGGCGCGGCCCAAGGGCAATGTCGGCATCAAGGTGAAGACGGTCGCCGAGAATCGGCGGGCGCGCTTCGAGTTTTTCATCGAGGATGTCGTCGAGGCCGGAATCGCCCTGGCCGGCACCGAGGTGAAGGCGCTGCGGGGCGGCCAGGGATCGATCGCCGAGGCCTATGCCGAGGTGAAGGACGGGCAGATGTGGCTCGTCAATGCCAACATCCCCGAGTTCAGCCATGGCAACCGCTTCAACCATGAGCCCAAGCGCCCGCGCAAGCTGCTGCTGCACGGCCGCGAGATCGCGCGCATGGGCAGCGCGGTGGCGCGGCAGGGGATGACGATCGTGCCGCTCTCGGTGTATTTCAACGACAAGGGCCGCGCCAAGGTCGAGATCGCGCTCGGCAAGGGCAAAAAGCTGCACGACAAGCGCGAGACGATCAAGGAACGCGACTGGAAGCGCGATGCGGCACGGCTGATGAGGGATCGCGGGTGATGAGCGACGAGGATGGTTTCCGCGACAAGCTGGTCTCGGTCAAACAGGCCTGGGCCAAGGCCGGGCGGCTGCTCACCGGCGCGCCTGACGAGGCCCGCAGCAGCCGCTTGCCACCGGGGCAGCGGCTGGTGACCAACTGGCCGGTGCTCGATCTGGGCGTGCAGCCGGCGATTTCACGCGCCGAGTGGCGGCTCAAGGTCGATGGCGCGGTCGTCAATCCGATCGAGTGGGATTGGGAGGCTTTCTCGGCCCAGCCGCCGTTCGAGGATGTGTCCGACATTCACTGCGTCACCCAATGGTCGCGCTTTGACAATCGGTGGAACGGCGTGTCGACGCAGCATCTGCTGTCGGTGGTGCAGCCGCTGCGGGGCGCCACCCATCTCGTGCTGCACGGCGCCGATGGCTATACCACCAACGTCACGCTGGAAAACTTCGCCGGCGACGATTGCTTGCTGGCGCACAGCCATGACGGCGTGCCGCTCAGCCGCGAGCATGGCGGGCCTGTGCGGCTCGTCATCCCGCAATGGTATTTCTGGAAATCGGCGAAATGGCTGGTGCGGATCGAGGTGCGCGCCTCTGATGCACCGGGCTTCTGGGAGGTGCGCGGCTATCACAATGAGGGCGACCCCTGGGCCGAGCAGCGCTATAGCTGATGCGGTGACGATCGATCCTGGCCCCTCGATGCTGCCCGGTCCCATTCCGTCCGGCTGGCCGGCGCCCTATGCGGAAGGGCTGCTCAACCCGTGGGTCGGCCAGTTGATGAAGGGCCTGCCGCTGGCAGTGGCGGTGCTCGACACCCGGGGCCGGATCGTCGGTGGCAATGATGCGCTTGCCGCCACCATCGGTCCCGAAGCGGTGCGGGGCATCGATCCCGCCGATCTGGTGGTACCGGAAGATCGGGACATGCTGTCCGAAACCATCGCGCAGGTGATCCACAAGTTCGCCGGCAGCTGCGAGGTGCGGGTGGCGTTTCTCGATCGGCCCGATGAGCGGCAGATCGTGACCGTGGCACCTGTGCCGCCGGGGCTGGGCGTGGCGGCGATGCTGGCGATGCGCGATGTGCGCGAGCAGCGGCGGCTGGAGCAGCAGGTGCAGGCAGCCACGCGGATGCAGGCGGTAGGCCAGCTTGCCGGCGGGATTGCGCATGATTTCAACAATTTGCTGACGGCGGTTCTCGGCTTGTCTGAACAGGTGATGGAGCGCAACCCGCAGCAGAGCCTGGACCATGAGGCCGCTGCCGAGATACGCCGCAACGGCAAGCGCGCGGCAGCGCTGGTGGCACAGCTGCTGGCTTTCGCCCGCCGCCAGCCGCAGCGCCAGCAGCTGCTCGATCTCTCCGACCTGGTGTTGGGCTTGAAGCCGTTGCTGGAACAGCTGGTCGGCAAGGGGGTGCGGCTCGAAATCACCGATGCCGGCGTCAAATCGGCGGTGCGCGCCGATCCGGGCCAGATCGAGCAGGTGATCGTCAATCTGGCGGTCAATGCCCGCGACGCGATGGACGGGCATGGCGAAGTGGAGATCAGGCTGGCCGAGGTGCCGGCGGCGCAGGTGGCAGGGCTGGGCCATCCGATCATGCCGATGATCGATCATGTGGTGATCGAGGTGTGCGATACCGGCGCCGGCATTCCGGCGGCGATCGCCGGCAAGATCTTCGAGCCGTTCTTCACCACGAAGAAGGTGGGGGAGGGCACCGGGCTCGGCCTGTCCACCGTCTATGGCATCGTCAAGCAGAGCGGCGGATTCATCTTCACCCGGCCGCGGACCGGCGGCGGCACGGCGTTCAACGTTTATCTTCCCGCTATGGCGCGCGTGGCCACGCCTGCGGCGCCATCCGAGCCGGCGCCGTCGCCGTCTCCGAAATCCCTTACCGGCAAGCGACTGCTGCTGGTGGAGGACGAGGCCGGCGTGCGCGAGGTGCTGACGCGCGGCCTGCGCGCCCGCGGGCTCATGGTGCGTGCCGTCGGCGACGCCGCGTCCGCGCTCGAGGCGCTGGCCTCGGACGACAGCTTCGATGCACTGCTCTCGGACGTGATGATGCCCGGCATCGATGGTGTCGAGCTCGCCGGCAGGGTGCGGGCGGCGCGGCCGGGCATGGCTGTGCTGCTGATGTCGGGCTTTGCCGAGCCGCCCCTCCACCGCGCGGCTGAAACTGCCGGTATCGGCTTCATTGCCAAGCCGTTTTCATTGGCGGAACTAATGCAGGCTCTCGGCGAGGCGATCACGGTCAGCCCAGGCCAGCCGGGCCGGAACTAATTTCGTTCCTCTCTTGTTCCTTAAGAACATCTGCGGTACAAAGCCGTGCATTGACGGGTTTGAACAGTCGTTTACGAAGGAGCGCGGGTCATGGCAGCCAATCTCAAGGTGGTGGACGGCAAAATGGGCGGAACGGATCGGGCCAAGGCTCTGGAAGCGGCACTCGCACAAATCGATCGTGCGTTCGGCAAGGGCTCGGTGATGAAGCTCGGCCAGCGCGATGCGATGGAAATAGAAGCGATTTCCACAGGTTCTCTTGGGCTGGACATCGCACTGGGTATTGGCGGCTTGCCGCGCGGACGCGTGATCGAGATCTATGGCCCGGAGAGCTCGGGCAAGACCACATTGGCGCTGCACGCCATCGCCGAAGCGCAGAAGAACGGCGGCACCGCCGCGTTTGTCGACGCCGAACATGCGCTCGATCCTGGCTATGCCAAGAAGCTCGGCGTCAACATCGATGAGCTGATCGTCTCGCAGCCCGATACCGGCGAGCAGGCGCTGGAGATCGTCGACACGCTGGTGCGCTCGAACGCCGTCGATGTGCTGGTGGTCGATTCGGTTGCAGCCCTGGTGCCGCGCGCCGAAATCGAGGGCGAAATGGGGGACAGCCATGTCGGCCTGCAGGCGCGGCTGATGAGCCAGTCGCTGCGCAAGCTCACCGGCTCGATCAGCCGCTCGCGCTGCATGGTGATCTTCATCAACCAGCTGCGCATGAAGATCGGCGTGATGTACGGCAATCCCGAGACGACCACCGGCGGCAATGCATTGAAATTCTACGCCTCGGTGCGCCTCGACATCCGCCGCACCGGCCAGATCAAGGACCGGGACGAAGTCGTCGGCAACACCACCAAGGTGAAGGTGGTGAAGAACAAGGTGGCGCCGCCTTTCAAGCAGGTCGAGTTCGACATCATGTATGGGCAGGGCATTTCCAAGCTCGGCGAGATTCTCGATCTCGGCGTCAAGGCCGGGGTGGTCGAGAAGTCGGGTGCCTGGTTCAGCCATGATTCGGTGCGGATCGGCCAGGGCCGCGAGAATTCGAAGAAGTATCTCAAGGAAAATCCCGAGATTGCCGACAAGATCGAGAAGATCATCCGCGCCAATGCCGCCGGCATTTCGGATGCACTGATGGCCGGCCCCGAGGATGATGGCGACAGCGCCGAAGAGATGTGATGTTCTGGACGGCGTGATACCTGCGCCGTTCGCACACGCGCGTGGTGGAACGGAGGACCTGTGACACCTGAGCGAAGCCGGCCACGCGCCACTCATTATGATCTTGTGGTGATCGGCGCCGGCGCCGGCGGACTGGTTACGTCCGGCGGCGCCGCCCAGCTCGGCGCGCGCGTGCTGCTCATCGAGCAGCACCGGCTCGGCGGCGAATGCCTGTGGACGGGATGCGTGCCGTCCAAGGCAGTGATCCATGCCGCGCAACTCGCCCGGCATGGCGGCGGCCAGCGCTGGTCGGACGCCCGCGCGAACGTCGAGGAGGCGGTCACCATCATCGAGCCGCATGATTCGCCCGAGCGGTTCGAAGGGTTCGGTGTCGAGGTTGTCATCGGCCGCGCCGTGTTCACCGGTCAAGGCGCCATCGAGGTGGGCGGCCAGCGGGTGACGGCGCGGCGGTTCGTCATTGCCACCGGATCAGACCCGGCGGTCCCGCCGATCGCTGGCCTCGCAGAGCTGCCGTTCCTTACCAACGACACCATTTTCGATCTCGAGGAACAGCCCGAGCATCTCCTGATCATCGGCGGCGGCGTGATCGGCTGCGAGCTGTCACAGTCCTTCGCACGGCTCGGCTCGAAGGTGACGCTGATCAGCGATGGCCGGCTGCTGCCGCGCGAGGACCCGGAAGCAGTCGATGTGGTCCGCACGCAGCTCGTCGCCGATGGGGTCGATATCATCGAGAACGCCGAGGTTGCGGCGGCTGCCGGCAGCGCAGGAGCGATCCGCTTGACGCTCGCTGATGGCCGCACGGCGGAAGGCACCCACCTGCTCATCGGCACCGGCCGCGCGCCCCGCATCAGCGGCTATGGCCTGAAAGCCGCCGGCGTCGAGACCGGCAAGGGCGGCATCATCACCGATGCCTTTCTGCGGACCAGCAACAGGCGCATCTATGCGATCGGCGATTGCCGCGATGGCCCGCGCCTCACCCATGCCGCCGACCAGGATGCGCGCACCGTCATCCAGAATGCACTCTTCCCGTTCCGCAAGCGCAAGGATTATTCGGCACTTCCGGCCGCCATCTTCACCGATCCCCAGCTGGCGCAGGTCGGCCTCACCGAGCCTGCGGCGCGCAAGCTGCATCCCGATATCAAGGTGTTCCGCCAGGATTTCGATCACAATGACCGCTCGGTCACCGAGGCCGACATGCGCGGCTTCGTGAAGATCATTGTCCTGGGCAAGCGCGTGCTCGGCGTCACCATCGTCGGCGGCCATGCCGGCGAACTGCTGGCGCTGGCGAGCTTCGCGGTCAGCGGCAAGCTCAGCCTGTCCGATCTCGCCAACCAGACCTTCGCCTATCCCACCCTCGCCGAAGCACTCCGCCACGCCGCCGAGCAGCCGGGGCAGGCGGCGCTGTTCTCGCCGCTGATGCGCAAGCTGACGGCACTTTTCCAGCGGCTCCCCTGAGCCGCCGAACCGCCAACATGACAGGGACTCCGGCGATGAACGAAGCGATGCGCGACTATTGGAATGCCGATGCCGGCCACACCTGGGCGGACATGCAGGCGAAGCTCGACCTGTCGCTTTCCCCCGTCACCGCCGCCCTGCTCAGCCTCGCCGCCCCCATGGTCGGTGACCGGGTTCTCGATATCGGCTGCGGCTCGGGTGAAACCGCGCTGGCACTGGCGGCTGTGGTGGGGGAGGGCGGCGATGTTCTCGGCGTCGATATCTCGCAGCCTCTTCTCGAAGTCGCCGAGGCGCGAGCCGAGGCGCTCGACAGCGAGGCCATGTTCATCGAAGCCGATGCCGCGACGTTGCCGGGCCAGCAGGACCGGGACCTGATCATCTCGCGCTTCGGCGTGATGTTCTTCGATGATCCAGCGGCCGCCTTCGCCAACATCCATGCTCATGCCCGCCCCGGCGGCCGGCTGCGCTTCGCCTGCTGGCGCACCCCGGCCGACAATGGCTGGGCCGGCGTACCGCTCAAAGCCGTGGTGCCGCTGCTGCCGCCATCCGAGCCTGCCGATCCGCTGGCCCCCGGCCCCTTCGCCTTCGCCGATCCCGAGCGGCTCGCCGGCATCCTCGAAACCGCCGGCTGGCAGGACATCGACCTCCAGCGCTTCGATTTCGACATGCTGCTTGGGCAGGGCGATGATCCGCTCGCCGCTGCGGTCGAATTCAGCATGCGGGTCGGCCCCGCCGCACGCGTGGTGCGCGAAGGCGATGACGGGGTGAAAGCCGCCGCTGAAGCCGCGCTGCGTGCAGCCTATTCGCCCTATTCTGCCGATGGCCGGGTGGCGCTGCCGGGCTCGGTCTGGCTGGTGAGTGCGCACGCTTGAGTGGCGCGCGGCAAAGCCTTAAGCGATAGCCCATGATTTCATCCAACGACATTCGCCGCAGCTTTCTCGAGCATTTCGGCAAGGCGGGCCACCGCATCGTCCCTTCGGCCCCGCTGGTGCCGCAGAACGACCCGACGCTGATGTTCGTCAACGCCGGCATGGTGCCGTTCAAGAACGTCTTCACCGGGCTGGAGAGCCGCCCCTACACCACCGCCACCTCGTCGCAGAAGTGCGTGCGCGCCGGCGGCAAGCACAATGATCTCGACAATGTGGGCTATACCGCCCGCCACCATACCTTCTTCGAAATGCTCGGTAATTTCTCGTTCGGCGACTATTTCAAGGACGTGGCGATCGAGCACGCCTGGTCGCTGCTCACCTGCGAATGGGGGCTCCCCAAGGACAAGTTGCTCGTCACCGTCTATCACACCGATGACGAGGCGGCGTCGCTGTGGAAGCGCATCTCCGGCATTTCCGATGATCGCATCATCCGCATCGCCACCTCGGACAATTTCTGGTCGATGGGCGATACCGGGCCGTGCGGGCCGTGTTCGGAGATCTTCTTCGATCATGGCGACCATATCCCCGGCGGCCCGCCGGGCAGCCCGGACGAGGACGGCGACCGCTTCATCGAGATCTGGAACCTCGTGTTCATGCAATATGAGCAGGTCGACAAGGAGACGCGGCTCGACCTGCCCAAGCCCTCGATCGACACCGGCATGGGCCTCGAGCGCGTCGCCGCCGTGCTGCAGGGTGTCCATGACAATTACGATACCGACACCTTCAAGGCGTTGATCGCCGCGAGCGAGGAGCGCACCCGCCCGTCGGACGATGCCACCCGCGCCTCGCACCGCGTCATTGCCGATCATCTGCGCTCGGCGGGCTTTCTGGTGGCCGATGGCGTGCTGCCCGCCACCGAGGGACGCGGCTATGTTCTTCGCCGCATCATGCGCCGCGCCATGCGCCATGCCCATCTGCTCGGCGCGCCCGAGCCGCTGATGCACAAGCTGGTCCCGGCACTCATCGGCCAGATGGGCGCTGCCTTCCCCGAACTGGTGCGCGCGCAGCCGCTGATCGAGGAGACGCTGCTGCTCGAGGAAACGCGCTTCCGCCAGACGCTGGAGCGCGGGCTGGGGCTGCTCGACACTGCGGTTAAGGACCTTCCCGCCGGCGGGACGCTGCCCGGCGACGTCGCGTTCAAGCTCTACGACACCTTCGGCTTTCCCTACGACCTGACCGAGGACGCGCTTCGCGCCCAGGGCCTCAAGGTCGATCGCGGTGGCTTTGATACCGCCATGGCCGAGCAGAAGCGCGCCGCGCGTGCCGCCTGGGCAGGGTCGGGCGAAAAGGCCTCCGAAGCCGTGTGGTTCGACATTCTCGAAGCGCATGGCGCCACCGAGTTCACCGGCTATTCGGGCCACAGCGCGCAAGGCCGGGTGCTGGCGCTGGTGAAGGACGGCGAACAGGTGCAATCGGCCGACACCGGCGATACCGTCACGATCATCACCAACCAGACGCCCTTCTATGGCGAATCCGGCGGCCAGATGGGCGATGCCGGGGTGATGCGCGGCGAGAGCGACCTGGTGGTGCTCGTCACCGACACCGGCAAGCCGCTCGGCAAGCTGCACGCGCATCGCAGCCGCATCGAGGCTGGGCGGATAGCGGTCGGCGATACGGTGCAGCTGACGGTCGATTCCGAGCGGCGCGGACGGCTGCGGGCCAACCATTCGGCAACGCACTTGCTGCACGCTGCACTCCGCCACCGCCTCGGCGGGCATGTGACGCAAAAGGGCTCGCTCGTCGCCGCCGACCGGCTGCGCTTCGATTTCAGCCAGCCGCGGGCACTGACTGCCGAGGATATCGCCGCGATCGAGGTGGAAGTGAACGCCCAGATCCGCGGCAACCGACCAGTCTCGACCTGGCTGATGACCCCCGATGCCGCCATAGAAGCCGGTGCGCTGGCACTTTTCGGCGAGAAATATGGCGAGGAAGTGCGAGTCCTCAGCATGGGTGGGACGGACGACGCCAATTATTCCACCGAGCTGTGCGGCGGCACGCATGTGGGCGCGCTGGGCGACATCGCCCTGTTCAAGATCATCGCCGAGGGTGCTGTCGCGAGCGGCGTGCGGCGCATCGAGGCGCTCACCGGCGAGGCGGCGCGAATGGCGCTCGCCGAGCAGGAAATGCGGCTGAAGGCGGCGGCGACCACGCTCAAGGTTCGCCCGGATGAAGTGCCGGCGCGGATCGAAGCGCTCGTCGAGGAGCGCAAGCGGCTCGAACGCGAGTTGGCCGATGCGAAAAAGGCGCTGGCAATGGCCGGCCCCGCGACCGGCGGCGGTGGTGCCGCGCCCGAAGCGGTGGGGGGCACGCAATTTCTCGGCCAGATCGTCGAAGGCCTCGAAGCCAAGGCGCTGCGCGGGCTCGTCGATGATGCAAAGGGCCGCCTCGGCTCGGGGGTGGCGGTGATGATAACGGTCAACGAAGGCCGCGCTTCGGTTGCGGTCGGCGTCACCGATGATCTCGTCGGCAGCCGCTCGGCGGTTGATCTGGTCCGTGTCGCCTCGGCAGCGCTCGGCGGGCAGGGCGGCGGCGGCCGCGCCGATTTCGCCCAGGCCGGCGGGCCCGATGGCAGCAAGGCCGCCGACGCGCTGGCCGCGGTGAAGGCAGCACTGGCCGGCTGAGGTGGCGGCAGGCTGGGATGCCTCGGCTGCGGCCTGGATCGCGCATCTGGGCAGCGAGGGCGATTTCGGCCGCGTCCATGTGCTCGATGGCCCGATGCTGGCACGGGTGCGCGGGCGCGGCTTCGGCACCGCTCTCGATGTCGGCTGCGGCGAGGGCCGCTTCTGCCGCATGCTCGCCGCCGAGGGGCTGTCGGTAACCGGCGTCGATCCGGCGGCAACCCTTATCGAGCAGGCGCGTGCGCTTCATCCAGCCGGGCATTAAATCGTGGCACCGGCGGAGACGATGGCGCTGGACCGCGCTTTCGACCTCGTGGTCTGCTACCTCTCCCTCATCGACATGCCCGATCTCGATGCGGCACTGGTGCGCATCGTCGGCGCCATCCGCCCTGGGGGCACGCTGCTCATCGCCAATCTCAACGGCTTCAACACGGCCGGCATGCCGGCGAGCTGGCGCTGGTCCCCGACCGGCGAGCGCTACTTCGCCATAGATCATTATCTCGAGGAGCGGCCGGTGCCGGCGGTGTGGAGCGGCATCGATGTCGTCAACCATCATCGGCCGATGATGCGCTACATGCAGGCGCTGCTCGGCCAGGGGCTGCAGCTCGTGCACTTCGATGAGCCGGCGCCCACGGGTGGCCCGGCGGAAAAGGCCGATCGCTATCGGCGCGTGCCCTATTTCAACATCATGGAGTGGGCGCTGCCGGCCTGACGCTGCTTCAATTGCTGCGGCTGCGCGCCGAACGGAAGCTCCGCCCCGGCTTGTCGCCAACTGCGCGCTGGATGCCGATGCGCAGCTCGGCGCGCTTCTCGTGGATCGACGCGATCACCGGCCCCATCGGCACGCCGAGATCGACAAGCACCGCTTCGGCCAGTTGCAGCGAGCTTTCCACCGTCTCCGGCACCGCATCCGATGCGCCGGCGCTGTAGAGGCTGGAGGCATGGTCGGCATCGCGAGCGCGCACCACGACGCAGAGATCGGGGTGCCGCTCGCGGATCAGCCGCACCAGTGTGTCGAGCGTCTCGTTGGCGTCGATCGTCAGCACCACGGCGCGCGCCTCGCCAAGGTGGAGCGCATCGAGCAGATCGGGGCGGCGGGCATCACCGTAGATCACGCTCTTGCCGGCGCGGCCCAGGCGGATGACGGTATCGGGATCGGAATCGACCGCGAGATAGGGCTGGTCATGCGCATCGAGCATCGCCGCCACCAGTCGCCCCACCCGGCCGAAGCCGATGATGACGGTGCGGCCCTCCGAGGTCTCGGTGGGCGCGACATGGCCCTCGGGAGTGTCGGTGTTGAAATGCGCCTCCACCCGCTGTCCGAGCAGCCCCAGCAGCGGCACGATGCTGAGCGAAAAGCCGATCACGAGAAGTGCGACCGCCGCAGTCTGGCCGCTGATGATACCGAGCGTGGTGGCGGCACCGAACAGGATGAGGCTGGTTTCGGAAGGGCCGGCGAGCAGCAGTGCCACATGCCCCGCCACGCCGCGGCTGCGACGCGCCCGGCGCATCAGCGCGTAGATCAGCCCGCCTTTCACGCCACATACGGCGACAACGCCGCCGATGATGAGCAGCGGCGCATCGAACACCGCCGCCAGATCGAGCCGCATGCCCACCCAGATCAGGAACACGCCGAGCAGCAGCCCCTGGAACGGCAGGATGGCCGCTTCGATCTGCCGGCGGTATTCGGTCTCCGCGAGCATGATGCCGGCGGTGAGCGTGCCGATGGCGGGCGACAGCCCGGCAGCATGGGCGATGGCGCCCGATGCGATGAGGATCACCAGGGCCGCTGCCAGGAACAGCTCGGGCCGGCGGGTGCGCGCTGCCTGCAGAAGCAGCGGCGGCAGCAGCAGCCGGCTGCCGAGAATGATGGTCCCCAGCGCCAGCGCCGACACGGCAAGGCTGGCGGCGAAGCCGTCCACGGCGGCACCGGCGGAAAAGATGAGCAAAATGGGCGCCAGCGCGATATCCTGGAACAGCAGGATGCCGAAGGCGGTGCGGCCGGCCTGGGTGCCGAGCTTGCCGCTGCTGCTGAGCAGTTGCAGCCCGACCGCGGTGGACGAAAGGGCGAGGCACAGCGCCAGCGCCACGGTGGTGCCAAGGCCGAGCATGAATGGCAGCAGCAGCAGCGCGATGACGATGGTGCACAGCGCCATCTGCGCGGAGCCCAAGCCGAACACGATGCGGCGCATGGTGCGGATCCGCTCGGTCGAGAGCTCCAGCCCCAGCGCGAAGAGCAGCAGCGCCACCCCCATTTCGGCCAGTGGAAACAGCGCCTCGGAATTGGAGATGGTGAGTGAGGACAGAAAGGGCAGGGCATCGGTGAGCGCGCCGAAGCCGAACGGCCCGACGAGGATGCCGACGAGAATGAAGCCGATCACCGGCGAGATCCGCAGTGCGGCAAATGCCGGGATCACCAGCCCGGCGGCACCGATCACCACGGCAACATCGCTGAAGTTCACCGAATCGAGTGGAATGGCCATGACACACACTTGCATGTCTGCGCCGATGCGTCAGGCCTGCCGGCGCCCATTGTGGCACAACGGCCCGAATCCACTTGGCAACCCGTTTGCCACCGCGTATCCAGCCGCACGGTCTGGGCGGCGATAGGGATCGGCAGCCCGGTCATTTCTCTGGAGCGCCGCCCATGCTGCAAATCACCAAGTCCGATGTCGTCGCAGCGCCATTTCCGCATGTGGTGAAGCAGGATATCATCGATCCAACGCTGTTCGCGGCCCTGCGCGCCGATTTCCCCGGCGTTAAGGTGTTCGAAGAGCAGATCGCCACCAACGGCCTTGTCGGCAGCCGCACCGGGTCGGGCTTCGATATCTATCGTGGGGACCCCAATTATTCCGCACTCACCCAGCGCTCGCCGGCCTGGAAGGCGTTCGGCGACTATGTGAATTCCGAGGCCTTTGCCGACACCTTCCGCGCGATCTTCGCCGATCATATCGACGACATGGGGCTCAAGGTGGATATCGGCGCGTCGCGTGTCGACCCAGGCTATGTCGAGCCGCGCGAGACGATGAAGGAACTGGCGTCCACCCGCGACAAGATCGATGGCTTCGCCAACAAGGTGCTGTCGCCGTTGCGCGGCCGCACCTCGGTCGATCTGTTCACCCGGCTCGATATCCACAAGAGCACCGGTGGCTATGCCAAGCCGGCGCATTGCGACCGCCCCAACCGGCTATGCTCGCTGATCATCTACTTCACCGATCCCGACGAGGTCGGCATGGAGGGCGGGGATCTGTTTGTTTACAAGCACAAGCAGCAAAAGCCTGTGACGGGCTATGAGCGGCATCCGCGGCCCGAGAATGTCGATATCGTCGCCACCATCCGCCCCAAGCCCAATCTCGGCGTGTTCTTCCCGTGCCAGAACAACAGCTATCATGGCGTGAGCGCGATCACGTCCAAGGGCGTGGAGCGCGATTTCCTCTACATCAACATCTCGGGGCGCAAGGCCAGCCTCTGGTAGGAGCGCTGCCGACGGCACACGAAAAACGCCTGCCCGCGCAAACGGGCAGGCGTTTTTTCGTGCAGCGGTCTCAGGCGGAGATTGCCCTGTCGAGGTTGGCGCGGATCGCCTCGAAGAACTGCTCGGTGGTCATCCACGCCTGATCGGGGCCGATCAGCAGCGCCAGGTCCTTGGTCATCGCACCTTGTTCCACCGTCTCGACGCAGACGCGCTCGAGCGTTTCGGCAAAGGCGGTGACGGCTGGCGTGCCGTCGAGCTTGCCGCGATGCTTGAGGCCACCGGTCCATGCGAAGATCGAGGCGATCGGGTTGGTGCTGGTCGGCTTGCCTTCCTGGTGCATGCGGTAGTGGCGGGTCACGGTGCCGTGCGCCGCCTCGGCCTCCACGGTCTTGCCGTCCGGCGTCAGCAGGATCGAGGTCATCAGCCCCAGCGAGCCGAAGCCCTGCGCCACCATGTCCGACTGCACATCGCCGTCATAATTCTTGCACGCCCAGATGAAGTTGCCCGACCATTTCAGCGCGGACGCCACCAGATCGTCGATCAGGCGGTGCTCGTAGACGATGCCGGCCTTGCGATACTGCGCCTTGAACTCGTCGGTATAAACCTCCTCGAACAGGTCCTTGAAGCGGCCGTCATAGGCCTTGAGGATCGTGTTCTTCGTCGAGAGATACACCGGCCAGTTGCGGACCAGGCCATAGTTCAGGCAGGCGCGGGCGAAATCGCGGATCGAATCATCGAGGTTGTACATCCCCATCGCCACGCCGGCGGAGGGATATTCGAACACTTCATGCTCGATGCTCTGCGAGCCGTCCTGCGCCTCCCACCGCATCGTCAGCTTGCCGGGGCCGGGCACCAGGAAGTCGGTGGCGCGATACTGGTCACCAAAGGCATGGCGGCCGATGACGATCGGATCGGTCCAGCCCGGCACCAGGCGCGGCACCGACTTGATGACGATCGGTTCGCGAAACACCACGCCACCCAGGATGTTGCGAATGGTGCCGTTGGGCGATTTCCACATCCGCTTGAGGCCGAATTCCTTCACCCGCGCTTCGTCGGGCGTGATGGTGGCGCACTTCACGCCCACCCCGAACTCGCGGATGGCGTTGGCCGACTCGACCGTCACCTTGTCGTTGGTGTCGTCGCGGTTCTCGACGCTCAGATCATAATAGCGCAGGTCGATATCGAGATAGGGCAGGATGAGCTGCTCGCGGATCCATTGCCAGATGATCCGCGTCATTTCGTCGCCGTCGAGCTCGACCACGGGGTTCTCGACCTTGATGCGGCCCTTGTTGTTCGTAACCATCCCGTCCCTCGCTTGCTCGTTTCCGTTCGTCTAGGGGGTGGCGACGGGCAGGGTCAAGCTGCAGGCGGCGTCAACGGCAAAGAAGCTGGTCAAGGGCTGCGAGGCCGGGCAGCGGCTGCGCCAGCCGGTCGAGATCAGGAGGCGCGAAACCCTCGCGGGCGATATGGGCAAGCAGGGCGGTGAGCGGCGCCCAATAGCCATTGTCGCCCAGCAGCCAGATCGGCTTGTCGTGGATGCCGAGCTCGCGCCACGTCAGGCTTTCGAACAGCTCGTCGAGGGTGCCGATACTGCCGGGAATGGCGAGGATGGCATCGGCGCGGGCGTGCATCAACGCCTTGCGCTCGTGCAGCGTCTCGACCACCAGCATCTCCGCCAGCCCCGCCTGGGCGATCTCGGCCGTCATCAGCAGCCGCGGGATGATGCCGACCACGCGGCCCCCCGCTGCCATGGCGGCGCGCGCGGCGATGCCCATCAGCCCCACGGCACCGCCGCCATAAACCAGCGTGACGCCGCGCCGCGCCAGCAGCGTGCCGAGGTCGGCGGCAAGGGCGGCATGCGCCGGATCATGGCCGGGGCGCGAGCCGCAGAACAGCAGGAGGGACTTGATCATCCGCTGCCCATAGGCGAGGGCCGCAGCACTGTCAGCCACCTTCACGCGCCGGGGCCGCCGGGCGAAGATTGCCCCTGTGCCGTGCGACGGCTAAGGCTTGGCAGATGACCAGCAACCTACCGATCGACCCCGCGAAGCCGGAGACGCCGGACGATACGTCAGGCACGCCCGTACCGGCACCGGTCGCGCAGCCCGTTCCGCCCGCGACACCGGTGCCAGCCCCCACACCGGTGCCCGAACCGACACCGGTGCCGACAGTATCGCCGACACGCAGCGAT
>JBBSPR010000019.1:0-20742 GCA_038258615.1 Sphingomonadales bacterium
ATCCCGTCGAGGCCCGCCATCAGCAGCGCAGTGTAGCAGAGATAGGGATTGGCCATCGCATCGGGGAAGCGCACTTCAACGCGCTTGGACTTGGCGCCCGTGCCATAGGGAATGCGGCACGAAGCCGAGCGGTTGCGGCTCGAATAGGCGAGCAGCACCGGCGCCTCGAAGCCCGGCACCAGCCGCTTGTAGCTGTTGGTGCTGGGATTGGTGAAGGCGTTGCACGCCTTGGCGTGCTTGATGATTCCGCCGATGAAGTAGAGCGCCATTTCCGAAAGGCCGGCATAGCCGTCGCCGGCGAAAAGCGGCGTCTTGCCGTTCCAGATTGAAAGGTGGGTGTGCATCCCCGAGCCATTGTCGTCCTTGATCGGCTTGGGCATGAAGGTCGCGGTCTTGCCATAGGCATGCGCCACCTGGTGCACGACATATTTGTACACCTGCATCCGGTCGGCGGTCGTCACCAGCGTGCCATAGGTCAGCCCCAGCTCATGCTGGGCCGCGGCCACCTCATGGTGGTGCTTGTCGCACGGCAGCCCCATTTCAAGCATGGTCGACACCATCTCGCCGCGCAGGTCGATCGCGGAATCGATCGGCGCGCAGGGAAAATAGCCGCCCTTGGCGCGCGGCCGGTGGCCCATGTTGCCGGTCTCATATTCGCGGCCCGAGTTGGTTGGCAGCTCGATATCGTCGAGGTGAAAGAAGCCCTCGTTGTAGCCGAGCCCGAAGCGCACATCGTCGAACACGAAGAACTCGGCTTCCGGCCCGATGTAGATGGTGTCACCGATGCCGGTCGCCTTGAGATAGGCTTCGCCCCGCTTGGCGGTCGAGCGCGGATCACGGCCATAAAGCTGACCGGTCGAAGGCTCGACGATGTCGCACACCAGGATCAGCATCGGCGTCGCCGAGAAAGGGTCGATGTACACCGCCTCCAGGTCGGGCATCAGGATCATGTCGCTTTCGTTGATCGCCTTCCAGCCGGCGATCGACGAGCCGTCGAACATGAAGCCCTCGGTGAGCATGTCCTCGTCGATCACGCTCGAAACCATGGTCAGATGCTGCCACTTGCCCTTGGGGTCGGTGAACCGCAGATCGACCCACTCGATCTCCTTGTCCTTGATCATCGCCAGGATGTCAGAAACCTTGGTAGCCATTGTCGTTCAGTCCCCTCAGTGTGGCGGCCATGCTGCCACCGATGTTCAAAACCCCGCCGCATCGCAACATCAGATCACTGATGTCCCGTCCAACGCTTGTCAATCAAAGCGCGTCGGAATCGCGCTCGCCGGTGCGGATGCGGATAGCGGCCTCGATGCTCGACACGAAGATCTTGCCGTCGCCGATCCGCCCGGTGCGCGCGGCATTGGCAATCGCCTCCACCACCCGTTCGGCCTGGTCGTCATCCACCACCACCTCCAGCCGCACCTTGGGCAGGAAATCGACGACATATTCGGCGCCGCGATACAGTTCGGTATGCCCCTTCTGCCGGCCAAAGCCCTTGGCCTCGGTCACGGTGATGCCTGACACGCCCACTTCGTGGAGCGCCTCCTTCACCTCGTCGAGCTTGAAGGGCTTGATCACGGCTTCGATCTTTTTCACGCAGCAATCCCCATCGGCGGCTGGCCGGTACAGCCCTCACGACCGACACTAACACCATGCAAAAACAATATGCAAAAGATGTGATGCAAAGGATGTGCCACCCTCGTCACGCGGCGGCAGCGCTCGCAAGGTGCTGAAAGCGCGCCGTGGCGCTGCCCTTTCCCCCATCACCTGCCCAAAAACACGGCAGCTCAGACCGTTGACTTATAGCCGCCGTCCACCGTGACCGTGCTCCCGCAAAGAAATCCGCTGGCGCGCGAGCCGAGGAACAGCGCCACCCCGGCCATGTCCTCCGGCGTCCCCCAGCGCTTGAGCGGCGTCGCCTCGATGATCGCATCGCCCACCATCTCCGCCACCCCGGCGGTCATCTTCGACGGGAAGAACCCCGGCGCAATCGCGTTCACCGCAATCCCGTCCTTCGCCAGATATTTGGCCATCATCCGTGTGAGGTGCAGCACCCCGGCCTTCGATGCGGCATAGCTGTAGGTCTCGAGGTCGCTCACCTGCTGACCGTCGATCGAGCCGATGTTGATCACCCGGCTCATCTCGCCACCCACAGCATTCTCGCGCTTCAGCAGCGGCAGCAGCTTCTGCGTGAGGAAGAACACCGACTTCACATTGAGGTCCATCACCTTGTCCCAGCCGACTTCGGGAAACTCCTCGACCGTCGCGCCCCAGCTTGCCCCGGCATTGTTGAACAGCACGTCCACCCGGTCCCACTTCGCCGCCACCGCGTCGGCAAACCGCTCGATTTCCGCCATCTTCGACAAGTCAGCCGGAATCGACGTGCAGCGCTCCCCCAGCACCCCCGCCAGCCCGTCGCAAACCGCCGCATTGCGGGCGGTGATGATCACCTCGGCACCATTCTCGATAAAGCCGCGCGCGATCATCTCCCCGATGCCGCGGCTGCCGCCGGTGATGACCACGCGCTTGCCCGCAACCGAAAACAGCTCATCGATTCTCACGTGCCAATCTCCCTCAAATCACTTCGCCCGCAGCCTGCGCCCGCGCCACGCGTGAAGCCTCGGCACGCGGCAGCTTGCGATACACCAGATACAGGCATGTCAGCGTCACCGGCGCCATCAGCAGCAGCGCCAGCACACCGGTGGCAAGGCTGCCGGTCACCTTGGACACCGCCCCGGTCACATAGGGCCCGAAGCCCAGCCCGATCAGCGTCGTGCCGATGAAATAGGTCGCCGTCGCCGCCCCCCGCATCCGCGGCAGCACCAGATCCTGCGTCGTCGCCGCAGCAATGCCCACATACATCGATCCGAACGCCAGCGGGATGTTGAAGATCAGGAACATGCCCAGGCTGTCGGTGGTGAACATCAACCAGATGAAGGGCGCCGGCACCAGCACGGCGAGCGACGCCACCAGGATCCGCCCGCTGGGGTTGCGCTTCTTGAACCAGTCCGACACCGCCCCGCCGATCACCACGCCCAGAAACCCCCCGGCTGCTCCCCAACCGCCCACCAGCAGCGCCACCATCTGCGTCGTCGCAAACCAGGGCACTTCGGTGCCGGTCTCCGCCGCCACCGCCGCCATTGGCACCACAAAGGTGCGGATCGCATAGGGAACGATCCAGAAGCCGAGCGAATAACCGACAAAGGAAATGGTCCCCGCCCCCTCCAGCATCAGCACGAACGCCGGCGTTCCCCAGATCAGCGCATAGGTCGGCGCATCGCGCTGCTTCAACGATTGCGCCCAGCTCGTCACCGCATAGCCGCCCAGGCAGATGGCAATCCACTGCGGCCAGTCCCCGGTCACGCTCCCCAGCGCAAATGCCAGCCCGGCAAATCCGCACAGCACGGCCAGATTGATCGCGAACACCCGCATTCCCAGCATCGCGCAATTGATCAGCGTGAACGGCGGAATCACGCTCGCAATATCCGCCGCCAGCTTGCGCCATACGCCCTCCACCTTCGCCGGCTCGGGCAGTCCTTCGGCACGCCCGCGGATCGGCTCCTTCAGCGTCGCCACCCACAGCGACAGCAGCAGCCCCGGCAGCCCCACCGCCAGGAACGCCGCCTGCCACCCCACCAGCCCGAACGGCCCCGCCACCGGATAGGCGTCCTTCCAAGCCTGCAGCACCACCGCCCCGATGAACAGGCTGATGCCGCCGCCGATGTAGAGACCCGACGAATAGATCGCGAGTGCCGTCGCCCGCTTCTCGCGCGGAAACCAGTCGGAGAGCATCGAGAAGGCCGAGGGGCTGGCCGAAGCCTCACCCACCCCCACGCCGATGCGCGCCGCACTCAATTGCACGAAGTTGGTCGAAAGCCCCGAAAGTGCGGTCATCCCCGACCAGACGAACAGCCCGGTCGACAACAGCCGCACGCGCACCCAATTGTCCGCCAGCCGCCCCAGCGGAATGCCGAACAGCGCATAAAAAACCGCAAACGCCGTGCCATAGAGAAAGCCCAGATCGGCATCGGTCAGCCCCAGATCGGCCTTCAGATCCTCGGCGAGAATCCCCAGGATCTGCCGGTCGACGAAGTTGATGACATAGACGAGCACCAGCACGCCGAGCACATAATAGGCATAGGCCCCACCCACCGGGGGCATGTCGACCGGCCGCTTCGCTGGCAGGGCACTCTCGATCTCGGCAGCCGTCTGCCTCTCCGCCATGCGTCATCCCCAGCTTTCCGCGAGCGCCTCGCGCCGCCTGCACGGCCTAGCAGGCACCCCGGGCCAAGCAAAGCCCGCAAGCTGAGAGGGTCAGCGCAAGGTCAGCCCAGCCTCAGCGCAAAGTCAGCGCCACCGGGTCCTGCACCATGTCCGGCGCTGCGGACTGGCCGGCGCTCACCCCCACCGCCGTCGTCACGCTGGCAACGAGCAGCACCATCAACGGCCGACGATACATGCGCACCAGCCCGCGCAGCCAGGCGCTCACCCGCGCAGATACATTCCAGACATTGGCTTCATATGCATTCACCGCACGACCCCTCATGCTCTTTCGGCTCGTGGCCTCACCACCAAAACGGCCCCAGCCCACCGGCTTAAGGTCGAAATGTTCATGATTCCCGAGTCGTTAGGCTGTGGATAACATTCACGCTGCATCGCGGCGAGTCGGGAAGCCGCCATTTTGCGATTCTTCCGGCAATTCTCACGAATAATTCATGCGACCCGCTGCCTCTTTCAACGCGCAGCCCGAATCCCTAACTGCTGGGCAGCAGCCCGCCTCCCGGAGACCCGCCATGACCACGACCGATTCCGCCGCCACCGCCATCCTCGCCGGAGGCTGCTTCTGGTGCACCGAAGCCGTCTATGATGCCGTGCAGGGCATCGACCATGTCGAATCCGGCTATATCGGCGGCAGCGTCGAAAACCCCAGCTACGAAGCCGTCTGCGGCGGCCGCACCGGCCATGCCGAAGCCGTCAAGGTCACCTATGATCCCGCCCAGATCGGCTATGCCGACCTGCTCGACATCTTCTTCGTCACCCACAACCCCACCACGCTCAACCGCCAGGGTGGGGATACCGGCACCCAATATCGCTCGGCCATCTTCCCGCTCACCCCCGAGCAGGCGGCCGAAGCCAACGCCGCCATCGCCCGCCACCAGGAGAATTGGGACGATCCCATCGTCACCAGCATCGAGCCGCAGGCCCCTTGGTACCCCGCCGAAGCCTATCACCAGCGCTATTTCGAACGGAACGGCACCGCCAACGGCTATTGCGCCGCGGTGGTGGCGCCCAAGCTGGCGAAGTTCCGCAAGGCCTATGCGGCGCGGCTGAAGAAGTGAGGGTGCCTCCGGCGGCCGGGGCCTCGGCCCCGGACCCCTTGTTTGGCAGCCCCCCCTTCAATTGAAGCGCTGACGCGACCCGCAAAACCGCGCACAACGGGCAATGACCAGCTTCGATCAATGGCGCGCCCGCTCTCCCTATTATGACGAAACCCATGAGGCGGTCGCCGCGTCGGTGCGCCGCTTCATGGACCAGCATGTCCATCCGCATATCGACCGCTGGGAGGCCGAAGGCGAACTTCCCCGCAGCCTTCACAAGCTCGCCGCCGAAGCCGGTATCCTCGGCCTCAACTATCCGGAAGAATATGGCGGCCACGCCCACGGCTTCGACATCTTCCACGGCCTCACCCAGTCCGAGGAAATGGCCGCCGCCGGGGCAGGGGGGCTGGGCGCCTCGCTGATGACGCACAGCATCGGCCTGCCGCCGATCCTGGCACTCGGGTCGGACGAGATGAAGCGCCGCATCGCGCCTGATGTGCTTGCCGGCGACAAGATTATCGCACTCGCCATCACCGAGCCGTCGGGCGGCTCCGATGTCGCACAGCTGCGCACCAAGGCCGAGAAGGTCGGCAACAAATATGTCGTCACCGGGCAAAAGATGTTCATCACCAGCGGCATGCGCGCCGATTATTTCACCGTCGCCGTCCGCACCGGTGGTGCCGGCATTCCCGGCATTTCGCTGATGCTCATCGAGGCCGATCGCCCCGGCGTGTCGCGCACCCGGCTCGACAAGATGGGCTGGCGCTGTTCGGACACCGCGGCACTGCATTTCGATGCGGTCGAGGTGCCGCCGGAAAACCTCATCGGCCCCGAGAATGGCGGCTTTGCCGGCATCATGCGCAACTTCAATTCGGAGCGGCTGGGCATGGCGCATGGCTGCTGCGCGATGGCGCGCGTGGCGCTCAAGGAAGCGGTGGCATGGGCCACCACCCGCGAAACCTTCGGCAAGCGCCTTTCGCAGCACCAGTCGATCCGCATCAAGCTTGCCGATTGCGAGCGCCAGATCGCCGCCACCCAGGCCTGGGTCGATCTCGCCGCATGGCAGCACCGTGAAGGCAAGGGCCAGCCGGCGGACTATGCGATGCTCAAGGTGCAGGCGACCCGGATGCTTGAAGCGGTGGCGCGCGAGGCCGCACAGGTGCTCGGCGGTGCCAGCTACATCACCGGCAGCAAGGTCGAGCGCATCTACCGCGAGGTGCGCGTCAATGCCATCGGCGGCGGGTCGGAAGAGATCATGCTCGATCTCGCAGGTCGCCAGTTGGGTTATGGCTGAACGCCGCATCCCTTCCGCCGCCCGGCTTTCCTCGCTACAGGCGATCCATGCTCGCACGCCGCTTCCTCTGGGTCATCGCCATCCTCATCATGCTCGTGATCGCGGGGCTGATCGGATATTGGCTGTTCGGGATGCAGATCATGCGTGCCGCCCTGGTCCCCGGCGAGCCGTTCACCGCCAGCACCGCCGGGCCGCCGGCCGATTACAGCAAGCCCGCCGGCTGGTCCGCCCATCCACAGCGAACCGATGATCCCACCCGCTGGGCGCCGCAAGGCTATCGCGCCGCCCCGGCCCCTGCGGTCGCGGTCTTCTATATCCAGCCGACCAGCTTCTTCGATCGCAAGCGCTGGAACGGCCCCATCGCCGATGCCGGCATGGCCGAGCAGGGGGACAAGTTCCTCCGCCTGCAGGCCAGCCTGTTCAACGGCGTCGCCCAGGTCTGGGCCCCCCGATACCGCCAGGCGACCTTCGGCACCTTCCTCGCGTCCGACAAGGTCACCGCCGGCCGCGCGCTCGATCTCGCCTATGGCGATGTCGTCACCGCCTTCGAGGCCTTCATCGCCGCCCAGCCTGCCGACCGGCCGATCATCCTCGCCGGCCACAGCCAGGGCAGCCTGCACCTCTACCGGCTCCTGAAGGAGCGTGTCGCCGGCACGCCGCTCATGGCGCGCATCGTCGCCGTCTATGCTCCCGGCTGGCCGCTCTCGGTGGAGGCCGATCTGCCCGCCCTCGGGCTTCCCGCCTGCACCACTGCCGAACAGACCGGCTGCCTGCAAAGCTGGCAGAGCTTCGCCGAGCCTGCGGACATCGGCCCGATCCGCGAGATATTTGACAGCGAGGATGGCCTCACCGGCCGCCCCCGCCGCGGCACCACCATGCTGTGCACCAACCAGCTCAACGTCGAGGCCGGCACCCGCCGCGTCGACCAGTCGGAAAATCTCGGCAGCCTGGTGCCCGCAGTCGATTTCTCCAGCGGCACCATCACGCCCAAGGGCCTTGGCGCGCAGTGCATGGCCGATGGGCGCTTGAGCATCGGCGAGGCACCGGCCGAGTTCACCGCCTTCATCCTGCCCGGCAACAATTTCCATGTGTATGATTACCCGCTGTTCTGGGCCAATCTGCGCGCCGATGTCGAGCGCCGCACCAGCGCCTTTGCCGGCGCCTCGATACCGGCGGTGGACATGCCGGAAGATCTGGATTGATCACCGGCACCGCTGCCGAGTTTGCAGCAGCACTCCCCGCCGGTGGCCGCCTCGCCGGGCTCGATCCCGGCACAAAGACCATCGGCCTTGCCACCTGCGACGCCGGCTGGAGCTTCGCCAGCCCGCACAGCACGCTGGCGCGGACGAAGTTCAGCGCCGATCTGGAAAAGCTCCGCGCCTTTGCCACTTCGGAGCGCATCGCCGGCCTCGTCATCGGCCTGCCGCTCAGCATGGACGGGTCTGACAGTCCGCGTACCCAGTCGGTCCGCGCGCTGGCCCGCAACCTCGTCGTGCTCGGCCTGCCGATCCTGCTGTGGGACGAACGCTGGAGCACGGCGGCCGTCGAGCGCGCGATGATCGCCGAAGATCTCAGCCGCGCCCGCCGCGCCGACCGCGTGGACAGGCTCGCCGCCAGCTGGATCCTGCAAGGCGCCCTCGATGCCCTCACGCGGTTGCCACTCGAAGCGCAACCGGGCAAACTCGAATCATGAGTGAAAAAGCCCTTACCCCCGCCCAGCACGCCATCCTGCGCGAGCACGCCACCGAGCGTCCCTTCACCTCGCCGCTCAACGACGAGAAGCGCGACGGCGATTATCACTGCGCCGGCTGCGGCACGCTGCTCTACCGCTCGCGCACCAAATACAACTCCGGCTCGGGCTGGCCCAGCTTCTGGGATGCCGAGCCGGGTGCCGTGGAAACCACCACCGACACCTCGCTCGGCATGGTCCGCACCGAAGTGCATTGCGCCAAGTGCGGCGGCCATCTCGGCCATGTCTTCCCCGATGGTCCGGCCCCCACCGGCAGCCGCCACTGCATCAACGGCCTGGCGCTGGAGTTTGAAGCGGAATGATCCGCGCCGCCCTGCTCGCTGCCGCATCCCTGCTGCTCGTTGCCCAATCTCCAGCACCGGCCATCGCCGATCCCGGCAGCGTCATCGCAGCGGCCCCCGCAGGCGACTGGCGCCCTGTCGAACTCGAAAACATCATCGTCTTCGAAACCGCCCGCGGTCGCATGGTGCTCGAACTCGCACCCGCCTTCGCGCCGATGCACATCAAGACCATTCGACAGCTCGTCGCCGAAGGCCGCTTCGATGGCGGCGCCATCACCCGGGTGCAGGACAATTATGTCGTGCAATGGGCCGCCCGCCCCCGCCCTGCCGATGCGCCCGCGCTCCCCATCCCGCTGCCGCCGCTGCCCGCCGAATATGAAATGCCCGAGCAGGGCTTCGTCTTCACCAAGCTCAATTTCGCCGATCCCTATGCCGAAGCCGGCTTCATCGACAGTTGGCCCGCCGGGCGCGATCCGCGCACCAAGACCGTCTGGCTGGCGCATTGCTACGGCATGGTCGGCGTCGGCCGCGAAGCACCCCCCGATGTCGGGGACGGCACCGAGCTCTACGCCATCATCGGCCATGCGCCGCGCCATCTCGATCGCAACCTCGCCGTTGTCGGCCGCATCATCGAGGGGCTCGATGCCCATGCCAGCCTTCCGCGCGGGACCGCCGCGCTGGGCGTCTATGCCAGTGAGGCCGAGCGCACGCCCGTCACCCGCGCCACGCTCGGCACCAACCTCACCGATCCGCCGCGCTTCGAGGTGATGGACACCGACTCGGCCAGCTTCGCCCGCTACAAGGCGGCGCGCGCCAACCGCACCGGGTTTTTCGTGCGCCCCGCCGGCGGCCTCGATCTGTGCAACGTCCAGGTCCCCGTCCGCAGGGCCGCCGCCGCCGCGTCCTCCGGCAACTGATGCAGCCCGTCATCAAGCTGCTGCGTCCGCACGAATGGGCGCAGTTCCAGGCCGATGGCGAATTCGCCGGCTCGCCCGACGATCTGCGCGATGGCTATATCCATCTCAGCACCCTCGATCAGGCCAGCCCCACCGCTGCCAAATGGTTCGCCGGCGTCGAAGGGCTGGTGGCGCTCACCCTCGATGCCGATGCGCTGGAGCCGCTGAAGTGGGAGCCGGCGCGCGGCGGCGTCTTGGTCCCGCACCTCTACCGCCCGCTTCTGCTCGCCGACGTTGTGGCCGCAGCGCCCTTCGCCGCGGGCTGAGGCGCCTCGCTCAGCCAGCGAATCGGCGCCTCGGCCTGCTCCCTGCGCACCGCCGCCACCACCTTGTTGCCGCGCACCGTCGCCTCCGCCTCCATCGCGCTCCAGTCGGCCAGATAGGCACGGGCAAAACCATCCACCCCCAGCCGCCGATATTGTTCCACATGCGCCAGCTCATGCGCCCACATCCAAAGATTGTCCGCCAGGTCTTCATTGTCGAACACCACCACCCGCTGCAGTGTCACCGCCCCTTCCTCCAGCACCCAGGCGGTCAGCAGCGAGCCCAGCTCCAGCCGCTGGCCGCGCACCGTCCACCGCACTTCGCTCACCAGCTGGTGGCCGTAGTGCGGTGTCAGCTGCTCGGCCCTTTCCGCCGGGATCGGCCGCGTGCCGTCACGCATCGCCTCGGCAGAGGAGGCGCGAATCGCCTCGGCCAGCACGCCCGAGGTCACCAGCCGCGATCGTTCCACCATGGCGTCGCGCTGCGGCCCCAGCGACAGCATGGCGTCGCGGCCGGACATGCCGGCGGCGACAAGTGCTGTCGGCACGCCCGGCGGCGGCCGCAGTTGTGCCTCGTCAAATCCGCCATCAGGCCACATCAATCCGACAATTCCGATCAGGGCGATGAGCGGCCCTGCCACCCACCAACCCCACCACCAGTTGCGCAACGCAAAACCTCCGACTCATGCCCCGAAACTGCCCGTTCTCACGCCAAACCATCCCCACCTTGCCGCTGCTTGGCCCTTTTAAACCCTTCGCGTGCCCGGCAACGCCCCCAGAAAGCCTGCAAATTCGGGCCGACAGCGTCCAGATGCCCGAGCGTTCCGGCAAACAGCAGCGCATAGGCCACCGAAATATCCGCCACCGTGAACCGCCCCGCACACAGCCAATCGCGGCCATCGGCAAGGGTTGCCTCGGCTATGGCGGTGCGCGCCAGAAACCATTTCAGATAGTCCGCCGCCACCTTGGGATTGCGGTTCTCCGGTTTCTCCAGCACCGAATAGCGGAACACCAAAGTCTGCGGAAAGGTCAGCGTCGCCTCGCCCTGGTGCAGGAAGTTGAGCCACGTCCCGAAGTCCGGCTCGTCCGCCCCCACCGCCATCGCACTCGCCTGCCGCACCGCAAGCCATTGGCAAATCGCGGAACTTTCAGTCATCCGTGTGGCCCCATCGACCAGCAGCGGGATCGTGCCGAGCGGATTCTCGTCCAGAAACTCAGGCGCGCGCCACCGCGGCGGAAACGGCAGCATCTCCAGCGTATAGTCGAGCCCCAGCCCCTCCACCGCCAGCTCCTCGAGCGCCCACAACACCCTGAACGACCGCGCATCCTTGCAATGCCAGAGTTTCAATCCCTTATCCTTTCATCAGCGCGGGCAAAGCCCGCGCGAATCGTCGAAGCGGTTCGGCGCGCTGGCCGCGCCGCCCGCCCGGCCGGGCTTGAGCGAGCCGTCGCGCATCCTCCGGAGGTGCGAAGCCGCTCTGCGCCTTGCAATGCCAAAGCTTCATTCCCAACTCCTTGCCATCATTAATCCACCCTTCAGGGCCTCCACGCAATGCAGAGCCCCCCATCCAGACGGAACCAAACGCCGATGCGCACCCGCACCAAGGTCATCTCCGGCACCCTGCTCGGCCTCGCCACCGGCGCCGCCCTTGCCCTGCAGGCCACCGGCAGCGGGGTCGGTCCCGGTGCGCGCGGCGTCACCGACAGCCTGCCGCCGATGGACACAACGCCCATCACCCGCGCCGTGCCGGCAAGCCAGGCCGGTGCCACCGCCTCCTTCGCGCCGATCGTCAAGGAAGCCGCCCCGGCAGTGGTCAATGTCTACACCGCCACCGTGCAGCGCCAGCAGAACGCCTTGATGAACGACCCGTTCTTCCGCCAGTTCTTCGGCGGCGGCACCCCGCAGCCGCGCGTCCAGCAGTCGCTCGGCTCGGGCGTCATCGTGGCCGGCGACGGCTATATCGTTACCAACAACCATGTCGTCGCCGGCGCCGACCAGATCCTCGTGGCGCTGGCAGACCGGCGGGAATACAAGGCCAAGCTGGTCTTTGCCGATGCCCGGCTCGATCTGGCGCTGCTCAAGGTCGATACCGCCGGCGCAAAGCTGCCGGTCATCCGCATGGGCGATTCGGATCGCGCCGAAGTCGGGGATATCACCATCGCCATCGGCAACCCCTTCGGCGTGGGCCAGACCGTCACCACCGGCATCGTCTCGGCACTCGCGCGCACCGGTCTCGGTGTGTCCGACTGGCAGTTCTTCATCCAGACCGACGCCGCCATCAACCCCGGCAATTCGGGCGGCGCTCTGCTCGATGGCCAGGGCCGGCTGATCGGCATCAACACCGCCATCTTCTCGCGCTCGGGCGGCTCGCAGGGCATCGGCTTCGCCATTCCCAGCAAGATGTTGCGCACCTTCCTGCAAGCCGCCGACACCGGCAAGCTCGTCTCCGGCTGGATCGGCCTCGAAGGCGAGGCGCTGACCGCCGAGAGCGCGCGACTGGCGGGCATGGACCGCCCCGGCGGCCTGCTCGTCACGGGCGTGGCGCCGCGCAGCCCCGCTGCACAGGCCGGCATCCGCGTGGGCGATGTGCTGCGAACCGTCGATGGCAAGGAAGTCGCAGATGGCGGCCAGCTCCGCTACAGCCTCGCCACCGAAGGTGTGGGCAAGAAGCTGCAGGTGGTGCTGATGCGCGAAGGCCGCGAGCAGCCGGTCACCGTCACGCTCGCCGCGCCGCCCGAAGTGCCGGCACGCCAGCTCACTCCCATTACCGGGCGCGGCATCCTCGCCGGCGTCACCGTCGCCAACCTGTCCCCGGCCTATGCGCAGGAGCTGGGGGCAGGGCTTCCCGAAAAGGGCGTGGTGGTGGTGCAGATCGCCGGCGGCGCCCCTGCCGCCCGCTTCGGCTATCTGAAGCCGGGGGACATCATCGAGACGCTGAACGGCGAGCCGGTGAACACCGTTGCCGATGTCACCCGCCGCCTCGATGCAGCGCGGATCGGCTTCAACCGCAGCGGCCAGCGCGCCGAATGCGGGCTCACCGGCGCCGGGCAGTTCGCCTGCCGCAGCTGAGCGGCATCCACGTCCGAAAACCGCCAGACTTGGCGCCCGGGGCGCGGTAGAAGCCAGGCATGGACTTGCCGCCCCCCGAAGCGTGTCACGCCGCCCTCATCCGCCGCGACCCGGCGTTCGATGGCCGGTTCTACACCTGCGTGCGCACTACCGGAATCTATTGCCGCCCGGTCTGCCCGGCGCGCCCGCCGCTGCTGAAGAATTGCAGCTTCGTCCGCGCGGCCGCCGAGGCCGAGGCGGCGGGCTACCGCGCCTGCAAGCGCTGCCGCCCCGATGCAGCAGCCGGTACGCCCGCGTCCAGCGGTAGCAAGGCCAGCGTCACCCGCGCCATGCGGCTGCTCGATGACACCATGGCTTCCAAGCCAGAAACGCCGCCGCTGCCGGCGCTGGCGGAGCGGCTCGGCCTGTCGGAACGCCATCTGCGCCGCCTGTTCGCACGCCATCTCGGGGTAAGCCCTGTGGCGCTTGCCCAGGCCGGCAAGCTCGCGCGCGCCGTAGAGCTGCTCGATCGCACCGACATGCCGATGGCCGATGTGGCGGCCGAAGCCGGCTTCACCAGCGTCCGCCGCTTCAACGAGCTTTTCCTCGCCGCGCACAACGAAACCCCTCGCCAACGCCGCCAGCGGAGACCATCGGCCATGAATCTCACCCTCAGCCGTTTCGAGGCACCCTTCGCCACGCTGCTCATCGTCACCACTGCCGCAGGGGCGGTGGCGGCGCTCGATTTCATCGATTTCGAGGAGCGGCTGCGGCGCCTGCTCACCCGCCACCATGGGCCGGTCACGCTTGAGGAAGGTGACACACCAGCGGCCGTGGTCGAGGCGCTCACCGCCTATCTGGCCGGAGACCTTTCGGCACTCCAGCGCATCCCCACCGCCGCTGCCGGCACCGTCTTCCAGCAGCGCGTATGGGCAGCACTATGCGCCATCCCGCCCGGCGAAACCCGCAGCTATGCGCAGATCGCCGAAGCCATCGGCCAGCCGGGCGCCGCCCGCGCCGTCGGCATGGCCAATGGCCAGAACCCGATCGGCATCATCGTGCCCTGCCACCGCGTGATCGGCGCCTCGGGCAGCCTCACCGGTTATGCCGGCGGCATGGCGCGCAAGGCCTGGCTGCTGGCGCATGAAGGGGCTGCACGGCAACTCGTGTAGCGAGCAGCCCTTCATTTTATGGCCTCGCCGTGGCAGCTTGCAAACATGCGCAAGTGGATGCTCCTTTTTTTGTTCGCCGTTCCAGGCCCGGTACAGGCCGAATGGCTGGTTGCGGAGACCGAGCATTTTCGGCTGCACGGCGATGTGCCCGAACAGCTGATCCGCGACCGTGCAGCACTTCTCGAAGACTATCGCGGCCTGCTCGGCGCGCTCACCAACGTCGGCACCACCCCCGCGCCGAAGCTGGATGTCTATCTCGTCGAAAACATTGCCAAGGCATCGCCGTTCGGTCGCATCAGCACAAATATCGCCGGCTTCTACACCGCCGGGCCGGGCGGCGTGCAGGCCTATGCCGTCACAGTCGAATTCGGCCTGTCCACACTGCTGCACGAATATGCGCATCATTTCATGCTGGCCTCGGGCAGCGGCGCCTATCCGGCCTGGTATATCGAAGGCTTTGCGGAGTATTTCATGACCGCGCGCTTCACGCCCGATCAGGTCGAGTTCGGCGCGGTCGATCGCAGTCGTGCCTCGTCGCTTGTCGGCACCGAGTGGCTGCCCATGGAGGATCTTCTCGCCGCACCCGTCGCTGGCGGTGCGCGCTTCTATGCGCAGAGCTGGGGCCTTACCCACTACATGTTCCGCGCCCCCGGCCAGGTGCCGAGGCTGCAGGCCTATCTCAAGGCGGTCGCCAGCGGCACCGGCTCGGTGGAAGCGTTCAAGGCCCATGTCGAGCCGGATCTTCGCGCCTTTCAGGGCCGGCTGCGGGGCTATCTCATGAGCCGCAAGATCACCTTCACCCGCTTCAAGCGGCCCGCCGCCACGCCGGCCAGCGTGGTGGTGCGCAAGCTCCCGGTCGCTGCGGAAGACCTGCTGCTGCCGATCGCCAACCTCGAACGGCTGCAACCCGGATCGCCGCAGAAAGACCGTGCGATCGAGGTCATCACAAAGGCCGCCGCCCGGCACCCGGGAGATCCGATGGCCGAGCGGGCGCTGGCGCTGCTGACGCTGCGCTTCGGGGACCGGAAGGAGGCCGCCGGTCGCCTCGACGCACTGCTCGAACACGCCCCCGGTGATGCAACCTTGCTGCTTTGGCGCGCCGAAGCCACACCGCAGGATACGCCCGAGGGCCGTGCCGAAGCGCTGCGCACGCTGGTGCGCGCCTACAAGGCCAACCCCGAGGATTGGCGCACGCTGCGCGCCTATGCACTGGCCCGCGGTGCACGCACCAGCCGGCTCAGCGATTCCGATCTGGATGTGCTGCAACTCGCCTGGCAACTGGCGCCGCAGGTGCCCGATGTCACGGTGGATTTCGCTGCTGCACTGGTGCACGCCGGCCGGCCGGCCGCTGCAGCGCGCATCCTGGCACCTGTCGCCAACAACCCGCACGGCGGACGCCTCGCCATCCTCGCAAAAACGCTGATGACCACGGCGGAGGCCGGCAACAGCCAGCTGTTTTTCGACACGCTGTTCGCCAAGCCGCAGGAGGAGTCCGAGGAGGCGCCGTGATGCGTTCCTGCCTTCACACTGTCATGAAACGCTGCCAGAACAACAGCATGTTGCGTATCGTGTTGTGCTTCGCCGTGCTCCTGGCCAGCCCTGCCCGCGGTGAATGGCTGATGGCCGAATCCGCGCATTTCCGGCTGCATGCCAACACCTCCGAAAAGGCGATCCGCGAGCGCGTTGCCCTGCTCGAGGATTTTCGCAGCCTGCTCATCACGCTCACCACCGCCGGGGCCGAGCGCGCGCCCGAGCCGCGGCTCGATGTCTATCTGCTCGGCAACATTGCCGATGCCCGGCCGTTCAGTCGACTGCCCGCCACCGTGGCGGGCTTTTACGTGGCATCCCCCGGCGGCGTGGTAGCCTATGCGGAAAACGGCTCGCTGGGCATTGCCGCGCTGCTTCACGAATATGCGCATCACTTCATGCTCGCCTCGGGCGCTGCCGCCTATCCCGCCTGGTATGTCGAGGGCTTTGCCGAATATTTCATGACCGCCCGGTTTCAGCCCGAAAAGGTCGAGTTCGGCGGGGTGAATGATCTGCGCGCCCGCTGGCTGCGGCGCGGCAACTGGCTGCCCATGGAGCGTCTGCTGGCGCGGCGCATTCGGGCAGGGCAGGGCGAAGCCACCGCCATGTTCTATGCGCAGAGCTGGGCGCTCACCCATTATCTGTTCCGCGCGGAAGGCCAGAACGAAAAGTTCCGGGCCTATCTCGCGGCCGTCAACGGCGGTGCGGATCCGGTCGAAGCTTTCCAGCTGCATGTCGAGCCCGATCTGGGCAAGTTCCAGGGTCGGCTCCGCAACTATCTGACCGGGCGCACCTTCACCTACAGCGTGTTCAAGCGCCCCACCATCACCCCCGCCACCGCCACGGTCACGCGGTTGCCCGCCTCGGCGCGCGATGTGCTGTTGCCGCTCGCCGATCTCGAAGTGGCGCCTTCCAATGCCCCGATCAAGGATCGTGCCACCGAGGTGGTCATGGCCGCCGCCGCAAAGCACCCCGGCGATCCGCTGGCCGAACGCGCACTCGCCCTGCTGGCGCTGCGCTTCGGGGACCGCAAGGAGGCCGAAACCCGGCTCGATTCGCTCCTGAAAACGTCCCCTGATGATCCCCGATTGCTCCTTTGGCGTGCCCAAGCCACCCCCGGGACGACCCCCGAAGACCGTGCCGCAGCGCTCCGGCTGCTGGTCCGCAGCTTCAAAGCCAATCCCGATGATTGGCGCACGCTGCGCGCCTATGCACTGGCCAAGGGTGCCCGCACGGCCCGGCTCTCGGACAATGATCTCGATGTGCTGCTCGCCGCCTGGCGGCTGGCCCCGCAGGTCCATGAACTGGCGCTTGATCTCGCAGTGGCGCTTGCCCATGCCGACCGCTTGCCCGAAGCCGCCAACGTGCTCGCGCCGCTTGCGAATTCTCCGCATGGCGGCCGCTATGGCGCGCTGGCTGCGCAGCTCTTCGAAGCCGCGGCGGCCGGCAGCAAGCCCGGCTTTTTCGCCACGCTCGCCCGCCCTGCCGTGGCCGCAGCCGCCCCATAGTGCAATCCATGCCGCGCTGTGCCAAGCGCAGTGGCATGACCGCAGCGATAGACACTTTCCATGCCATCACCCTCAGTCGCAGGGCGCTGCAATTGAAGGCGGAGGGGCGCAGCATCATCGCCATGCATTTCGGCCAGCCGAGCACCGGCGCCCCGGCAGCGGCGATCGCCGAAGCGCACCGGGTGCTGGATATCGACGCCATGGGCTATTGGGAATCCGACGCGCTCAAGGCCCGCATCGTCCGCCACATGGTTGAAACACAAGGGTTTGCGCTGAGCCCCGAGCAGATCATCCTCACCTGCGGCGCGTCGCCGGCGCTGGTGCTGGCGCTTACCACCAGTTTCGCGCCGGGCGACCGGGTGGCCATCGCCCGGCCGGGCTATGTCGCCTATCGCAACAGCCTGAAGGCGTTGCACATGGTGCCGGTGGAGATCGCCTGCGGGCCCGCCGATCGCTATCAGTTGACCGCCGCAGCACTTGCCGCACTCGATCCGGCACCGCAGGGTGTGATCATCGCCAGCCCCGCCAACCCCACCGGCACCGTCATCGACGAGAACGAACTGGCGGCGATCACCGCGGTCTGCCGGGCGCGCGGCATCACCATCGTTTCCGACGAAATCTATCATGGCCTGCATTTCGACGCGCCGGCTGCCTCCATGCTGCGGTTCGAGCCGACAGCGCACGTCATCAACAGCTTCAGCAAATATTGGTCGATGGTCGGCTGGCGGCTGGGCTGGCTGGTGGTGCCCGAGAGCGATATCGAAGCTGCGCGCGCCCGGATGGGCAGCTTGTTCCTCACGCCGCCCAGCCTCTCCCAGCACGCCGCACTTGTGGCGATGGACTGCACCACCGAGCTGGAGTCATACCGTGCCACCTATGCCCGCAACCGCGCGCTGTTGCTGGACGCTCTGCCGTCGCTCGGGCTGGACAGGATCGCACCCCCTGACGGCGCCTTTTACATATATGCCGATGTTGCGCATCTGACCGACGATTCCCAAGCACTTGCGCACCGGATTCTTGAAGAAACCGGCGTGGCGCTGGCACCCGGCCGGGATTTCGACCCCATCGATGGCCCCCGGCACCTGCGCTTCAGCTTTGCAGTGAGCAGCCCCCAAGTGACAGAGGCGATCACGCGGCTGCGGGGCTGGCTCGGACGCTGACCCTCAGCCGCCGCCCAGCACCGGCAGGATCTCGCCGGTGATGTAGCTGCCGGTCTGCGGTGATGCGAGGAACACGAATGCCGGTGCCAGCTCCTCGGGCTGCGCCGGGCGCTTCATCTTCACGCTGCTGCCGAACTCGGCAATGCTGTCCGGTGCCTGGTCTGAGGGGTTGAGGGGCGTCCACACCGGCCCCGGCGCCACGGCGTTGACCCGGATGCCGCGCCCCACCAGCATGGCGGCAAGCGATTTGGTGAAGGCGTGCAGCCCCGCCTTGCTGATGGAATAATCCACCAGCTCGCCGGAGCCGCGCATCCCCACCACCGAGCCGGTGTGCAGGATCGACCCGCCCGACGGAATGTGCGCGATCGCCGCCTTCACCATGTTGAAGCTGCCATAAAGGTTGGTGCGCATCGTGCGGTCGAACTGCTCGTGCGACAGGTCCTCGATCTGGCCGACATGCTGCTGGAAGGCGGCGTTGTTCACAAGAATGTCGATGCGCCCGAATTCGGCGACTGTTTCCTCGACAGCCCGTTCGGCAAACGCACGGTCGGCGACATCGCCGCTCAGCACGAGGCTGCGCCGGCCCTCCGCCACCACCGCGGCTGCGGCCTCATTGGCATCGCGCTCTTCATCGAGATGGACGATCGCCACATCGGCGCCCTCGCGCGCGAACAGCATGGCCACCGCCCGGCCGATCCCCGAATCGCCGCCGGTGATCAGCGCCACCTTGTCGGTGAGCTTGCCCGAGCCCTGGTAAAAAGGCGCGTCATACATCGGCGCCGGATCGAGCTTGTGTTCGTCGCCAGGCTTGGGGTGCCGCACTTCGGGGAAGGGCGGCTCCGGGTAAACCCGCGCGCCGGCCTGCATCGCGCCCTCGGGCTTGCTGGCACTGCGCTCGGAATCGCTCAGCGACTGCTCGACATGTTCGCCCTCGGCAACGGCGGCTTCGCGGCTGCTGCTGATTGCACGGTCATCCATGGATCGTCTCCTTGCTTGCGCTGTTGAAAAGGCGCTGGCGCTGGCGCGCGGGCGGCGTTCATGATTTCAAGACCCATGGCCATCGACAGTTCCGACCGACACGCGAATCCACTGGCGCCGGTGGTCAGCGCAACCACGCGCGTGCTGATCCTCGGCAGCTTGCCGGGCGCCGCGTCGCTGGCCGCCGCCCGCTACTATGCGCACCCACGCAATCAGTTCTGGGCACTGATGGGGCCGCTTGCCGGGGCAGACATGGCAGCACTTGCCTATCCCGCCCGGCTGACGGCACTTTTGCAAGCCGGCATCGGGCTATGGGATGTGATCGGCGCGGCCACGCGCGCCGGCAGTCTCGACAGCGCGATCCGCGCCGCGGACCTCCGCGATCTGCCGGGGCTGCTGCAGGGTTTGCCGGTACTGCGGCTGGTTGCGTTCAATGGCGCCAGGGCCGCGAAGGACGGGATGCCGCTGCTGCATGGCGCCGGGGTGCCGATGCTTGCCTTGCCATCGAGCAGTGCTGCACTCGCGCGGCCGCTGGCCTGGAAGCAAGCGCACTGGCAGGCGCTCTCAGCGTATCTTTAGCCTTCGAATTCCATGATGACCGCGTCGACAGCAAGCGAATCCCCGGCCTTGGCGCAGAGCTTCGCCACCACGCCCGACTTTTCTGCGCGCAGGATGTTCTCCATCTTCATGGCTTCCACCGTGGCGAGCACCTGGCCCGCTTCGACCTTGTCGCCGGCCGCCACTGCGACGCTGACGACGAGACCTGGCATCGGGCAGAGCAGGAACTTGCTGAGGTCCGGCGGCACCTTGGCAATCATGTGGCGCGCGAGTTCGGCAGCACGCGGTGTCAGCACGCGCAGCTTGTGGATGGCGCCGCGGGTGGTCAGTTGCAGGAAACTGCCTTTCTCGGTCACGGCGATACTGCGCGGCGTGCCGGCGATGTCCGCTTCGAGCAGCGGCTGGCCGAGCTGCCAATCGGTTTTCAGGCTGATTCTTCGACCCTCGGAGGTGATGTCGAACCCGCTGTCGTCACCCTGCACCGTCACCGGCACCTGCTCGTCGCCGAGCTGGACGACCCAATCGGGGCTGAACAGGCTTTGTGCGTGCGTGCCGAGCTGGCCGTCGATCTCCTGCGCCCGATCGGCGCGGATCAACTGCACCGCCGCGGCGGTGGCGATCAGCGCGTCGCGCGTTTCGGTGTCGAGGGGCGCACTGTGGAAGCCTTCCGGATATTCCTCGGCGATGAAGCCGGTGGTCACCGCCTCGCCCGCTTGGAAGCGGGCATGGCCCATGATCGAGGCGAGAAAATCGATATTGTGGCTGATGCCGCGGATCAGATAGCGATCGAGCGCTGCCGCCTGGGCGGCGATGGCTTCGGCGCGGGTGGGGGCGTGGGTGATCAGCTTGGCGATCATCGGATCGTAGAACATGCTGATCTCGGCACCCTCGCGCACACCGGTATCGACGCGGACGAGCGCGCCGCCCTGCA
>JBBSPR010000020.1:0-19985 GCA_038258615.1 Sphingomonadales bacterium
GAACCCCGACATTCCGAGCCGCACGCTCGATGCCCATGTTTCGCAGATCAGGAGCCGATTGGCGCTGCGCCCCGACAATGGTCTAAGGCTGGCGTCAGTCTATAGTTTCGGCTATAGATTGGAGAGGTTAGAAGGTTAAGTTAACCCACGTTAAGAGGTGTAAACGAACCTTTTCTGGCCCAGCCAAATAACGGCGAGGGACAACGGGTGGCAAAGGGGCGCGCTATAGCGGCGATCATGTTGCTGACACTGCCGATGGCAGCGCCGGCACTGAACTCGCCGAAAATGGATCAGGACCTGACGGATGAAGCGCCGCTATACTACCGCGTCGGTTCGCCCGAAACCTTTCAAGACATAGCGTCGAAGGGTCTGGCGGGCGACGATGCCGCGCATCTGCTTGCAATGGCCAATGGCAAGCCGCTGGACGCCCGGCTGCGGGCTGGCACGATGGTGCAGATTCCTGCGGCCCTTCTGAGGGTGGAGGCGCTGCCGGCGCGGGTGATCGGCTTTGCCGGATCGGCACGGATGGCGGACGGGACACCGCTGGCACTGGGCATGACGCTGCTAAAGGGCGACATCGTGGAAACCGGCGCCAACAGCCATGCCCGCATCGAGATCGAGGGCGGCAAGCGCCTGATGCTGCCATCGCGGTCCAGAATCCGGATCGATGCCCTGCACCGGGTCGTGCTGACCGGCCGGATAGAACAGCGGCTCAGCCAGCTCGAGCCGACCGAGCAGCTGGCCGAGGAGGGGCTGCTGCGCGGCTTTGCGCCCGCGCGCGCAGATGATGTGAACGCGCTGAGGGTCGATGCGCCGGTGGCGGTGGCCGCGTCGCTTGCCGGCGACTCCGAAGAGCTTGTCGCAGGCGCTCCGCCGATCATGGTGCGCAGCGTGAAGGCGGCTCGCCGCACCGGCAAGCCACGCACGAACCGGCCGGCAACGCCGCCCGAGGTACTGCCGGATCCTTCAGCACCTGTGGCGTTGCCATCGCCGGAGCTGCCGCTGTTCGAGGACTGGGTGCAACCCGGCACCATCGATGTGTCCGGCGCGACATTGTCTGGATGATCGGCAGGCGCCGGGCGGGCGAGACGGCGATGCATGTTCGAAGTCCGCGTGCGCAGATCGGCCCGCTTTTGCGCGAATGGCTGCTGGTGCTGACGCTCATGAGCGTGGCGGTGCTGGTCTTCAACAAGAGCCGCGCGCTGGTCCGGCTCGACCAGGCCATTTACGATGCCACATTGCAGATCATCTCGGTGCCGCAATCGCGCGAAGTGCTGATCGTGGGGATCGATGATGCCAGCCTTGCCGAGCTGGGCCCCTGGCCGTGGCCGGCATCCCGGCATGGCGCGGTGATCGACGCGCTCGCCGCGGCGGGCCCGCGCGCGATCGGCTATGAAGTGATGTTCGACGGCAAGGCCAGCGAAACGGTGTCTGCCGCCGTGCTGCGTGCGAAGGCCGCTGGCGTTCCGGTTGCAATGCCGGTGCGGATCCGCGTGCCCGGCACCAATGGCCGCAGCCATGACGCCGATCCGCCACCGGTTGGCGCGCTGGCCGGGCACAGCACCGTTCGCCAGGACAGTGATGGCGTGGTGCGGCGGCTCGACCTGGCGCTTGATGGAGAACAGCGCTGGCCGCATATCGCCGCGCTGGTGGCAGGGCCGATGGGGGAAGCCGCTCTCGCCGCCCTGCCCCCGCCGACCGCGATGGACGGCCGGCTGGAACGGCGCGGCGAGCGGATGCTCGGCTTTCGCGGCCCGGCCGGGAGCTTCCAGACTGTGCCGATTTCGGCGGTGCTCGCCGGCGAGGTGCCCGAGGATTTCATCCGGGACCGGGTGGTGCTTGTGGGGGTGACGGCGACAGGCCTTGGCGCGCAATTCTCCACTGCCGTTTCGGGCCGCGGCGGGCCGATGTCCGGGCTCGAGATCGATGCCACGCTGGCGGCGGACCTGATCGAAGGGCGGATGATCCAGACGGCCGAGCCGGGCCGATCGCTGGCGCTGGCACTGGTGCTGCTTTGGCTGGTGATGGTCGGCATGCTGATCCTGCGACCCGGCGTGGCCGGCCTGTTCGGCATCGGGCTGATGCTGCTGGTGCTGCTGCTCGCGGCAGCGGGGCTGGTGCTGACCGGGCGCTGGGCGGAGCCGGCCGCAGCAGCAGTGGCGCTGCTGGCGGCGCCGCCGCTATGGGCGTGGCGGCGGCTGGTGGTGGTGAACGACTGGATGACGCGCGAGCTGAATTCGCTCGGCGATCTGGGGCTGCCGCACCGCAGGCGCTTCATCGCCAGCGATCCCGTCACGCGCACCACCGAGATGCTGGCGGCGACCATCGACCGGGTGGAGGAGCTGCGCCGGCTTGCCGATGCGGCGTTGCGCGGGCTGCCCGACGCCACGGTGCTGGTGAGCGAGAATGGGGCGATCGTGGCTGCAAACGCGGCGGCCGAGGACCTGTTCGGGCCGGAGTTGCACGGCGGAGCGGTGGATGCTGCGCTGGCGGGCAATGACCTCCCGCCCTTCGGGGCTGCGGCGCTGGCCGATCCCGAAAGCCGCTGGCGCGGCGAGTTTACTGCCAGCGACGGGACGGCGCGCGAAGTGCGGTTCACGCCCTGGCGCGATGCCGATGGCGCACCGCTGGGCTGGATCGTGCGCTTTGCCGACATCTCGGCGCTGCGCCGGGCCGAAGCGGCGCGCGAGGAGGCGCTGCAGCTGCTCACCCACGACATGCGCGCACCCCAGGCGTCGATCCTGGCGCTGGTGGACCGGACGGCGGGGCTGCCAGCGGAAACCGCCGAACGGCTGCGGCAGCTGGCACGGCGCACGATCAGCCTGGCCGATGGCTATCTGCAACTCGCCCGCGCCGATGCCGGCGGCTATTCGATGTCGGAGATCGATCTTGCCGCAATTGCCACCGAAGCCGTGGACGAACTGTGGCCGCTGGCGACGACGCGCGGCATCCGCATCATCGGCGAGGGGCTGGAGCGGGAAGCCATTGCCTGGGGCAACCATGGCCTGCTGCTTCGCGCGGTGATCAATCTGCTCGGCAATGCCGTGAAATTTGCGCCGGCAGACAGCATGATCGGGGTGCGGCTGGAGGGAACCGGCGACACCTGGCGGCTCGACATCAGCGATGCCGGCCCTGGCGTGCCGGTGGAGATCCAGGCGCAGTTGTTCAACCGGTTCCGGACCAGCGGCGACGCAGGCGGCGTGGGACTGGGGTTGGCGTTCGTGAAAGCAGTCGCCGATGGCCATGGCGGCCATGCGCTGTGCGCCAGCGTGCCCGGCGAAGGTGCCACCTTCAGCCTTTATCTGCCGGGCATCGCCCGCCCGGCGGTGGCAGCCTGACTCAGATCGTCCGGCCGCGGAGCCACTCGGCCACTGCCGGGCCGATGTCGGGGCGCTCCAGCGCCAAGGCGATGTTGGCGGTGATATGGCCGGCCTTGTCCCCGCAATCGAAGCGCTCGCCGGTGAAGGTGAGCGCGTGGAAGGGCTGCTTGCCGATGAGGCGCGCCATCGCGTCGGTGAGCTGGATCTCGCCGCCGGCGCCGGTTTGCGCGTCGGCGAGCAGCGTGATGATCTCGGGCTGCAGGATGTAGCGGCCGATGGCGGCGAGGCGCGACGGGGCGCTGCCTTGTGCGGGCTTTTCGACCAGCGCCTTGACCTCGGTGATGAGCCCGTCGGTGGCGCCGGGGCTGACGATGCCATAGCGGTGGGTGTGCTCGGCGGGCACTTCGAGGACGGAGATCAGATTGCCGCCGAGCCTGGCATGGGCTTCGACCATTTCGGCAAGGGCGGGATTGGCGGGGTTCCAGAGCAGTTCGTCGGGCAGCAGCACAGCGAACGGCTCGTTGCCGATGACATGGCGGGCGCACCAGACGGCATGGCCGAGCCCCAGCGCCTGCGGCTGGCGCACCGAGAGGATGCGGCCGGGATCGAGCACCATTTCGCTGGCGGCTGCAAGCTCGGCGGTCTTGCCCTTGGCGCGCAGCGTCTCGACGAGCTCGAAGGCCATGTCGAAATGATCCTCCATGGCACCCTTGCCCTGGGCTGTGACGAACACCAGCCGCTCGATGCCGGCGGCGAGCGCCTCCTCGACGGCATATTGCAGCAGCGGCTTGTCGACGACGGGCAGCATCTCTTTGGGCACGGCCTTTGTGGCAGGCAGGAAGCGGGTGCCCTTGCCGGCAATCGGAAAGACAGCAGTGCGCACGCTCGTCATCGAATTCTCCTTACAGCGGCATCTTCACAACCACGGCGCCCGTGCATCGAGTGCCAGCATCGCCTCGGGCTGGTTGCGCTGGCTCACGATCGCCCATTTCCGCCGGACACCATCACCTCGGGCACCAGCGGCCGCGAGTTGTAGGTGCTGGCCATGGTGGCGCCATAGGCACCCGCGGTCATGAAGGCCACCCGGTCCCCGGCTTCGACCGGTTCGATCTCGCGGTCCTCGGCAAAAGTGTCTCCGGTTTCGCAGATCGGGCCGACGACGGTGGCGGTGCAGCGCTCCGGCCGGGGGCGCAGCGCGCGGATATCGTGCCATGCGTTGTATAACGACGGCCGCAGCAAATCGTTCATCGCAGCATCGACGACGACGAAATGCCGGGCAGCGCCTTCCTTGGTGAGGATGACGGTGGAAACGAGCACGCCGGCGTTGCCGACGATCATGCGGCCGGGCTCGAACATCAACCGCCAGCGCCAGCCGGCGGTGGCGCGTGCCACCATGGCGGCATAGTGCGCGGGGCTGGGCGGCGACGGCTGGTCGGCGCGGTAGGGCACGCCGAGGCCGCCGCCGCAATCGATGCGCTTGATGGCATGGCCTGCCGCTTCGAGATCGGTGGCGAGGGCGCCGAGCTTGCGGATCGTGTCTTCGACCGGGCCCAGGTCGGTCAACTGGCTGCCGCTGGGCGCGGCAAGGCCGACGGGGCGCAGGTGGGACTGGCGGGCGGCAAGGGCGAAGGCCTCCGGCACCCGGTCCCAGGGAATGCCGAACTTGGCATCGGCGCCGCCGGTGCTGATCTTGCCATGCGTCTTGGGGTCCACCGCCGGGTTGATGCGGATGGCGACCTCCACGGTCCTGCCCAGCGTCTCGGCCACCGCGCCGAGCATGCGGATTTCGGCTTCGGATTCGATGTTGAACTGCAGGATGCCGGCCTCGACTCCGGCGCGCAGCTCGGGGAGCTGCTTGCCGACGCCCGAGAACACGATCCGCTCGGGCGGCACGCCGGCGGCGAGCGCACGAGCGAGCTCGCCGCCCGACACGACATCGGCCCCGGCCCCCAGCCGCGCCAGCGTGGCGAGCACCGACAGGTTGGGATTGGCCTTGACGGCGAACGCCACCAGCGGGTTGCCATCGGTAAGGCCCGACACGGCAGCGGCGAAGACGTTGTAATGCCGCTCGATGGTGGCGGTGCTGTAGACATAGAGCGGCGTGCCGACCTCGTTGGCGAGCAACTCCAGGCTGACATCCTCGGCGTGCATCACGCCGTTTCTGATGGTGAAATGGTCCATGTCGTTCTGTTTTCTAGCGGGGTGGCGGGAGGTTGAAACGGTCGTCGGGCCGATCCTGCGACTGCGACAGCGGATCGTCGACACGGCCGGGGATCGCCTGCGGCGGCAGCTTGAGCATTTCCTCGGGCGTGAGCGGGCGAATGGCATCGGCCGGCTTTTGCGGCGGCGTGGCGGGCGGGACCGGGCGCAGCGCGCCCTGCTTGCCGCACGCCGCGAGCGCCAGCAGCGCCAGCAGAAGTGCCGGCCGGATCACAGCCGCGCCCGCACGGCGGCAATGGCGGCGCGCACATTGGCGGGTGCGGTGCCGCCGAAGCTGGTGCGACTGGCGACCGAGGCTTCGACGCTGAGCACGCCGCGCACCGCCGGAGTGATGCGGGCGTCGATGGCGGCGAGATCATCGTCCGACAGCCCGTCGAGATCGGTGCCCGCAGCTTCGGCGGCGCGGACGGCTCGGCCGGTGATGTCGTGCGCCTCGCGGAACGGCACGCCGGCCTCCCGCACCAGCCAGTCGGCAAGGTCGGTCGCGGTGCTGAACCCGGCGGCGGCGGCGGCGCGCATGCGGGCGGTGTTGAAGCCGATCGTTGCCACCATGCCGGTCATGGCGGTGAGGCACAGCCCCAGCGTGTCGTGCGCTTCGAACACCGGCGGCTTGTCGTCCTGCATATCCTTCGAATAGGCGAGCGGCAGGCCTTTCATGATGACAGCCAGCCGCTGGAAGTTGCCGAGCAGCAGGCCGGCCTTGGCGCGCACCAGTTCGGCGGCATCGGGGTTGCGCTTTTGCGGCATGATCGAGCTGCCGGTCGACCAGGCATCGGGAAGCGTGATGAAGCCATAGGGCTGGCTCGCCCAGATGATCAGCTCCTCGGCGAGCCGGGACAGGTGCAGCCCGGTCATCGCCGCCGCCGCCAGATAATCGAGCGCGAAATCGCGGTCCGATACCGAGTCGAGGCTGTTGGCGGTTGGCCGCGCGAACCCGAGGGCGGCGGCAGTGGCGTGGCGATCGATCGGAAAGCCGGTGCCGGCGAGAGCGGCGGCGCCCAGCGGGCACTCGTTCATTCGGGCGGCGGCATCGGCGAAGCGCGACCGGTCGCGCAGCGCCATCTCGACATAGGCCAGCAGATGGTGGCCGAGGGTGACCGGCTGGGCGATCTGCAGATGGGTGAAGCCGGGGAGGATGGTATCGGCATGGTCCTCGGCGCGGGCCAGCAGTGCCTCGATGAGCGCCAGAAGCGCTTCATCGACCTCGGCACAGGCGCTGCGCACCCACAGCCGGAAATCGGTGGCCACCTGGTCGTTGCGCGAGCGTGCGGTGTGCAGCCGGCCGGCGCCGGGGCCGATCAGGTCCCGCAGCCGGGTTTCGACGGTCATGTGGATGTCTTCGAGGGCGATATCCTCGGGCACGCCGTCTGCGGCATATTCGGTTTCGATGCGCGCGAGCCCGCCGAGGATGGCCTCGACATCGGCCATCGGTATGATGCCCTGCGCGCCCAGCATGGTCACATGCGCGCGGCTGCCGGCAAGATCCTGTTGCCACAGCCGCTTGTCGGTACCGATCGAGGCGTTTATCTCCGCCATCACGGCTGCGGGGCCTGCGCCGAAACGGCCGCCCCACAGCGGATTGGAAGAGGGTTCCGACATGACGGCGAAAAGACTCCTGACGGTGGCGGCGCTCATGCTCGCGACGAGTTGCGGTGATGGCGGCGATAAGGGAAACACCGGGGCACCGCAAGCGAACCCGGCAGCGACGGCATCGAAGCCGGGCGGCGAGTTGATGCTCAACACCATCGACACGCGCTTTGCCGGTGCTGCGGCGCCCGATGTGCGGCTGGAGCTGCCCGGTGAGGGCGAGACAAGCCTCGCCAAGGTGATCGCCGGCGCCGGGGGCAAGCGTGTGCTGGTGAACCTCTGGGCGACCTGGTGCCCGCCGTGCCTGGCCGAGATGCCGGCACTCGATACGCTGGCCGGCGACCGGGCGGACACGCTGCTGGTGGTTCCGGTGAGCCAGGACATGGAAGGCTGGCAGGCGGTGGATGGCTTCTTCGCGAAGGGCAAGTTCAAGGTGCTGACGCCGGTGCTCGACCAGCCGGGGTCATTGGGCGAGGCGCTCAAGGTGAAGGGCTTGCCGATGAGCGTGCTCTACGGCGCCGATGGCAAGGAGATCTGGCGGGTGGCGGGCACGCCCGACTGGGCGAGTGCTGCGGTGCGCGCCGAGCTGGGATGAGCCTCAGCCGGCCGGCGGTGGGCTGCGGGGAATATAGCGCCGCGCCCCCAGATAATTGGCGATGTTGCGCACCGTGGCAGTGGTGGCATGGGCAATGGCCGCCCCGGTGAGGCCGAGGATCGGCACCAGCAGCAACGCCAGCGCCACCAGCAGGACGACGCCGAAGGTGGTGGTGAGGAACAGCACGCGCTCATGCCCGGCCATGCTGAGCAGCCCGCCGACGGGGCCGGTGATCGCCTTGCTCGCCTGGCCGAGCGACAGGATGGCGAGGGCGGGCGCCGCCACCACAAAGGCCGGGCCGAACGCGAGCGAGAGCAGCTGCTCGGGGAAGATGACGCAGACCAGCATCAGCGGCCCGAAGGCGATCAGCATGGCGAGCGAGGCGCGGCGATGGCGGGACCAGACCAGATCGGGCCGGCCGGCGCGAATGTCTCCGGCCACCTTGGCGGCGAGATAGGTTTCGCCGGTGGTGAGCACCAGCGTGATGGCGATGACGATCTGCATCGCAACGCGCATCGCCCCCATGTCGGCGGCGCTCGCGGCACCGGCGATGAGGGCGAGCAGCAGCCAGTCCGAAAACATCTGCATGCCCTGGGTGGCCATCATCGGCAGCCCGGCGGCAGTGAGCGCCTTGCCATCGGCCTGCGTGCGCGCCTGCCACACCCGGGCAGCACTGCGGATCAGCAGCCAGATGAACGCCACCGCCACGAGCTGGCAGCCGAAGAAGAACAGCACGGCGGTGCGTGCATCGATGGCGAAGCCCTGCCAGGCGACAGCGGCGACAAGGCCGGCGAACAAAAGGCTGTTGATGCCTTCGAAGAACTGGCCCGCCACGGGCTTGCCGATGCCGCGCAGCACGCCGAGCCCCAGCTTGTGCAGCGCCGCCGAGCCGATGCCGAGCCCGGCGGCGATGAGCGCGCCGCGATCGACCGCGAGCTGTGCGGCAACGGGCGTTGTTGCGGCAAGGGCGGCCCACCCCAGCGACAGCAGCAGGCCCGCCACCAGCATCCACCGCTGCGCGTAAAAGAGGATTCCGGCTGCGGCGGCACTGTCCTTCTGCCGCAGCGCGCCGGCGATCTCGCGAAGCGCCACGAAATCCAGGCCACGCATCGCCACCAGCGCGATCAGCGTGGCGGTGACGACGGCAAAGCCATAGTCTCCGACCACGGCGGGACCGGCGTGCCGTGCCAGCAGCGCGGTGGCGACAAAGGCAGCGATGGCATTGAGGCCCTTGAAGCCATAGGCGGGCACCGCCGGCGAGGCGAGACGCTTGAGCAGGGAGGAGGCGCGCATCGGCGTTTGCCTAGAGGCTTTGCTTGACCAAGGGAACCGGCTTCACACGTGCCCGAACTGCCGCACCTCACGGCTGGTAATGCGGGCAAGGTTCAGCCGGCTCGACTTGCCGCGGCCGCGCGGCGATCTGGAGTTGCCGCGTTCGCGCGGCGATCTGGAGTTGCCGCGGCCGCGCGGCGGGCTCTAGTTTGCCGCGCCCGCGCGGGGGTGATGCCGGGAGTGGCGCCCGGCCAGGACGAACCGAGGCCGCCGGGGGGCACGAGCCCCCCGGCCATTCGGCATGGGTCCGATCTCCGGCGTCAGAGGCGGAGTGCGACCCGCAGATATCCGAACTGACCCGGAATGTCGTAGGTGGTGGGATCGAAGTTCGGCCCGGTGCAGCTGAAGCAGGGCGGCGGGCCGGAGTTGAACACGTTGTTGACGCCGGCCGTGAAGGTGATCCGGTCGTCGAGGAATGATGGCGTATAGCCCAGCTGCACATCCCCGTAGAGGATGCGGTCGAGCCGCCGCCCGTTGGCGCTCTCCGTGGTGCCGCTGATGTAGCGGCCGGTGAACGAGGCGGTGAAGCCGGCGATTGCCCAGTCGAGAATCGCGTTGGCCTTGTACTTGGGATAGGACTGGACCGGGCTGCCGCGGGTGGTGCCGGTACGGTCGATGACGGTGAAGCCGCCGGTGGAAGGCACCGACTCCTCGTAGCGGATCAGCCAGGTGTTGTTCCAGGTCAGCCCGAACGAGCCGACACTGGTTTCCGGCGAGCGATAGGTGAAGTTGATATCGAACGCCTTCACCCGGATGCCGCCGATGTTCTGCAGGATGCCGTTGACCACCCCGACGAAGCCTGCCGGCGTGCGCTGGATGTTGTTGCAGCTCAGCGGATCGCCCGTCTGTGCGCAGCGTGCCAGCGTCAGGTCGGCGGGCACCGAGGCGATGGCGCCGTCCAGCTTCACATCAGTGTAGTTGCCCTCGATCACCAGCGTCCGTGCGAAGCCGCTTTCGCGTGCCCAGGCCGGGCTGTAGGCACCGCCGAAGGCGATTGTCCGCGAAGTTTCGGGCTGCAGGTTGATGTTGCCGCCCGTCTGCACCGATGCACCGGCGGCATCGACGGCATAGCTGCCATCGGCCGGCACACCGTTGGCGATGCAATTCGTCCGCACCGTGGCGGAGACCGGCGTATTGCCGGGAAGCGTGCCGTTGATGTCGTTGCACGGGTCAAAGGCGCCGCCATCGAAGCGCGACGGCGCGCCGAACAGCTCGCCGATGCTCGGTGCCCGGAGTGCGGTGGCATAGGATCCGCGCAGCAGCAGATCGCTGAACGGCTTCCACAGCACATTGCCGGTGTAGGTCGTATTGTCCCCGAAGGTCGAATATTTCGAATAGCGGATGGCGCCATCGACCTCGAGCGAGTTGATCAACGGAATGTCGGACAGCAGCGGCACGCGAAGCTCGCCATAGACTTCATCGACCTTGAAGGCGCCGCTCGACCCGCGCGCCGGAATGTCGGCCGAGAAGCCGGCCTCGACGATGGGATCGGGGGTGAAGCTGCCCGTCTGGTTGCGATGTTCATAGCCGACTGCGAAGCCAACCGGTCCGGCCGGCATGTCGAACAGCGTGCCGTTCAGGTTGGCCGTATAGTCGTTGAGCTTCTGCTCGCTGCGCGACCGTTCGGTGAAGCCGACGAAGCCCAGCATGGCCGGGGTGATCGAACCGACACCGCCGAAGATGTTGAAGGGCACGCACGACCCGGTGCACTGCGAAATCGGGCCGAGTGCCTGCCGCAGCAGCGAGGTGTTGATGTTGCCGGTGAAGACCTGGCGGGCGTAATTATAGCCCAGCACGGCGTTGACATCCCAGTACCAGGTGCGCGCACCGACCTCGAAGGCGCCGTCGAGGGTGCCGCTCACCGACATGGTGTCGACATTCTGCGTGAAGCTGCGCGGCCCCGCTTCCACCACGCGGCGCGCGATGAAGCCGTAGTTTGCGGGCGGCTCGCCCGGGCCGCCGGCAGAGAGCGTCACGCCGAACGGGTTGAAGGGGTTGGTCGCATCGATCGAGAAGGTGTCGGTGACGGTGCCGGAGCCGGCATCCGGCCCGAGAAACAGCGGCAGGAACGCCGCCTGGTTCTGGGAGTTGCGGCGGTTGTAGAGCGCCTTGACGCGGAAGTTCACCCGGTCGGACAGCTCCTGCTTGATGCTCACGAACCCGCCATAGCGTTCGGACGGAGTGATGAAGAAGTTGAACGGCGCGAAGTTGAACCGATCGCCGGTGGTGAAGGACTTGAAATCGCTGTTCGGCCCGGTCGGGTTCGCCGCATCGAAGCGCGGACGCCCGGCCACCGGCGCCTTGAGCGTCAGCACCTGCGAGGGGCTGAGGAAGAACTGGCCGAGCGGGGTTGCACCCGAGCAGCCACCCTCGAGGCAGCTGGTGGCGCCGGGGTTGGGGAACAACGACAGTGGACGATCTGCCGTGGACACCAGATCGGCCTTCACATAGCTCACGCCGACGACCACGCTGGTGGAGGGGCCCTTGATGCCATAGCTGATGTTGTAATCCTGCGTGGCGCCATCGCCCTGGCGGAACTGGCCATATTGGGCGGAGGCCTGCAGGCCCTCCTGCTCGGACTTGGTGATGATGTTGACCACGCCGGCGATCGCGTCCGACCCATAAAGCGCCGATGCCGCCGATTGCAGTACTTCGATCCGGTCCACCATGCCGGCGGGCAGCGAGTTGAGATCGACCGATGCGGGGATGCCGCTCGCCGAGCGCCGTTGACGAAGCGCATGCCATCGACGAGCACCAGGGTGCGGCGCGAGCCGAGATAGCGCAGCTCGACTTCGGCCGAACCGGCACCGACACCGCCGCCATCGGGCGGGTTGCCGAGGTTGCCCGAGTTGTTGAAGCGGCTGTTGAGGCCGCCCGATGCCGCCGGAATGCGCTGCAGAATGTCCGCGACCGAGGAAAGGCCGGTCTGCGCCAGCGACGAGGAGTCGAGCACCTGCACGGGCGCGGTCTGCGAGAGCGGATCGCGGCGGATGCGCGATCCGGTGACGACAATGTCCTCAAGGGTCTGGGCCTCTTCGGCGGCAGTGGCCGGCGGGGTTGCCACCTGGGCCTGAGCCGAGACGCCGAGGAGCGCTGCCACCGCAGCACCTGTCAGTTGAACCGATCGCACCCGCATGCTTTCCCCCTGCAAAACGTCAGGGTGCAAGCATCCGCTGCACCGCAGCGAATTACAATCCCGTGACAGTGGTCGGTATGACAAGAAAAGCAGGTGTTGCCCGGAAAGCACAGTCAATTGAAATACCAGACGTTTCCAATAGTGATGGCCGATGGAGACCATTAGCGTCAGTGGAAATGAGATTTCGTATGATAATACGTATCATTGATGAAGCTCGACAAGATTGTTTCTTTGACCATAGAATCCATTTGAGAGTGCGATGACAGCGTTAAACTGAGTCTGCCACTCAATCTCGCTCCGATCATGACCCTTACAATGTGGCAGCTTAGTGAGCGCAGCTGACCTAGTTCAACGCATATATTGTTGACAATTTGAGTTTCATTCAATTCGAGTGACAACATATCAGGATCTTTGGACAGAAATGCGCGCTGCGATGTGAGTTGGAGTGCACGGCCTCGCCAGCAAAATTAATTAACCTAATACATTTGATGGTGCCGAGTGATTGCGTAATGATACGCGCTGATGAAACGGGGGGTTATGTCATGAGCCGAAGTTCGATCTCGCTGGCCGCACTGGCGCTGGCCCTCGCCATGCCGGCGATTGTTGCACCTGCTGCCGCCCAGATGTCGACCACGGCCGCCATGCCGGCCAACTATGGCGCGCTCACCACGCTGTTCGCCGACTGGCGCGGGTTCGTGATGTCACCGACCGGCAATGCCGCCACCGACTATTCGCCGGCCGCCACGGCGCGGAAGACGGCCGAACTGGCAAAATTCCAGGCGCGTCTGAAGGCGCTCGACACGAGCGGCTGGCCGGAGAATGCGCTTATCGACCAGAAGCTCGTCCAGGCCGAGATGAACGGCCTCGATTTCGAGCTTCGCGTGCTGAAGCCCTGGGTGCGGGACCCGACCTTCTACGCCAATGTCATCGCCGACATGAGCGACGTTCCCGCGCATGAAGGTCCCTATGCGCACCCCAATATCGATCTCTACAAGTTCAGCTTCCCGCTGAGCCCGGCCGAAGACGCCAGGCTGACGGCGATGATCGGCAATGTTCCCGCCATCCTTACCGCTGCCAAGGCCAATCTCGCTGCCGGCAATGTGAAGGACTTCTGGAATTATGGCGACCGCGCCTTCAAGGAGCAGGCCGAAACGCTGAAGGCGCTGGGGGACAACACGCTGATCATGCGCACCCTGAAGGGTCGCATCAAGGCCGACACCGGCAACGCGAGCCCGGCACTGAAGCGTGCCATCGCCGCCGCCCATACGGCGACGCTCGATTTCGTCGATCATGTCCATGCGGAAGCACCGAAGAAGACCGGGCCGGCCGGCCTCGGCAAGGAAAACTACAACTGGTACACCAAGAACGTCGCGATGATGCCCTATGACTGGGATGCGCAAGTTGTCCTCCTGCGCCGCGAACTTGATCGGGCGATCATGTCGATGCGCCTCGAGGAGGTTCGCAATCGCAACCTGCCGCCGATCAAGGAAATCGACAACGCCGAAGCCTATCGGCAGATGGAGCGCGCCAAGGCGGCCTATTTCTCCGACTTCATGGCGGCTACCGGGCTTTCCGAGGAAAAAGCGCATCTTCGCGCCGCGATCATGGCACAGCAGACCAGCTATATCCCGCCCGACAAGCGGCAGTTCTTCGGCTATGTGACCTCACAGGATCCGCTGCCGCTGATCGCGCATTTCACGCACTGGATGGATCTGGCGCGCATGGCCGATGAGCCGCATCCGAGCCCCATCCGCCGCGTTCCCGCACTTTTCGGCATTTACGCCGATCGTTCCGAAGGCTTTGCCACGGCCTTCGAGGAGATCACCATGCAGGCTGGCCTGTATGACGATATTCCGCACGGCCGCGAACTGGTGTGGATCATGCTCGCCAACCGGGCGGCGCGGGGCCTAGCTTCGCTCTATGTGCAGTCGAACGAGTTCGATCTCGCCAGTGCCGGGCAATTCCATGCCGAATGGACCCCGCGCGGCTGGTCGGATCCCGCCAGCCCGCTGGTCGGCTTCGAGCAGCTCCTCTATGCCCGCCAACCAGGCTATGGCCCCAGCTATGTGACCGGCAAGCTGCAGATGGAGCGGCTGATCGCCGACATCAGCCATGCCCATGACGTCGCGAAGAAGCCGTTCGACATGAAAACGGTGATGAACCGCATCTACGGCGCGGGCATCATTCCGATTCCCTTGATCGAGGACGAGCTGATCGACGCTCCGCCGCGCTGAACCTGCCCGGTCCGTGCCCCCCGGTCCGCGCCCCCCTGTCCGCGCGCCCCGGTCCGCAGAACACTGCGCGGGCCGGAGGTGCGTGTCGTCACTCCGCCTCACCGGTACCGCACGCCTGGCCAGATCGCAGACCGGCGGAATGATGCGATGATTCCATTCAGCCGGACAACATGAGACAACAGCAAACGATACGGCTGACCGCTTGCCTCCACGAGATCCGAAAAGATTGGTGCACCCGGAACGATTCGAACGTCCGACCCTCAGATTCGTAGTCTGATGCTCTATCCAGCTGAGCTACGGGTGCGTGGCGACGGCGTATATGCGAGGCATGCGGGCTTGGCAACCACCTCCATGCAGGATAGCAGCCGGGCAATGGCAATACGTTTTTTCCTCCTCACGGCGCTGCTGCTGGGCGCATGCGCGAACGGAGACGCCGACGAACCGCGGGAGCGGCGGCCCGGCTGGCCGTCGCTTGCGCCACGCGCCAACGAAGTGTCGCCGTTGGTGCCGCGGGTGCCGCTCGGCCGCTGTGTCGGGTGCAGCCCGGATGCGCCGGCCGCACCGCCGCCGCTGCCGGCACTGGCCGGGCTGCCGGCGATCACCGAAGCCACCATCCCCGCCGATGCCGACCAGCGGCTGGGAGCTATCGAGGCCGAAATCCGGCGTGTGGAGTCACGATGGCCCGTATTGCAGCGCGAGGCCCGGCAGGCGATCGCCGCTGCGGGCGCCGAAGCGCGGGACATCGAAGCTGAAGCGCAGGCCAGTCGCTTCGAAGCCCTGTTCCAGCCGCTCGGCGAGCAGGATGCCGCCCTCGCCGGTCTCCAGGCCGCGCTGGCGGATGCCGCCGGCGGCGAAGCCCTTGCGTCACCCGCTGCGGCGCTGCGCGCCCGCCTGGCGGAACTGGATGCCGTGCGCCGCGGCGGGCTTTAGCTGCAGCAAGCGTGGCGGGACAAGCATCTCAGCGCCAGGGCAGCATCAGCGCCCGCACGTCCACCCTCGCCTTCAACCGGCTGCCGAGCAGGAACAGCCCGCCGAACTTGCGCTGGAGAAAAAGCGTATCGGCGGGCGGCAGGTGCCAGAAGCTGCGGTCCTGCGCTAGCGCCAGCCCGTCGTCGCGCAGCCTGGCGGCCACATCGGTGGTGCCGAAATCGAACAAGGCACCCGCCGCAATCGGCGCAAAGGCGGTCTCGAACATCTCGATCACCCGCTTTTGCGATGCCGTATCGGTATCGGCGCCGAACAGCCCGATCGTGAGCGCCGCCGCGTGCGCCGCCTCCCGGTCCCCATCGAGCCCGGCGCACATCAGTTGCCGGTACGCATCGGCAACCGTCTGCGGGACCACCCGCGTCGCGCCGAAATCGAGCAGAACGATCCTCCCGGTTTCGGCATTCCAGCGGTAGTTGGCGAAATTGGGATCGGTCTGCATCAGCCGGAACTCGAACAGCTCGCGCATCACCAGCGCCATCATCGCCGTCATCACCCGGTCGCGCAGCGGCGGGTCGGCGTCGGCCAGTGCCTCGATCGGCCGGCCGGGGAGGAACTCCATCGCGAGAACATCGACGGTTGTCAGCTCCGCCTCCAGCCCCGGCACCTGAAACTCGGGCGCATCGGCCAGCAGCCGGCCGAATTCGGCGAGATTGCCCGCTTCGCGCAGATAGTCCGCCTCCTCGTGCAGTTGCCGCTTCGCCTCGCCGAGCAGCGACGCCACATCGAGGTGCGCCGGCACCAGCCCGGATAGCCGCATCAGCGTCCCCACATTGTCCACATCGCTGTCGATGCTGGCGCGCACGCCGGGATATTGCACCTTCACCGCCAGATCGCGCCCATCCTTCAGCCGCGCACGGTGCACCTGGCCGATGGAAGCTGCCGCGATCGGCCGGACATCGTATCGATCGAACTTCGCCAGCCACCCCGGCCCCCAGTTGCGATCCAGCACCGCCTTCAGCTGCTTGGGTGGCATCGCCTGTGCATCCTCGCGCAGCCGCGCCATGATCTGCCCCAGCTCGGGCGGCAAAAACTCGCCCGAATCCATCGACATCAGCTGGCCCATCTTCATCGCCGCCCCGCGCAGCCGCGCCAGCTCTTCGGTGATGCGGCCGATGTTGGCCGGCGTCAGCAACAGCGCTGCCGCATCCGGCCGGGAGCCGCTCGCCCATTGCCGCGCCCCCTGCACCGCTGCCCGCCCGGCAATGCCGCCCGCCAGCGCGCCGAAACGCGCCAGCCTTGCCAGCCGCCCGCGCGGCACCTCCGATTCCCGACTGCTCATGCGCATGCCCTAGCCGAGGGCGGGGGTGGGCACAGCCTGTAGCACTGCCGCAGGCAGGGATGCCTCAGCGCAGCGCCCCAACCGCGCGCTGGATGCGCGTGCAGGCATCGAGCAGCAGCGCATCAGCGGTGGCGTAGCTGATGCGGAACGCCGGCGAGAGGCCGAAGGCGGCGCCGTGCACCACGGCCACGCCCTCGGTTTCGAGCAGATAGGCCGCCACATCCTCGTCGGTGGCGAGCGTCTTGCCCTGCGGCGTGGTCTTGCCGATCAGCCCGGCGCAATCGGGGTATACGTAAAAGGCGCCTTCGGGCCTCGGGCAGCGCAGGCCCGGCGTCTGGTTGAGCATCGACACCACCAGGTCGCGGCGCTTGACGAAGGCTTTGTTGCGCGCAGCGAGGAAGCTCTGGTCGCCGTTCAGCGCCGCCACGACGGCCGCCATGCTGATCGAGCAGGGATTGCTGGTGGACTGCGACTGCAGCTTGGCCATCGCCTTGATGAGCCAGGCCGGGCCGCCGGCATAGCCGATCCGCCAGCCGGTCATCGCATAAGCCTTGGAGGCGCCATTGACGGTCAGGGTGCGGTCGTAAAGTGCGGGTTCGACCTGCGCCATGGTGGTGAACTCGAAGCCGTCGTAAACGATATGCTCGTACATGTCGTCGGCGAGGATCATCACCTGCGGGTGCCTGAGGAGCACGTCGGTGAGCGCGTTGAGCTCGGCGCGCGAATAGGCGGCACCGGTGGGGTTCGATGGCGAGTTGAAGATCAGCCATTTCGTCGCCGGCGTGATCGCGGCATCGAGTTGCTCGGGCGTCAGTTTGAAGTCGTTGTCGATGGTGCATGGCACCACCACAGGCGTCGCGCCCGTGTAGCTGACGATGTCGGGATAGCTCACCCAATAGGGGGCGGGAATGACCACCTCGTCGCCTGGATCGAGCGTTGCGAGCAGCGCGTTGAAGATCGTCTGCTTGCCGCCGACGTTAACGGTGATCTGGTCGAGCCCATAATCGAGGCCATTGTCACGCCGAAACTTGGCCTGGATCGCGCGCTTCAGCTCGGGCGTGCCGTCAACGGCGGTGTATTTGGTCTGGCCGGCGCGGATGGCTGCGATTGCGGCCTCTTTCACGAAATCGGGTGTATCGAAATCGGGCTCGCCCGCCCCAAGGCCGATGATGTCGCGCCCCGCTGCCTTGAGCTCTGCAGCCTTGTTGGTGACGGCGATCGTCGGGCTGGGGTTGATGCGCTGGATGGCAGCGGAAAGTTTTTGCATGGCCCCGGCTCCGGAAAAGAAATCTTGTTTCGTTTAGCGATGCAGATGCGCGCGCATCAACCCCCGCAGTGCATTGCCGACGAAAAACCCATTGCCAAGGTCGGATTTCGTCAGTGCGGCTTCCTCGGCCTTTCCTCCGGCGAGCAGCCGGGCGCGCAGGATGCCGGGCAGCAGCCCGAGAGCGGCGGGCGGCGTGAGCAATCGGCCACCGCGCTCGACAAACAGGGTGGTGAAGCTGCCTTCGGTGAGCAGCCCGTCGGGTCGCACCAGCAGCACTTCGGCCGCCCCGCTCGCGCGGCGCGCGGCATCGTAGAAGGCGCGGTCGCTGGTCTTGTGGCGCAGCCGCCAGTCGGCGGTTTCCACGGGAAGCGCGCCGAGCGCCACAGGCACAGGCTCGGCCATCGCCGGCGGCGGCGGGCCGCATTGCACGGAGATGGCACCCGACGGGGCGAGCAGCAGCCGCACCCTGCCATCATGCCCGACGGCGGCCGTACGCACTGCATCCGTCACGCGCGCCGCATCGAAACGGTGACCGAGGAAGGCCGCACTGGCCGCCATCCGCGCCAGATGGAGGCCCAGATCGGGCAGGTCCCCGGCATCGCAACGCATCGTCTCGATCAGGTCTGGCGGTCCCGAGCGGGCGAGGAATCCGGCCTTGTCGAGGCACTCCTGCCATTCCGCCGCGGGGTCGCTGTCTGCGACGATTCCCGAGCCCAGGCCGAGGCGGGCGGTGCTGCTACCCGCTGGCAGCACCAGCGTGCGGATTGCAACGTTGAACTGCGCGTCGCCATTGGCGTGGATTGCGCCAATGCTGCCGGTGTAGACGCCACGTGGACTCGGCTCGACCTCGCCTATCACCTGAAGGCTGCGAATCTTCGGTGCCCCGGTGATCGAGCCGCAGGGGAAGAGGGCGCGCAGCGCATCGGCGCCGGTCACGCCCGGCCGCGCCTCGGCGGTGACCGTCGAGGTCATTTGCAGGATGGTTGGATAGGCCTCCACTTCGAACAGCGCCGGCACCGCGACATGGCTGGCCACGCGCGACAGGTCGTTGCGGAGCAGATCGACGATCATCAGATTCTCGGCGCGGTTCTTGGGGTCCGTGCGCAGCGCCTCGGCGCGTATTGCGTCCTGGGTCGCATCGCCGCCGCGAAGGGCTGTGCCCTTCATCGGCCGCGCCGTCAGCCGACGGCCGTCCAGCCGGAAAAACAGCTCGGGCGAAAAGCTGAACAGCCAGTGGGAGCCCGTGAACACCAGCGCGCCAAAGGGGGCACGGCTGCCGGCGCGCAACCGGCGATAGAGCGCTGCCGGATGGCCGTGCACCGCGACTTGCGCCGCGAAGGTGAGATTGGCCTGGTAAATGTCCCCCGCCGCGATGAGTGCATGGATGCGCGCCACTGCTGCGGCATGATCGTTTTGGGTGACTGTCGGCACGGCAGGGCCAATGCGCGCCGCCGGATCGGGCGGCGCCGTGGCCAGCCACTCGTCCGCATTCACCGGCTCGGTACGGGCGAAACGCGCAAACCACAGCAGCGGCTCGTCACCCGGCGGCAGCCGCTTCGGCACGCCGGCCTCCAGCGCCGCACCAGCCTCGAAGCCAATGAAGCCGGCCCAGTTGGCGCCGCCGGCCAGCCGCGCCAGCAGATCCAGCACCTCACTGAAGTCGCGGGTCGACAGGATTTCCAGCGGCTCGCTGAACAGCGTCGCCTGCCCGGCGGCGGCATCATCGAGCAGGACAAAGGGCATGGCCGGGATCACCCCCCTGCCCTAGCCCGCCACCATCACCGCGACAAAGGGCTGCGACGCTTTTCTCATCGCCTCCGCTCCGGTAAGGACACGCGATGTCCGAGAAACCTCCCCTGCAGGCCGTCATCGTCCCCGTCACCGCGCTCCAGCAGAATTGCTGCCTGATCTGGTGCACCAAGACGATGCGCGGCGCCTTCACCGATCCCGGCGGCGATCTCGACCGGCTGATGGCGGTGGCGACACAGCACGGGGTCATGGTCGAGAAGCTGCTCGTCACCCATGGTC
>JBBSPR010000021.1:0-19796 GCA_038258615.1 Sphingomonadales bacterium
CCGGATCCATCACACGCACACTCCATTCACCTGCTCCGCACCATCCAGCAGCAGCATATGACGCTGTCGGCGATGGCCGATCAGAAAGCCAACATGCTGCTCGGCGTGTCCTCGGTCATGCTCGCCCTCGTCGTGCGCAACGGCACGCTCGTCAATCTGCAGCCGCCGCTGCTCATCCTCACCCTCACCGCCTTCCTTGCCGCACTCTGCTGCATGTTCGCCGTCGTCCCGGCCGTCGGCAAACGCCCGACCCGGGTCGCGCATCCCGGATTTCAGCCCAACATGCTGTTCTTCGGCGTCTTCGCCGAGCTCGATGAGGCCGAGTTCCAGGCCCGCATGCGCACCATCATGGCCACCGACGAAAAGATCTACGAAGCCATGCTGCGCGATGTCCACCAGCAGGGGCTGGTGCTCAAGCACAAGAAATACCGCTATCTCGGCTATGCCTATCGCATCTTCATCACCGGCCTCCTGCTCACCCTCGCGGCACTGGTGCTCCAACTGTTCCGGGCCTAAAGCCAGCCCTTGCGCCGATACGCCGCCACCGTCTCAGCCATCCCCGCCGCCGCCCCCACCTGCGGCGCCCAAAGCCCGGCCAGCCGCACATTGCCCCCTCTCGCCACCCAGTCCGGGTGCACCATATAGCGCGCCCGGTCGCGGCTGAGCTTGGGCAGCGCGCCGCCCGCCTTTGCCGCCAGCGTCGCCACCGAAGCCGCCGCCCCCAGCATCCCCGCCGGCACCCCGAAGGTCCGCACCCGCCGCCCAAGTGCGGCCCCCATCAACCCGGCAAACTCCGCATGCGAATAGCCGCCGGACGCATCCCCCCGCCCATCATCGAGCTCGAGCACCTCCTGCTGCGGGCCACCCCCCGCCAGCGCCAGCAGCGCACGCGCCAGGTCATCGACATGGATGATCGAAATCCGTCCCCCCGCACCCCCCGGCGCCAGCCCCAGCCCCCAGCGCGCCACCCGGAACAGATCGAGCATCTCGGTGTCTCCCGGCCCATAGACCGCCGGCGGCCGCACGATCACCCAGTCGAGCCCGCTTGCCATCACCTCCGCATCGGCCGCCGCCTTGGAGGCACCATAATCCGAAATTCCCGGCTCGCGCGCCGACAGGCTGGACACCTGCACGAACCGCCGCACCCCCGCCGCCTGCGCCGCCGCCACCACATTGGCCGTGCCGCGCACATTGCCGATCTCGAAGCCGGCGCGGTCGGCAGCGTTCACCACCCCGGCGATATGGATCACCGCCGAAGCCCCCGCGCACAGCCGCCCCAGCGCGCCGCGGTCGGCAAGATCGCCGGCAATCCAGCGCACCCCCTCCGTTTCGGGCTGCGTCCGCCGCGCCAGCGCTTGCACCGGCGGCGGCGCCAGCTGCACCACCCGCCGTCCAACAAACCCCGTCCCGCCGGTGATCGCAAGCGTCATCCCGCAGCGTCTAGCCCTGTGCCGCTGCAAATTGCGCCGCCTGCGCCAGTTCATGCGCCGCAACATTGTTCAGGTCGAGGATCAGGCTGCACCGGTCGCTGTTGGCAAAATCGATCATCACGATATTGGGCATGAAAGTCTTCAGCAGGTTCCCGCCCCCGTCGAGCACATTCTGCCCGTTCAGCCGGTCGTCGATCGCCGCCTGCAGCCCGGTGTTCCAGGTCGCCTTCAGCGCCGCCCGGTTGGAGCCCTGCCACATCATCCAGTTGCGAAACCGCACATTGCCCAGCAGCCCGGTGCTGGTCCAGTACATCATGCCCATGGCACGCGGGTCGCTCCCCACGCCGGCCACCATCAGCCCCCGCTGCTTCTTCTTGTTTTCGGATGTCGGCGTCAGCCCCGTCAACGACGTCCCGCCCTTGCCGAAATACTGCAGCCCCTGATACCCGGCCTGATAGCCGCCGGCAGACCCATTCAGGTTGCGGATGCCCAATATGCCGTCTGCCGGGCCATATAGGTTGCCGATGGCGTTCAGGCCATCCTGGGTGAACACGCAGATCACCTTGCCCTTCAGGTCGTCGAGCGTCTTGATATTGAGCTCGCCGCCACCCTTGTAGATCCGGTTGCCGAGCAGCGTCACACAGGCTTCCGCGACCAGCGCCCAGTTCAGGCATTTGTCGAACTTCAGGATCAGAAACTCGTTGGGATGCGTCTCCACATAGTTCTTGGCCTGGTCAATCATGCTCTGCAGCGAATCGCCGAAAGTGCCCATCCGGATGCTGGACCGTTCCAGCTGCTGGTTGCGGCCGAGATCCTCGAGATAGCGGGTCTTGGTCTCCTGCTTCTTGGCCGCACCATCGGCATGATAGGCCCGAAGCTCGGCGTTCTTCACGCCCCCCGTCGTGCCTCCCGATGTCCCGGCGGCAATGCGCAGGTCGAACAGCCGCACTCCGTTATGAGCCTGGTGCCAGATGTCATGCTTCTGCGTCTTGGCGTACCATTTGCCCTTGTTTATCCCGGCATCATGGGTGCCCACCATCACGATGCTGTTAAGCGAAGCACCTGATCCGCACAAATTCCAGTAGATCCCCATGGTCCCCCCACTGATATTTTCAGTGAAGAGTATGGCGGCGTCAGCAGCCGGTCAACAACTGCGCCTCAGGCCGCCACATCGAACGGCTGGATCTCGCCAGACAGATACTGCGACCGCGCCTTGGACCGCGAGAGCTTGCCCGAGGAAGTGCGCGGCAGCGTGCGCGGCGGCACCAGCTCCACCACGCAGCTCATGCCGGTGATCGCGCGCACCTTGGTGCGGATCGCCTCCCGCAGGTTGCTGCGCTCGGCAGGATCGGAGGTGCGGCACTGCACCAGCACCGCCGGCGCCTCCTCGCCCGAAGGCGTGGTGATGGCGAAGGCGGCAATGTCCCCGGCCTTGAAGCCCGGCAGCTGCTCGATCGCCCATTCGATGTCCTGCGGCCAATGGTTCTTGCCATTGATGATGATCATGTCCTTGGCGCGACCGACGATGAAGATCGAGCCTTTCGCCAAATACCCCATGTCCCCGGTGTCGAGCCAGCCATCGGCGGAAAGCGCCGCCGCCGTCGCTTCGGGATCGCGGAAATAGCCCGCCATCACGCCGAGACCCTTTACGAACACCCGGCCGATCTTGCGGTCGGCCAGTACCGCTCCAGCATCGTCACGCACTTCGATCGTCAGCCCCGGCACCGCCTTGCCGCAGTTGACGATCGCGCGATACCGCGTCGGCCGCCGGCTGTCGGTCCGCCCGCCCGAGAGCCCCGCAAGTGTGCGCTCGTCGATCAGGTCGGACACGATGCCCTCGCCCAACGGCATGATCGAAACCGCCAGCGTCGCTTCCGCCAGCCCATAGCTCGGCAAGAATGCCGAGGGCTTGAAGCCGGCGGCGGCAAACACATCGACAAACGCCTGCATCACTTCGGGGCGGATCATGTCCGCACCGTTCCCCGCCACCCGCCAGCGCGAAAGATCGAAGCGCGTCGCCACATCGATGCTCGGCGAGATGCGCCGCGCGCAAATGTCATAGCCGAAGGTCGGCGAATAGCTCAGCGTCTTGTCGGCGTTGCGGCTGATCAGCGTCAGCCAGCTCAGCGGCCGCCGCGCAAAATCCTCGGTGGCGAGATAATCGACCGAAATCTGGTTCGCCAGCGGTGCCAGCATGCATCCGACCAGCCCCATGTCATGGTACCAGGGCAGCCAGCTCACCACCCGGTCGCCGTCCCCGGCTTCCATGCAATGCGCATGGCCGGCGAGGTTGGCCAGCAGCGCCTCATGCGTCACCGCCACGCCATGCGGAAACCGCGTGCTGCCCGAGCTGTACTGCAAATAGGCAATGTCGCCGGGTGCCGCCTGCGGAAGCTCCACCACAGGGGCGGGTGCCGCAAAGAAGCTCGTCCAGTCATGCGCCGCGCACAGCCCCTCGGCCGCCTGCGCCACCATCGCGAACAGCCCCTGCGACGAAAGCACCATCTTCGGCTCGGCCGAGCGCAACTGCACCGCAATCTGCTCCACATAGGCGTCGCGCCCGCCAAAACTCGTTGGCAGCGGCAGCGGCACCGGCAGCGCACCGGCATAGATGGCAGCAAAGAAGGCGGCGGCATAATCCGCCCCCGTCTCGGCGATCAGCGCCACCCGGTCGCCCGGTGCCACGCCCTCGGCCATCAGCCGCAGTGCCTGGGTGCGGGCATCGCGCGCCAGCTCGGCATAGGGGTAGGCGCGCACCAAATCGGCCCGCGCATCGTGGAAATTGAAGCCCTTGAGCCCCTGTGCCGCATAATCGAGCGCCGCGCCCACCGTCCCGAAATCGGCGCGCCGATACGGCAGTTCGTCGAAGGTAGGTGTGGGGGAAAGGCCCTTCTCGGCCTCCGCGCTTTCGATGTGCAAGCCCGTATCTCCCTGGTTGACCCGACCTGGCCGTGCTTTCAGCCATTATGATCCCAAGGTCATCGCAGCACAGCGGGTTCAAATTCCGGCCCGATCATGGCAAGAACATGGCATGATCGACAGCGAGGGGCCGAAACCGCGAAAGCGTCGCGAACGCGGGCCACCCCCGCCCCCCAAACCGCTCGATGCCGCCAAGCTCCAGGCGCTCGCCCTCCATTATGCCGCGCGCTATGCCACCACGGCGGCAAAGCTGCGCAGCTATCTCCAGCGCAAGCTCCGCGATCGCCCCTGGGAAGGTGCGGCCCCACCCGATCCGCAAGCACTCGTCGCCCGCCTCGTCGATGTGGGCTATGTCGACGATGCCGCCTGGGCCGCCGCCAAGCGCCGGACCATGAGCAACCGCGGCCTCGGCGAGCGCCGCGTGTCGCAAGCGCTCAATGCCGCCGGCATTTCATCGGAAGATGCCACCCCCGAAGCCGAAGACGAAGACACGCCCGACAACGGCACCGCCGCAGCGCTGCGCTTCGCCCGCCGCCGCCGCCTCGGCCCCTTCGCCCGCGAAGGGGCCGCGTCAGACCCGGCCCCCGATTCTGGCACCGCCCGCCGCGCGCTCGCCGCCATGCTCCGCGCCGGCCATGATCACGGCCTTGCGCGCCGCATCCTCGCCGCCCGCAGCATCGCCGAGGCCGAAGCGCTGGCCGAGGATCAACGCCCTTCCTGATCCGTCAGCGCCGCGTCCAGCTCACGACCAGCGCGGCACCGATCCCGAGCGTCGTCGCGGTGAGCGAAATCTGCCGCGGGTTGGGGTCGCCGCGGTCTTCCAGCGCCAGATGCAGGCGCGGGCCGCCAAGGCTCGCAATCGAAACGGCAAGCATGAGGAAAGCAATGGCGATACGCATGGGGCACCCGCAAGACTGTTGATGCCGCCCTTCAAGCCGAATCCGCGCAGCCTTGCTGCCGGGCTTCGACCAATGCCGCCGCCGCTTCGATGAACAACCGCAGCAGACAGGGACGCCGCCGCCGCCACGCGCTAGGACAGCAGGATGAACGCTCCACGCCAAGCCGACGACATGCCGCTCGTCCCCACAAGGCTGGCGCTGCTGTCGATCGCCGGTTTCTGGGCCTTCTACTTCGTCATCAACACGCTGCGCATTGCCTTTGCCGATCAGCCCGATCAGTTCGGCATGGCGTGGCGCCGCGCCGTCGTCACCCTCCTCGGCATGGCGATCACCGCCATCCTCTGGCAGCTCCTCGCCCGCCGCGCGCACTGGCCCAGCGGCCGGCTGGTGGCACTGGTTTTCGCAGCCAGCGCCCCGATCAGCTTTGCCTATTCGCTCGTCAATCACCTGGTGTTCTTCGTCATCGCCCCCAGCCCGAGCATTCTCGAAGAAATGGCGTCATGGCGCGAGAGGCCCGAAAGCATCTGGCACTATATTGCCGCTCTCGCCGCCAGCTGGTATTTCTTCGTCGTCGCCTGGGGCATCCTCTACATCGCGCTGGCCTATGCCGGCCGCCTGCAGCGCGCCGAGCGCCAGGCCGCCATCTTCAAGGCCGAGGCGCAGACCGCACAGCTCCGCGCACTCCGCTATCAGGTCAACCCGCACTTCCTGTTCAACACGCTGAATTCGCTCTCCGCCCAGGTCATGGCCGGCCGCGCCGAGGCCGCCGAGGCGATGATCCTCAACCTCTCCACCTTCTTCCGCTCCAGCCTCGCCACCGACCCCGAGGCCGATGTGCCGCTTGCCGACGAGATCGCGCTGCAGCGGCTCTACCTCGATATCGAACAGGTCCGCTTTCCCCAGCGGCTGCGCGTCGACATCGACATGCCCCCGCAGCTCGGCACCGCCCGCGTGCCCGCCCTCATCCTGCAACCGCTGGTGGAAAATGCCATCCGCCACGGTGTCGCCATGAGCAGCGCCCCTGTCACCATCAGCATCACCGCCCGCGCCGAAGGGGACATGCTGCTCATCACCATTGCCGATGATGCCGCCCCGCTCGGCGTGGCGCCCAAGGGCAACGGCATCGGCGTGCGCAACGTCTGCGCCCGGCTCGAAGCCCGCCATGGCAGCCGCGCCCGCTGCACGCCGGGCCCCCGCCCCTGCGGCGGTTATGCCGTGCAGCTCGAGATACCGCTGGAAACAGCGCATGTCTGAGCCCGCCACGCTCCGCGTCCTCGCCGTCGACGACGAGCCGCTGGCCATCGAGCGCCTGCAGATCCTCTGCGCCCGCCTCCCCGGCATCCAGCTTGTCGGCACCGCCAATGATGGCCCGAGCGCGCTGCGGCTGATCGACGTGCTGCGCCCCGACGTCCTGCTGCTCGATATCGCCATGCCGGGGATGACCGGCCTCGAACTCGCCGCGGCCCTTTCGGTCCCGGCGCCCGCGATCATCTTCGTGACCGCATTCGACCAGTTCGCACTCGCAGCCTTCGAAGTCGCCGCCGTCGATTATCTGATGAAGCCGATCGACGCCGCCCGGCTGGCCCGTGGCTTCGAGCGCGCCCGCCAGCGGCAAACGATGCCGTCGCCGCTGGTCCCGACGCAATGGCTCACCGAATTCTGGGTGCCGCAGCGCGGCGAGATGGTGCGCGTCGCCGCCGACGATGTCGAGCATGTCCAGGCCGAGCGCGATTACATGCGCCTCACCACCGCGAACCGCAGCTTCCTCATCCACGAGACGATTTCCACGCTCGAAGCGCGGCTCGATCCATCGAAATTCGTCCGCATCCACCGCTCGGTCATCGTGAGGCGGGACCGGGTGGCCCGGCTCTTCCACGGCCGCAGCAGCGGCTGGCAGGTGGAGCTCATCGGCGGCCTGCAACTCCCCGTCGGCCGCACCCACGCCGCCGGCGTCAAGACCCTGCTCACCAACAACTGAGAGCCTCCCTCCCCCTCGCGGGAAGGGCGACTCGCACCGCTTCGGTGCGAGCGGGGTGGGGGGCCTTCGGCAACCGCAGCCCCCCCAGTCACCGCGCAAACGCTCCGCGCCGCCCGCACCAGCCGCACATCGAGCGCCTCCGCAACGCCCGACCGGTCGAGCGCCAGCCCGGCAATCGGCACGCGAACGCCCGTCTACGCCGCCGCAGGACTGCCGCCGAGCGCCACGATCATCGCCACACACCCCGACGAACCGCCGCCACGCATCGACCAACAACATCGCAGGATTTCTGCAACTGCGTCGCAAAAACCCCTTGCCGAGTCCGAGGCGCAATCCTAGGCAGCTCATGCGACCAATTAGCAATAGCAACGAACGGACTCCGATGAAGCTTGCCCTCACCACCTCCTTGCTCGCCCTGGCACTCGCCCAGTCCGTCAATGCCGCCGAAGCCGCCATCGCTGACGAAACCGCTGCCGAAAGCACCGACTGGGGCGCCGGCCTCATCACCGTCACCGCCTCGCGCCTCGGCACCCTCGATATCGGCGGCTCGGTCACCGTCCTCGATGCGCAGGCGCTCGATCGCTTCTCCTATGGCGACGTCAACCGCATCCTCCGCCAGGTTCCCGGCGTCTTCCTGCAGGAGGAAGACGGCTTCGGCCTTCGCCCCAACATCGGCATCCGCGGCTCAGGCACCGATCGCTCGGCGCGCGTCGCCATCATGGAGGATGGGGTCCTGATCTCCCCCGCCCCCTATGCCGCCCCCGCCGCCTATTATTTCCCCCGCCTCGCCCGCATCCAGGGCGTCGAAGTCGCCAAGGGCCCTGCTGCCATCAAATACGGCCCCAGCACCGTCGGCGGCGCCATCAACTTCTTCTCCACCCCCCTCCCCGATGGCCCCGCCGGCGAGATCAGCGGCCGCGTCGATCTCCTCGCCGGCAACTATGGCAGCCAGCGCGCGCTCGGCTCGGTCGGCGGCTGGGCCGGCCTTGGCGGCGGCCTCGAAGTCGGCGGCCTCATAGAGGGCCTTTACGAGCACAGTGATGGCTTCAAGACCATCGATGGCCAAGAAAGCAATGGCGGCGAAACCGGCTTCAAGATTTCGGACATGGTCGCAAAACTCGGCCTGCGCTCCACCGACGGCGCCCACGCCCTCACCTTCAAATACCAGCGCTACACCGAGCGCAGCGACGAAACCTATCTCGGCCTCACCCTCGCCGATTTCCGGGCCACCCCCAACCGCCGCTACAACGCCAGCGAGCGCGACGTGATGAACGTCTCCCACGAAACCTTCCAGCTCACCCATGACTGGAAAATTTCGGACCGCGTCCGCGTCACCACCATCGCCTATCGCAACGACACCGCCCGGTCTTGGTACAAGCTCAACGACATCCGCAACACCGCCAACACCGGCTGGACCAGCATCGCCGGCGTCCTCGCCGATCCCGCCGCCGCCCCCATCCAGTTCGCCGAGCTCGTCGGCGCCGAAGGCTTCACCGGCCGCGCCGGCTCGCTCCGCGTCCGCGACAACAACCGCGTCTACCAGTCCACCGGCGCCCAGACCGCCCTCTCCGCTGGCTTCGATACCGGCAGCATCGCCCACACCCTGGAAGTCTCGGCGCGCTACCATGAAGACAGCGAAGACCGTTTCCAGCAGGATGACCGCTACCAGATGGTGAACGGCCGCCTCGTCCTCACCACCCCCGGCGCGCCGGGCAGCCAGGACAATCGCCGCGGCGACGCCAAGGCCTGGGCCTTCTACGTGCAGGACACAATCGAAGCCGGCCCGCTCACCCTCGTCCCCGGCCTGCGCTACGAAACTATCGACCTCACCCAGAACCGCTGGGCACCGGGAGACGCCGTCCGCACCACCCCCACCGCCATCAACACCTCAAAGGTCGATGTCTGGATTCCCGGCATCGCCGCCACACTGCGCCTCGCCGATGATGTCCGCCTCATCGCCGGCGCCCACCGCGGCTTCGCCAGCCCCGCCCCCGGCTCCACCGTCGCCGCCGAAACCTCCTGGAACTACGAAGCCGGTGTGCGCTTCGGCACCGAAGCCTGGCGCGCCGAAGTCATCGGCTTCTTCAACGATTACAGCAATCTCGTCGGAACCTGCACGGCGTCTTCGGGCGGCGATTGCAACATCGGCGATCAGTTCGCCGGCGGTGCTGTCGAAGTGAAGGGCATCGAGGCCACCGCCAGCACCGTACTCGGCAACGTCGCCACCCAAGGCTTCGAAGTGCCCGTCTCGCTCGTCTACACCTACACCGACGCCCGCTTCCAGACCGCCTTTGCCAGCAGCTACGCCCCCTGGGGCACCGTGGCGATCGGCGACCGCCTGCCCTACATCCCCGAGCACCAGATCGCCGTCAACGCCGGCCTCCAGCTCGATCGGCTGCGTTTCGACACCACCCTCAACTATGTCAGCAAGGCCCGCGCCACCGCCGGCCAGGGCGGCATCACCGGCCTCGACCTGATCGACGACCGCATCCTCGTCGATCTCTCCGCCAACTTCGACATCATCCCCGGCGTCGCCCTGTTCGGCACTGTCAGCAACGTCTTCAACGTGGCCTACAACGCCAGCTTCTCCCCAGACGGCGCCCGCCCCGGCGCCCCCCGCATGGCCATGGGCGGCGTCAAACTGCGCTTCTGACCCACCCCTCCCTCCCCCTCGCGGGGAGGGACAGCCGCAAAGCGGCAGGGTGGAGGCACCGACGTCACTGAGAACAGCCTCCGGCGGGCAAGGGACTCGTCCCCTGCACCCCTGACGTCGGCATCGCGCCTACGCCAACACCCTCCCCGTCGTCCCGGGGCCCAAGGACAGGCCGCACCGCAATCCGACAAGGACAAATAGGGACTCCTCTTGCGGAGGAAACTGACTCGTGCCAGTCGTCGCCAATGCAGAAAGTCAGTGTCAAAATAAACTGGGCCCTGTTCGGCTTTCTCGCAGCTCTCGGATTGGCATCCGCTCTCGTTTTCTTTTCCGTATTGGGAATGACTGAGTGCCTGCCGCGCGATGGTTCCTTGACGATGGATGCTTGCGACACAGCCAGGCGCCGGGAGTTCTGGCTATACCCGCTGTTGGTTGCGTCGATACTGCTTCTGGCAGTTTGGGTGCAATTGCGGTCCGTGGCCGGTAGTTACATCATTGCACTTTGTAGTGGTTTATTGGCGGCGGTAGTGCTGATCGGCATGGAAGCGATTGTTTTCTGACCGATGCAAGCAATCAGGGGCCTCGAGCCTTCACCCAGCACCAAACGCCAGCCCACAGCCCGCACCGCCGCCCTCCGGTGTCCCCGCCCCCCTAAGGTGACCAGGGCGCCACGCGAACCATGATCGCGCCAAACAGGTCTGACGCCAGATGCCCCGCCAGCCATGTCTTAAGGCGCGGCAGCGGCTGGGCTTCGAACCACGCCCGATCGGTCGCCGCAAACTGCCGGACGAACGGCATGATCGCCGCGTCGGCAAACCCCCGCACCGGCCCACAAAGCTGGCCGGCGGCCGCCAGCCGCCCATCGAGTTCCCGCAAAAATGCAAGCCTGCGCGCCCGGTGCGCAAGTGCATCGCTGTCATGCCGCTCGGGATATTTGTACCGATCGAGATCGTGCTTGAAATCACCGTCGTTCATTGCGACCAGCCCCGCGTCATCCCGCGCCAGCCACCCCTCGGGATCGCGCGCCTCAAGGGCATGCCGCATGATGTCCAGGCTTTCGTCGATCACCTCACCACCGGCCAGCACCAGCACGGGAACCGTCCCCTCCGGCGACGCCAGCACCATCGCCGCCGGCTTGTCGGACAGCCGCACTTCGCGAAGCTCATAAGCCATGCCACTGACCGCCAGCGCCATCCGCGCCCGCATCGCATAAGGACAACGGCGAAAGCTGTAGAGAACGGGACTGGCCATCACCGACATATGGTGCCTGTTCCGATTGCCACGCCGCCTGCTGCCCCCATCTCAGCGCAGCAGTTCGCTCACGAGCGAAGGCCTGCGCGCGATCATCGCCAGCAACACTTGCGCCGGCCCGGTCGGCCGACGGCGCCCCTGCTCCCAATTGAGCAACGTGCCCCTCGCCACCCCGATGCTGCGCGCAAAGGCGCCCTGCGAAAGCCCGGTGCTGGCGCGGATCGCCGCCACATCGACCTCGGGCACGCGCACCTGATGCACACGGGCACCAGCGCCGTCGCCATCAGCGAACGCAAGCGCCTCGCCCAATCCCTGCCGGATACTGTCAAAAGCCGTCATCGATCGTCTCCGTAACGCGCAATCAAAGCCTTGCTCATGGCAACCAGTTCCGCCTGCTCTGCCCTGCCCAGATTGTCCTTCTCGTTCTTGGCAAAGACCGTGAGAAGAAAGATCGGCATTTCGACCGTGCCGAATACATAGATCGTCCTGTAGCCACCACTCCTGCCGCCGCCCTCTCGCGCGATGCGGACCTTTCGCAGCCCGCCGCCAAGTGAAATTCCCGCTTCAGGGTTTGCAGCGATAAAGTCGACGATGCCGGCGCGCTCATCCTCCGACATGATCGCCTTGGAGCGCCGCAGAAATTCGGGCAGCTCCACGACCGTCTGCCGTCTTGCCATGTCGATCATCTATACGCCAATGGCGCATAAGTCAACGCCGAGTTGGCGGCTAAAGGAGTTCGTGCGCAGCGAGTGGCAGCTTACGCCCCGTTGCTGACATTGACCGAGTCTATGTTGAAAGGCAGTTTCAAGCATGGGCCTAACGAACGGCAACCGATGGATTGGCTGATCGGCCTGTTGGCCCCAGCCGCAATTTGCTTTGGGCTCCGTTTCCATGCTGATAGCGCTCGTTGATGCAGTTCGGCACTACGGTTTCGGCTATGTGATGATTAATCGCAGAACCCGAAAGCCATTCACTGCTGCGGAGTAACTCATTCGGTTCTTGGGTTTCGGCGGGGTGGGCGCATTTGTTCTCTTGCTAGGCGTTCTGACATGCCAATGGAAGCTTGGCTGAAGACCGCCTGCTTTCCACCCCAGAGCTGCCAGACCACCAACTCCAACAAAACAGGCCGCCGCACTCCCGGAAACCTCCGGAAAGCACGACGGCCCATCAATGGGGTCCGGGGCCAAGGCCCCGGCCGCCGGAGGCCCCTAGCTCAAACCTCCACCGGCGGCGGCAACAACGCCTTCGGCGCCTTGGGCTTCTTCAACCGCGGCGGCTTCTTCAGTGCCGGCACGATTTCGAAGGCGAGGTCGTCGTCCTTCACATGCACCCGCACTTCGCCGCCATTGACCAGCTTGCCGAACAGCAGTTCCTCGGCGAGCGGCTGCTTGATCTTGTCCTGCAACAGGCGCCCCATCGGCCGCGCGCCATAGAGCTTGTCATAGCCGCGCAGCGTCAGCCAGGCCTTGGCCTCGTCGGTCAGCGCGATATGCACCTCGCGGTCGGCCAGCTGCAATTCGAGCTGCAGGATGAACTTGTCGATCACCCGCGCCACCACCGATGGCGGCAGATAATCGAACGCGATCGTCGCATCGAGCCGGTTGCGGAATTCGGGCGTGAACATCCGCTTGATCGCCTCTTCATCCTCGCCAGTCCGCTGCACCGATCCGAAGCCCACGCCTTCGCGCGCCATGTCGGCGGCCCCGGCATTGGTCGTCATGATGAGGATGGTGTTGCGGAAGTCGACCGTCTTGCCGTGGTGGTCGGTCAGCTTGCCATTGTCCATCACCTGCAGAAGGATGTTGTACAGGTCGGGATGCGCCTTCTCGATCTCGTCGAGGAGCAGCACCGAATGCGGCTGCTGGTCCACTGCATCGGTCAGCAGCCCGCCCTGGTCGAAGCCCACATAGCCCGGCGGCGCCCCGATCAGCCGGCTCACCGAATGCCGCTCCATATACTCGCTCATGTCGAAGCGGGTGAGCGGAATGCCCATGATCTCGGCCAGCTGCCGCGCCACCTCGGTCTTGCCCACACCCGTCGGGCCCGAGAACAGATAGCTGCCGATAGGCTTGTTCGGCTCACGCAAGCCGGCACGCGCCAGCTTGATGGCCGAAGCCACCCGCTCGATGGCCTTGTCCTGGCCAAAGACCACGCGCTTCAAGTCGCTCTCCAGAGTCGCCAGCGCCTTGGTGTCGTCGGTCGAGACGCTCTTTGGCGGAATCCGCGCCATGGTGGCGATCACCGCCTCCACTTCCTTCACGCCGATCACCTTCTTGCGCTTGTTCTCGGCAAGCAGCATCTGGCTCGCCCCCGTCTCGTCGATCACGTCGATCGCCTTGTCGGGCAGCTTGCGGTCGTTGATGTAGCGCGCACTCAGCTCCACCGCCGCCTTGATGGCATCGGGCGTGTACTTGAGCTTGTGATGCTCCTCATACGAAGGCCGCAGCCCCATGAGAATCTTCACCGTATCCTCGACCGAAGGCTCGTTCACATCGATCTTCTGGAAGCGCCGCAGCAGCGCCCGATCCTTCTCGAAATGGTTGCGAAACTCCTTGTAGGTCGTCGATCCGATGCAGCGGATGGCACCCGAGCTGAGCGCCGGCTTCAAGAGGTTGGACGCATCCATCGCCCCGCCGCTGGTTGCTCCGGCGCCGATCACCGTATGGATTTCATCGATGAACAGCACGGCGTGGGGCAGCTTCTCCAGCTCGTTCACCACATTCTTCAGCCGCTCCTCGAAGTCGCCACGGTAGCGTGTGCCGGCCAGCAGCGCCCCCATGTCCAGCGAGTAGATCACCGCCGGCTTCAGCACATCGGGCACCGAGCCTTCGATGATCTTGCGCGCCAGCCCCTCGGCAATCGCCGTCTTGCCCACGCCCGGATCGCCCACATAAAGCGGGTTGTTCTTCGAGCGACGGCACAGGATCTGGATCGTCCGGTCCACCTCGGCATGGCGGCCGATCAGCGGGTCGATCTTCCCCGTCTTCGCCTTCTCGTTGAGGTTCACCGTGAACTGCTTCAATGCGGACTCGGACTCCTTGCCGCCCTTCTCCGCCTTGGCACGCGGCTTGTCCGCCTCGGGCTCGTCCTTGTCGGCCGACCCCTTGGGGTTCCGGCTTTCGGACTGGCCAGACTTGGCGATGCCATGGCTGATAAAGCTCACCGCATCGAGCCGGCTCATGTCCTGCTGCTGCAAAAAGAACACCGCATGGCTCTCGCGTTCGGAGAACAGCGCAACCAGCACATTGGCACCGGTCACCTCGTCACGCCCCGAGCTCTGCACATGCAGAATGGCGCGCTGCACCACCCGCTGGAAGCCCGCGGTGGGGGAAGGATCGACCGAGGCATCGGCCTTGAGCGCCGAAAGCTCGGTATCGAGATAGCCGACAAGCTGGCTGCCCAGCTCCTCGACATCGACATTGCACGCCTTCATCACCGCCAGCGCATGGTTGTCGGCGGTGAGCGCCAGCAGCAAATGCTCGAGCGTGGCATATTCGTGCGTGCGACGGCCCGCTTCAGCCAGCGCGTTGTGGAGCGTCTTTTCGAGCTCTCGGGTGAAAGATGGCATCCCGGTCTCCTCATGCGGCAGGGGACACCCCGCCATGATGTGCCTCGCCCATCACGGCGGCACATCCTTCTGGAGAACGGCCACCAGGGGCTCGGCTTGCAACACGAATGTCACCCTCATCCATCAAACAATCAAGGGGGTGCCGAATTCATTTGCCCCCTGCGGCCTTGCGGCACAGCCCCGGCCACGGCACGATGCCGAAAAACGGGGACCCAAGACCATGAACTTCAAGCCGATTGTCGCCGCCGTGCTGCTCGCTGGTCCTGCCTTCGCGCAGCCTTCGGCGCTCCCGAGCACCCCGATGAGCGCTGCCCCCGCCCCCGGCTATCTCAGCGCCGAAGCCGCCATGGGCATCGTCCGCCTGCTCCCGCCGCCGCCGGCAAAAAATTCCCCCGCCGAAATCGCCGATCGCTACACCTATGCCGTCAGCGCCAGCGGCGTCGGCAACGCCGACTGGAAGGCCGCCATCGCCCAGCTCAGCATCCGCAGCCCCAGCTTCCAGCAGGCACTGAGCTGCGCCATCGGCAAGCAGCCCGGCCCCGCCACGCAAGCCCTGCTCACCCGCGCCGCCGCCGATTTCGTGCCCCCCATGGCCGCCGCCAAGGACAAGTTCGCGCGGGATCGCCCCTTCACCACCGACAAGGGCCAGGCCTGCGACCCCGACGCCGCCGACGGCGTGGGCGAAGCGCTCGGCAAGGCCTATCCCAGCGGCCATGCCGGCATCGGCTGGCTCTGGGCGCTCATCCTGTCGGACGCCCTTCCCGGCCGTGCCGAAGCCATCCGCAGCTTCGGCCAGGCCACCGGCGATCTCCGCCTCGCCTGCCGCGTCCACTGGCTGTCGGATGTCACCCACGGCCGCATCCTCGCCACCGCCCTCTTCCAGAAACAGGCCGAAACCGACGCCTTCAAGGCCGACCTCGCCGCCGCCCGCACCGAGCTCGCCGCGGCGCCGGCAGCATCCTGCCCGTGAAACGGAACAGTGCCTCCGGCGGCCGGGGCCCCGGACCCCAGACCCGCACCGCCTGCCCTCCGATTGCAAAGTTTCCCCCCTCTCGGCAGCCCCATCGACCAAGGTTGGGTTCGACGCGCCGGAACCAGACGCCAAGCGAAACGTATGATCCCCATCAGCAGTGAAGGAGAACGGCACATGGACGGCACCGGCATTTCAAGACGGTCCTTCATCGAACACGCCCGCGCCACCGCGGCCGTCACCATCGCCGCAGCCGCCGCCCCCGGCAAAGTGCTCGCGCAAACCGGCGAGAAGCCCGGCAGTCCAACCGCCCGCGGCCGGCCGATGCCCGATGGTGTCAGCCTCCCCTCCACCCCGCCCAAGGCAAAGCGGCCCGACAGCCTGGGCTATGCAATCGTCGGCCTCGGCAGCTATGCCCTCAACCAGATGATGCCCCGCTTCCCGCGCTCCGAGCGGTCGCACATCGCCGCCCTGGTGTCGGGCAATCCCGAAAAGCTGGCCCGCGTCGGCGATGCCTATGGCGTGCCCGCCGACGCCCGCTACTCCTACGAACAATTCGACCGCATCGCTGCCGACCAGCGCATCGATGCCGTGTACATCGTGCTGCCGAGCGGCCTGCACGCGGATTTTGCCGTCCGCGCGTTCGCCGCCGGCAAGCATGTGCTGTGCGAAAAGCCGATGGCACTCAACAGTGCGGACTGCGAGCGCATGATCGCCGCCGGTCAGCGCGCCAACCGGCGGTTGATGATCGCCTACCGCGTGCATTTCGAGCCCCACAATATCGAGGCCATGGCGCTGATGCGCCGCCAGGCCGCCGGCACCATCCGCTTCGTGCGCACCGAGCAGTTGTCGCGCACCGATCCATCATCGCGCCCCGAAACGAACTGGCGCATCGACCGCGCCCTCGCCGGCGGCGGCCCGCTGGAGGATTACGGCATCTACGGCCTGCAAGCCGCACTCTATCTCACCAACGAAATGCCCGAGACGATCAGCGCCACCACCTTCCAGCCCGCAAACGACCCGCGCTTTACCCAGGTCTTCGCCTCGGTCGCCTCGCAGCTGCGCTTCCCCTCGGGCGCCATCGCCCAGCTGATGACGTCCTACGATTCGAGTGGCTCGAACATCGCCCATGTCCGCGGGGATACCGGCGCCCTGATCATGGACCCCGCCACCGGCTACCAGGGCCACAAGATGCGCCTCGAAGGCCGCGAGAGCCGCAGCATCTCGTCGGGCGACCCGACCGTGCAGTTCGCCCGGCAGCTCGACAATTTCTCCAACGCCATCCGCGACAACTCGGCCATCCGCACCCCCGGCGAAATGGGGCTCCGCGACGTCCGCCTGATGGAAGCAATCTACGCCGCCGCCCGAACCGGCACCATGGTCCGCTTGAGCCCGGATGGCCGAATGCGCCGCTGACGTTCGGAAAAGTCCTGCAAACCGGCGTTTGCGGTAGTCATCGCCAGCGATGCGCGTTTCATCGAGACGCAAACTCAGCCACCTCCAGCGAACTGCACCGCGACCGCGCCCGCATAGATCACGATCAGCAGGATGCTTTCCGCTCCGATGCGCGCAGGGCCTTGGCGCTGCCGCAGGATCATGCCGCCGACGAGGATGCCGGTCATCAGTAGGGACGTTGCGACCCAGTAATAGTCCGCATCTCCCACCGCATGATAAAGCGATCCCTCCCGGTATGAGATGTCGGACGCCGTCAGGAAAAGGGTATCGAAGGTATTGCCTCCGATGATGCCACCGACCGCAAGCTGCAGGGCCCCCTTGCGCACGGCCGCGATTGTCGTGACCAGCTCCGGCATCGAGGTCACGACAGCAGTGGCGAGCGCGCCCACGATCGCGTCCGCAATGCCCGTCCTGTCGGCCAGTTCCGACGCAGTCTTCGCGATCACATAGCCCGCAATGCCCATCACCAGCATGAGGACCCCGAACGTCAGGAACAGGCGCCGCGTGCTCTGGGCGCGGCTCTCCGCGTCCTCTTTTTCCGGCTGGTCGGTCTTGGTGTCCTCCGTGTCCACGGGTTGCCACATGGGTTCCGTGTGGACCCTTCTGCTTGCGACCAGACCGACGGCGTAGACAAGCGGAATGGCAAAGGACACCGGGTGTACCGCCCAGATCGTGAACTCGGGCGCCGACAGGGCAAGCAGCGGCAGCGTCAGCAGCACCATCAGCACGATGCCCTGGAAGACATTGCCGAGATCGGCTGCGGCATGTTCGAGATTGATCTTGCGGTAGAACATGTCGGCGATCGCCAGGAACAGGGTCTGCGCCGCAATCCCGCCAACGCTGTTGGAAAATGCAAGCGACGCGCGTCCGTCGAGCGCGGACGTGATCGAGACGATCGTCCCGCTCAAGGATGTCGCGGCCCCCAGCAGGACACCGCCGACGATCGCCTCCCCGAGCCCCGTGCGATCCGCCAGCCGGTCGGCGAGACCGGTCATCCGAAGGCCCGAGACCAGGATGACGGCGCTGGCGGCGAGGAAGGCCCCCACAAGGATCGTCGTCGAGAAATCGCCCCACATCAGTCGCTCCTGTCCGTTCCGGCGCGGGACCTGGAAGCCCCGGCCATAGTCCAGACAACAAGCCGCTTCGGCTTCCACCGCAAAGGACAAACGCGGCACAACAGCAAAGGGTTCAAAGTCGCGTGTCGCTGGCAGCCCCTGCCGCCGGCGCCCCGCCACCCAGGCCGCCGCCACCTCCGACCCCGAGCCTCCTACTCCGCCCGCACCACCTGCGTCCGCCCGTCGGCCCCGCGCGCCGTCACCGCCGCCGGCGCTTCGCCGCGCTCCACCCAGGCCTCCAGCAGCGCCGTCCAGTCCACCCCCACCGGCGCATCGCCGCCGGAGCAGTGGAGCATCCCCGGCACCATGAACAGCCGGGCGAAGTCGCCATAATCGCCCATCGACGCTGCCACCATGTCGAAATATTGCCGGGTGAGCAGCGGCGGGATCGCCGGGTCGTTCCAGCCATGAAAGCCGATCAGCTTGCCCCCACGCGCCTTGAACGCGGAAAGGTCAGCACTGTCGGCATCGAGCGTGCCGCGCCACCGCTTGAAGCCCGCCCGCACATCGGCCTCGGTCACCGTCGCCAGGTCGAGCGTCGGGTCCTCGCGCACCAGATACGCCATGTAGTTCCACGGAAACCCCGCCGACGTCGCATCGGTCCGGTCCCCCGGCGCGGTCGCCCGCCCCCAATAGGCCCAGCTCCCCGGCAGCGCCTCCGCCCCCGGCATCAGCCCCGGCGAGGGGTTGCCCGTCACCGGATCGGTGATGCCCGAATAGATCATCCGCGCCGTCGTCACCTGCCCCGGCGTCAGGCACGCATCGCTCTCAGCCCCGGCACACGCCAGCACGCCGGGATCGAACCGGCACGCCCGCGGGTTCGGAACATAGCTCTGCCCCTCGCCGCACGCCCCCAATGCCGCCGCCTGCAAGGCCGGCAGCTTCGCCGGCGGCAGCGCGCGGCCGGGCAGCAGCGATTGCTTCACCACCAGCGCCCCGGTGCCCACCATCCGCGTCCACGGCCAGGCCGGCGCCCCCGCCACAATGCCATCGAAATCCTGCGGAAACCGCTGCGCCGTCATCAGCGCCTCGCGCCCGCCATCCGAGCAGCCGATGAAATAGCGCTTTGCCGGTGCTCCCCGATGCGCCGCCAGCACCACCTGCGCATGGTCGGTCGTCACCTTCACCGCCCGCCAGCCGAAATCCACCACCTTTTCCGGATGCCCCAGCGCCCATTTCGCCGAGGCGCCATCGTCATCCTGATGGCCATTGTCGGTCGCCGCCACCGCATAGCCCTTGGCGAGCTGCTGATACACCGATCCCCACAGGATCTTCCCCGCAAAGCCGCCATTGCCCACCTGCGCGAACTTGCCGTTCCACGCCGCCCCCTGCGGCACCACCAGCGCAATCCGAATGTCCGAATCCGCGGTGGGCGTGGCGGTGATCAGCACCCGGCACGCAGGTGCCGCCAGCGGCACCACCCGCGATCCCAGGTCGAGGCTGGTGATCACCTCCGCCCCGGTCACCCGCGCCTTGTCGAGCACCACCCCCGTCAGGCCCGCACACGCCGTCTCCGCCACCGCCGGGCTCGCCCCCAGCAGCAGGACCACCGCCAGCG
>JBBSPR010000022.1:0-19286 GCA_038258615.1 Sphingomonadales bacterium
CATGAATGGCGCGGGTGGTATCGGTCCACATCGTTGATCCCTCGGAAAGTTCTTCGCAAAACCTCCTGAATCAACGATGCGTCAGCGCGTCAAGCGCAACAGACTGATATCACTCAACTTACTTTTGGGTCAGCCTCTTACCAGTTAGGAGAAAATTCAGTTATTTTGGATTCCAGTAAATATCAAAATCGAATAAACGTTTTCATCGCACAGAGAACAGAAAGCGCTTCCAGACGTAACAGACTAAGACAGAATATTAAAAAACTTTTTGATCGTGTTTCTACTGGAGTTCACAAAGATGTTACATCTGAAGAGGCGTATGCCTTGTTCTTAAATGTATATCTGTTTATCGGAGAAGTCCTAAATTTAGGTATAGTGTCCCAAACTGAAACTGAAGTCTCTTAGATTATTAAATAAAAGTTGATATTTGATAAGTGATTTGAGGATCTTGCTTAGCTGGCCGAGAAAATTTAACCGCTCGTCGACGCCGAAAAGGCGCACACTCCAATGCTGTCCGCCCAATACACTGTGCTACAGCGCAACCCATTACTGAAGCTACTGGGTCTGGGGCCTGAGGCCCCAGCCGCCGGAGGCATCCTTCCTTCCTCCCCAGCCCCCGTCACTTCGGCGCGAAATCCGCGAAATCCGCTGCCACCGACGGGGTGCGGCCCTGGACCATGTCGGCCAGCGCGCGGGCGGCGGCGGGGCCTCCGGAGAAGCCGAGCCAGGGGACGTAGTTGATGTAGGCGCCGGGCGCGCCGGGGAGGGGTCCGAGGATGGGGAGCCAGTCGGCGGTGCCGTTGACGAAGGCGGCCCAGGTGCGGAGGAGGGTGAGCGAGGCGACGCCGGGGACGACGGCGCAGGCGAGGGCGAGATTGCTGGCGAGGGAGTCGCTGTCGACGATGGGGCGGCCGCGGGGGTCGATACGGGCGTTCCAGCCGCCGCCGATGAGGACGCTGCCGATGCGGGTTTGTTTCATGGTTAGTTTTTCCCCGGCGCAATAGACGAGGTGGGGGATGAAGGGGGTGGCGGGCTCGGTGACGCTGACCTGGATGGGGAAGGCCTGGATGGCGAACTGGAGGCCGAGCATTTCGAGAAGGGCGGGGGTGCCGGTGCCGCCGGCGATGACGATGCGGCGGGCCCGATGCGTCTGGCCGTTGGCGGTGACTTCGTAATGGGTGGCTTCGCGGGTGATGGTGGCGTTGCCCTGGGATGAGAGGATTTCGGCGCCGAGGCGGGCGGCTGCACGTGCGTAGGCGGGGGCGACGAGGAGGGGGTTGGCCTTGCCTTCCTGTGGGCAGAAGGCGCCGCCGATGGCGCGGTCGGAGAGATAGGGGGCGCGACGCCGAGTTTCCTCGCGGTTGAGGAGCTGGATTTCGAGGCCGGCGGCGCGTTCGATTTCGGCTTTGCGGGCGAGCTCGGCCATTTCGGATTCGGACGTGGCGACCATGAGGCCGCCGCCGAACTTGATTTCGAGATCGGTGGCGAGCTCGGCTTCGAGGCTGCCCCACATGCGGAGCGATTCGACATAGAGGGTGAGGGCGGGCTGGAACTGGCGGGCCCAGGCTTCGCCGAGGTGTCGGAAGGGGTCGGCGGGGATTTGCGCGTGGAGGCTGCCGGCGTTGGCGCCCGAGGCTTCGCCGCCGAGGCCGCCGCGTTCGATGAGGGTGACGGAAACGCCGTCCTGCGCCAGATAGAAGGCGGTGGCGGCGCCGGCGAGTCCGCCGCCGATGATGATGACATCCTTTTCAGGCACTTATCGTGTTCCTATCCGGCAGCGCAGGCTTGCGCCGGAAAAAGTGGGCGCTATGCTGACATTTGTTCGCATTTCGCATAAACCCTGATCGACGAACAGGGGCAATCAGGCCCAGAAATCCCTCTCAACCTATCAAGCTCGGAAGACCTACATGCCGAAAGAATTTCGCGGGAGCTATACGGTCGCTGTCACACCCTTCACGGAAGGGGGCCGGGAGGTGTGCGAGGGGAGTTTGCGCGCCTTTATCGACTGGCAGCTGGAGTGCAAGGTGCCGGGGATCATCGTGCTGGGCACGACGGGCGAGTTTCTGACGCTGACGCCCGAGGAGCGGCGCACGGTGGTGGAGACGACGGTGCGCCATGTGGATGGCCGGATGGATGTGCTGGTGGGGACGATGGATGCCTATACGCCGCGCGCGGTGGGGTTCAGCGCCGAGGCGCAGGCGCAGGGTGCCGATGGGCTGATGATCATCCCGCCCTATTATTACACGCCGACCGATGACGAGATTTTTGAATATTACCGGGCGATCTGCGAGGCGGTGAGCCTGCCGATCATGGTTTACAACAACCCGGTGACGTCCAACCGCGACATGAGTGCGAAGCTGGTCGGCAAGCTGACGCGCAGCTTCGAGAACATCCGCTACATCAAGGAAGCGAGCATGGATGTGGCGCGGGTGTATGATGTGATCGAGGAAACCGGCGGCGTGATGAACGTGTTTGCCGGTGAGCGGCCGGTGGAGAGTTTTCTGCTGGGGGCCGTTGGGTATGTGAACCCTTATGGCAATTACCTGCCCTATGCGACGACGCGGATGTGGGATTTGCTGGTGGAAGGGCGGATTGCCGAGGCGGGGCATATCCAGCGGCTGGTGCACAAGGTGGACATGATCATCGCCGAGGGGCATCCGACCTATGGGCACCAATGCTATTCCAAGGCGCTCGCCAAGGCGATGGGCTATCCGGTGGGCGATGTGCGGCCGCCGCTGACGAAGTTCTCGAGCCTGGGCGCCGAGGGCGAGGAGCGGCTGGCGAAGATGCTGGTGATCTTCGAGGAGATCGACGCGCTGATGGTGGACATCGATGCGCGGAGCAAGGCGGCGTGAGTTCACCAGTGCTGTTCACGCCGTTTGCCTGCCGGGGGGTGACGTTTTCGAACCGGATCATCGTGGCGCCGATGTGCCAATATGCGGCCGAGGAGGGGCATGTGGGGCGTTGGCACCGGGCGCATCATTCGCGGTTTTCGCTGGGTGGTGTGGGGGGTGCCATCCTGGAGGCGACGGCGGTGACGCGCGATGGGCGGATTACGCCGGGGTGCCTCGGCATCTGGGATGATGCGCATGTGGCGGGGCTGGCTGAAGTTGTTGCGCTTTATCATGACCATGCGATTCCGGTGGGAATCCAGCTTGCCCATGCCGGGCGCAAGGCGAGTGCGGCGGTGCCGTTCGAAGGGGCGCAGCCGCTGCCGGCGGACGATCCGCGCGCCTGGGTGAGCGTGGGGCCGAGCGCGCTGCCGTTCGGGGAGAAGTGGCAGACGCCGCGGGAACTCGACGAGGACGGGATTGCCGAGGTGATCGCGGCCTTTGCCGATGCTGCGAAGCGGGCGGTGGCGGCGGGGTTCGATTTTCTCGAAATCCATGGCGCGCATGGGTATCTGGTCAACAGCTTCATGTCGCCGCTGGCTAACCAGCGCGAAGATGCTTGGGGCGGCAGCCGCGAAGGGCGGTTTCGTTTTGCCGTGGAGGTTGCGCGCGCAATCCGTGCGGTGGTGCCCGGCACCATGCCGCTGTTCTTCCGCACCTCGTCGGTCGACGGGCTGCCGGGTGGGATCGAGATCGAGGACAATGTGGTGCTGGCGCAAATGCTCAAGGCAGAGGGCGTCGATGTGATCGATTGCTCGTCGGGCGGCATCGCCACTGCCTCGGGGCTCGCCGGGCGCAAGCCGTCACCGGGGTATCTCGTGCCCTATGCGGCGCAGATCCGCCGCGAGGCGGGCATCGCCACGATGGCGGTGGGGTTGATCATGACCCCTGAACTCGCCGAAGCGGTGGTCGCGAGCGGGGACGCCGATCTCGTCGCCATGGCGCGCGAAATGCTTGCCGACAGCAACTTTGCGCACCGGGCCGCCGTGGCGCTGGGGCGTGAGAATCCGCACCAGGTGCTGCCGCGGGAGTTCAGCTTTTATCTCGATCGGCGGCGCTGGGAGTGATGCTTCCGGCCCCGGGTCGAGCCCGGGGCCGGAGCCTGACCAGGCTGTAAGCCCTTACAATGGCGACAACAGGTCCTGACCCGAGGTCAGGCGTGCATGAATGACCATTTTTGCCCGTCGTATGGGCAATTTTCTGCGGCACATCTCGATTGTAATATTTGCGGCCTAATTTATGAACCGCCGTGTCGGAAGCTTTTGGACAAAATGTGAAACCTATGGATTTTGCGAAGACCGAAATGCCATTCCAGGGACCTGGTGCTGCCACTGGCCTGCCCGCATTGGTGCCGCGCAAGCTGGTTTCGCAGCTCAAGCCGTTCTCCCGGCCTCACACCGTCCGCAGCATCTGGGAACTGGCGATTACGCTTGTCCCGTTTTTCGGTGTCGTGTCAGCCATGCTGGCCGCCATCAACGCAGGCTATCTGATCGCCCTTGCGCTTGCGCCGCTGGCGGGGTTGCTGTTGCTGCGCATCTTCATCATCCAGCATGATTGCGGGCATGACGCGTTTCTTTCCAAACGCTCCGGCAATGACTGGATTGGCCGCGCGCTGGGCGTGTTGACCTTTACGCCATATGATTGCTGGCGGCGCTCGCACACGCTGCATCATGCCAGCACCGGCAATCTCGATGCCCGCGGCTATGGCGATGTCGACACGCTGACGGTGAGGGAGTTTCAGTCCCGCAGCAGGCTTGGGCGACTGGGCTATCGGCTGTATCGCCACCCGGCGGTGCTGCTGGGGATTGGCCCTGCTTATTTATTTTTGCTGCGGCACCGTTTGCCGATCGGGTTGATGCGGGCCGGGGTGCAATATTGGGTCAGCGCCATCGCCACCAATCTGGCGATAGCCGCCATGATGGGTGGGCTGATATTCCTGGTTGGATGGGGCACGACCCTGTTGGTCGTGATCTCCAACTTGCTGATCGCGGCATCGACCGGTGTCTACCTCTTCTACATCCAGCATCAGTTCGAAACGGCGCATTGGGACAAGGCTACGGCCTGGTCGTTCCACGATGCCGCCTTGTACGGCAGCACTCATCTCGACTTGCCGCAACCGCTGCGCTGGTTCACCGCCAATATCGGCGTACATCACGTCCACCATCTCAACAGCCGTATCCCGTTCTATCGCCTGCAAGAGGTGCTCAACGCCTATCCCGACCTGCGACATCTCAACCGCTTCACCTTCGCGCAGATGATCCGGCCGCTGACACTCACCTTGTGGGACGAAGATCGCCGCCGGCTGATCTCCTTTCGCGAGGCGGCGGCAGTCGCATAGCGCTCGCGTCAGGTCAGCTCTGCCTTGTAGCGCGCCCCGGATCGACAGTCGGTTCCCGGCCCGGAAACTGCCTCTCGGCGCAAGAATTTCGAATGACCATTTGCCACCCCCGTTCCGGCCGTTCACGTTTGATGAATCCACGGCCTAGCCCTTCGGGATCGGCGGGGCCTTGCGCAGGGGTTTGATCTGGTCTTCGAGGCCGGTCATTTCCCAGCGGGTGAGGGCGATGGGGACCAGGCCGCGGGCGATGAAATCGTCGTGGAATTTGGTGAGGTTGAAGGCTTTGCCTTGCTGCATGGCGACATCGGTGAGGAGTTGTTCGATCTGCAGCTTCCCGAAATAGTAGTTGAGGCCGAGGCCGGGCTGGCGGAGGTAGAGGGTCATGTCGAAGTTGGCGGTATCGTCCTGCGGGGTCATGTACATCGGGGTGTCGGTGGCGAGGCGGGTGACGGCGGTGGTGTAGTCCCATTCGCCGGAGTGGACGAGCAGCTCGGGCCAGAGGCGGGCGGCGCGGTTGGCGAGGAGGATGTAGCTGATTTCGCGGGCCTTGGGGCCATCGTCGAGCCAGCCGGCCTGGGTGACGAGCTCTTCGAGGTAAAAGGCCCAGCCTTCGATACGCGAGGAATCGATGAAGTTGAGGCGGGTGTCGGCGCGGATGGGATCGGTGCTGCGGCGGCGCCACATGCTGTCGAACTGGTGGCCAGGGAGGTTGTGGGCGCGCAGCGTGCGCGGCTCGCGGTCTTCGGTTTCGCGGAAGAAGCCGCGGCGGATGGGGGCGTCGAAGGGGCCGGGGACGGCGGGATCGCGGTTGACGGGCATCACATAGGGGCCTTCGGGCTCGGGCGGGGCGAGCCAATCGGGCACGGTGAAGATCTTCTTCTCTTTCAGGAATTTCAGCAGGTCGATGTCGGCCTTGGTGCGCATCGCTTCGAAATCGGCGAGCGTGGTGACGGGGGGGAGCATCGGCGTGTCGCGGTGCTCATGCTCTTCCATCTTGAGGAAGGCCCAGGTGCGTTCGAGCTCGCGGCGGCCGAGCAGCTTCATGTCGTCGAAGCCCCAGGGGAAGAGCAGGGCGTAGCGGAGATACCAATCGAGCTGCGCTTTGCCCACACCGGCGGCCTTGGGGAGTTTTGGTTGCTCGGCCTCGAGCCAGCGGACGAAATCGGCGCTGGCGCGTTCGGCGGCGGCGGCTTGCTTGGCGAGAGCCGGATTTGTCTGGGCGAGCTCGCGCGCCATGCGGCCATAGACGCGGGTTTCGATGCCGTGATGGGTGAGGCCCAGCGTGACGAGATCCCCCTTCATTTCGGTGAGGCTGCGGCGGGCGGCGGCGAGGCGCGCGGGCACCAGCGGCAGCTCGCGGGTGTAGGCCGTGGTGGCGGCGGGGCTGAGCGGATAGGTGGGGACGGGGATGGCGGTGCTGATCTTCGGTCCCCAGCCCAGGGCGAGGGTGGCGTACCAGCTTGGGTCGCGCGCGAAGGGGCGGAGCACTTGCTGCTCGAACCAGACCGAGCGGGCTTCGGCGAGGACCAGCATCAGGTCGGCGCGCTGTTTGACGGGCCAGGCACTGTCGTCGGTGGCTTCGAGGCGCTGCATGACGGTTTTTGCCATGGCGGCGCGGGCGGCCATGGCTTGCGGGCCGTGATCGGCGACGCCGGCACTCACCGGGACTTCGGCGGCGGCGCGAAAGCCCTTGTAGAGATCGACGAGTGCCGCATGATCGGCGACTTGCTGGGCCTGCAACGGTGCGGTGACCGCGACGCTGATGGCGAGTGCTGCTCTCAAGTCCAGCATTGTGTTGACCCCTTGTGATATGCGAATTGTGATATGCGAACAAATGTATCCCTGCCGAACACTCTAGGCTCAAGGACACTGCCATGGAAACCCCCCACCTGCAGCCCGAAACCGAATGGCGAAGCCGGGTCGAGCGTGTGCGCGCCGGGCGATCGTTGAAGCCGACGCATTGGCCGGATGGAGCGAAGGCGGCGGTGGCGCTGTCGTTCGATTGTGACCATGAATGTTTCGAGCTTGGCGGGGGCGGCGAGACGATCGGCCGGCTGGCCTGGGGCGAGTTCGGGCGCCGGGTGGGGGTGCCGCGGATTCTCGAGCATCTGGGACGGCAGGGGGTGCCGGCGAGCTTTTTCATGCCGGCGGTGACGGCGCTGCTCGACCCCGACGAGACGCGGCGGATTGCCGGCGGCGGGCATGAGATCGGGCTGCATGGCTGGATCCATGAGAACAACAGCCATCTCGACGAGGCGACCGAGCGCGGGCTGATGATGCGTGCGCAGGATGTGCTGACGGGGATTCTGGGGCGGCCGGTGCGGGGGTTTCGCTCGGCGAACTGGGACCTGTCTCCGCACACGATCGCGCTCGTGAAGGAACTGGGGCTGGCGTATGACAGCTCGCTGATGGCGGATGAAAACCCCTATGAACTGCTGATCGAGGGGGTGCCTTCGGGCGTGGTCGAGGTGCCGGTCGAGTGGATCCGCGACGATGCGGTGTATCTGTTCTTCAACCGCAACCCCGCGACCCGGCCCTGGACGACACCCGATGATGTGTTCACGATTTTCCGCCGCGAGATCGAGGGGGCGGTGGCCGAGGGCGGGCTTTTCCAGCTGGTGATGCACCCGTTCGTGATCGGCTATCGGAGCCGCATCTGGATGCTCGATGCGATGATCGAGCATGCCCGGAGCCTGGGGCCGGTGTGGTTTGCGACGCATGAGCAGGTGGCGGACTGGTGTTTGGCACACGCGGCGCCTGTGGGCTGCGGGGGGTGGGGGGCCTTTCTTTCATCGGAAAGCGCCCCCCACCCCGCTCGCACCAAGGGGTGCGAGTCGCCCTCCCCGCGAGGGGGAGGGAGGGTTTTCGGGTTACTTCAGCCGCATTTCCAGGGCTTCGGCTTCGTCATCCTTGCCGAGCATCTGCCAGCGGATGAGCGAGACCGGGATCAGGCCGTAGGCGTTGAGATCGTCGAAAAAGGCTTTGGTGGAGAAGGCCTTGCCCTGGGCTTCGGCGCGCTCGGCATAGAGTTTTTCGATCTGGTACTTGCCGGTGATGTAGCTGGGGCCATAGCCGGGGAGGCGCAGGTAGATCTGCTGTTCGGAGGCGAGCAGTGGCAGGGTGGGGCTCATCCAGCCGTTGGGGGTGCGGGTCACCTGCATCTTCATTGCGGCGGGCATGTCGATGATGTTGGCCTGCATGTAGAGCGAGGCGAGGCCGCGGGCGGCGCGCTGTGCCTGCATGATCCAGACGATTTCGCGGGCGCGGGGATCATCGTCGAACAGCCCGGCGTGGAGCATCATCTCCTCCATGGCGGTGGCCATGCCCTCGGAACGCGACAGCCAGAGATTGTAGAGCAGGGGAACACTGCGGACAGCACTCGGCTGCGGGTCGGCGGCCATCATCTCGAGATCCCACCAATGGTAGAAGTGGGTCCACAGCGCCATGGGTGCCCGGTGCATCGAGATGGCGAAGAAATTCTGTTCTTCGGGCGGGACGTAGCTGCCGACGCGTTTCATGAGGGCGGGGCGCATGTAATCGCGGACGGTGAGGATGTCGTTGTTGCCGAGAAAGCCGAGGAACTTGTCCACCGATGCCTCGGCCTGGGCGTCATAGGCGGCGGGGGAGGTGACGCCGGCGAGCTGGGGGAGCTTGCGGTTGCGATGCTCTTCGAGGCGGAGGGCGGCATGGGCGCGGGCGAGCTCGCGGCGCAGGATGGCGACTTCCTGCTCCCAGCTGAGGTCCGACAGCTGCAAGTTGCGCAGGAACCAGGTGTAGTTTTCCTTGCCGACGCCCGAGGGGCCGGTCTTTTTGGGGGTTTCGGCCTTGAGCCAGGCGACGAAGTCGTTGGTGGCGGTTTCGGCGTCGGTGATCGCCTCGACGAGTTTGGGGTCGCTGTTGCCGACCTGCTGGCGGAGTTTTGCGAGGGTCTCGGCCTGATCGGCCATGGTGCCGGTGCCCGAGGTCCAGAGATCGCGGGCGTTGCCGGTGAGCCAGCCTCTGGCACCCTGCAGCAGCGGTGGGACATGCGCGAGTTCGGCGGCGAGTTTGGCGGAATCGGCTTTCGAGAGCGGGAACTTGTACTGCCAGAGCTCGACGAGGCGGGGCAGGGTGGGGCCTTCGTGGCTGGGGGTGTCGCTCTGGGCGGCCCAGACGCTGTTGTACCAGGCGGGGTCGCGCTCCCAGGGCTTGAGGACGCGCAAATCGAAATCGAGGCCATTCATCTCGCCGCGAACGATGTTGTAGTCGACGAGCGCCGAGGGGCTCCAGCCGCTGGTGTCGAGGGCGGCGAGGCGGGCCTGCATGGCGTTGAGGCCGGCGCGCTTGGCCGCGAGTTCGGCGGCGGAGAAATCCGGGGCGCCGTTCTTCTCGCCGCTGGCCTGGAAGGCGCGCCATTCGGTGAACAATGACGCGAGCGCGGCGGGGGTGGCGGTGGTGGTGGTTGCGGATTGTGCCATGGTGGCGGGGACGGCGAGCATGGTGCTGCCGAGCAATGCGGCCATCATGAGCCCTTTCAGTGCTGCCTTCATCATCTGTCTCCTGTTGTGCGGTCTGCGATCAGCCAGCGCCCGATGAGCAAGGGGCCGGATTCTCCGGCGAGGCTGGCGTCTTCGATGCGGGCGGAAAATCCTGTGGCGTTCAGCATGGCGGCAGCAGCATGGGTTGCGGCTGCATCGGGGGCGGCGGCGAGCATCGTGGCGAGCCGGGTGCGGTGACCGGCGAGGCCGGCTTCGAGCGTGGCGATGGCGGCGGCGGGGCCGCGCGGATCCTGCTGGGTGGCGATGACGCCGTGCCAGATGGCTTCGAGCAGGCTGGCGTTGCTGTCGTCCTCGGCGCGGGCGACGATGGCTGCAAGAAGGCTGTCGATATCGGCGGCGCTCGCGGTGTCCTGCGCTGCGAAGTGATGGTGGAGGCGGGGGGCGAGGGCTTGCGCTTCCAGCCAGTCGATCTGGGCGCATTGCTCGCGCGCCTGGGCGCAGGGGGCGCCTTCGGCGGCGTGGAGGAGTGCCACCAGCCGGACGCTGCAGACGCGGGCGGCCTGCGCGACTGCAGCGGCGAGGCCGGCATATTCGAGGCCGAACTGGCTGACGACGAGCGGGAAGGCGCGGTCGGAAAAGGGCAGGGTGGCGGCATCGATACCGCCCTGGTATGCGAAGGGTGGATTGTCGATCTCGGCGATATCCACGCCCAGCCAGCCGTGCGGCGGGGCGCCGGCATGCTCCCACAGCGCGCCGCGGCCGCAGGCGATATCGAGCACCGGGCGGTTGGCTTGTGGGAACGCCGCCTGCCAGCGTGCGGCGAGCAGTGCCTGGGCGGCGGGCGGGAAGCCATGGGTGCAGCCATGGGCGTCCGCATCGCGCCAGAAGATCGTCCAGGGGTCCGGGTGGTTCACGCGGCGAACATGGCAGAGAGCGTGGCGCAATGGCAACAGAGGGCGAGCGAATTTTGTTCGCATAGCAACCCAAAGTGCGCGCAGCGCGCATATTTGGTTGACAGACTGTGACATCAGGGAAATATTCGGGGCGACGGCCAAGTTGTGTCGGCAGGGGAGTGCCGACTGTGCAGCTATGTCTCATGGCGTTGAAAATGCGTGTTTTCTTCAACTCTGGTCCAAGCACAAGGGGCATCATCATGCAGCAGCATATCAATCCAGCCATGGTCGGGGCGATGCGTTCGCTCCGCAAACATGCGTTGCTGGCGAGCGCGGTTGGCGTGCTGGCGCAGACACTTGCAGCGCCGGCGTTTGCGCAGGTTGCCGGGGCTGACGAGGCTGTTGCCGAGGAGCAGATCGTGGTGACCGGCTCGCGTCTGGCGCGGCGGGACCTGGTGGCGACGTCGCCGATCGCGACGATCGGTGCCGAGGTGATCCAGTCGCAGGCGGCGCCGACGCTGGAGACGGTGGTCAACCAGCTGCCGCAGCTGCAGCCGGCGACGACCTCGTCTTCCAACCAGTCGGGCGGATCGGGCGTGCTGGCGGCCGATCTGCGCGGCCTTGGGCCGGAGCGGACGCTCGTGCTGGTCGATGGACGGCGGTACAACCCCGCCAATTTCTCGGGCCTTTCCGACCTTGCGACGATTCCCGATCTGCTGGTCGACCGTATCGAGGTGATCACCGGCGGTGCTTCGGCCGTCTATGGGTCGGACGCGGTGGCGGGTGCGGTCAACTTCGTGCTCAAGCGCAATTTCGAGGGTCTGCAGGCGCAATATGCCTATGGCGAGACCAGCCGCGGCGATGGGGCGAGCCACAAGGCCGATATCATCTTCGGCGCCAACACCGGCGATGGCCGGGGCAATGTGACGGCTTATTTCAGCTATACCAAGCGTGACCAGGTGCTGATGGGGGACCGCGATTTCTCGAAGCAGCCGTTCCTGGCCGACGCCAATGGCGTGTTCCAGCCGTTTGGCTCGGGGAATATTCCCGGGGGCTCGATCGGGCTCAATGCTGCGCAGCAGGGGCAGATCGTGGGCGTGCCTGATCTCAACAATGCGTCCGGGGCGTGCAATACCGGCAATGCCGGGATCAAGTTCGGTGGCAATGGCGGTGCGCCCGAGCCGTTCTGCCGGTTGCGTGACCAGTTCAACTATGCCGCCCCCAATTTCCTGCTGCGGCCGCTCGAGCGGTACCAGGCGGCGCTGACGGCGAATTACGAGCTGACCGATGGCATCGAGGCCTATGGCCAGTTCTTCTTCACGAAGAAGGAGAATGCGTTCCAGCAGGCGGCCGAGGCGGTGAATCCATCGTCTTCGGGGCAGCCGGCGGGCACGGTGCTGATCCCCAATGCCACCACGAACCCGTTGTTCAGCCCGGCGCAGCAGGCGTTCTTCGATGCCAACCGCAGCTTTTTCGATCCCGATGGCGACAACATCTTCACGGTGCGCGGCTATGGTCGGCGCTTCGAGGAGTTCGGTCCGCGCACGGTGAGCTTCGTGACCGACAGCTTCAACGCCACCGGCGGGTTGCGGGGCGACTTCGACATCGGCGCCAACAACTGGCGCTGGGACACCTTCTTCCAGTACCAACAGGTGGACGAGAGCAACACGCGGCAGAACCTGCTGAGCCGCTCGCGGACCACCGCCGGGCTCGATGTGGTGCTGGTGAACGGGGTGCCGCGCTGTCGCAACTCGGAGATCCCGGGGTGCATTCCGGTCAACATCTTCGGCACCGACACGCTGACGCCGGCAATGGCCGACTTCCTGAGCGTGAACTCCACCATCGACAGCCGATTCCGCCGTGTGGTGGCGGGTGGCAGCGTGGCGGGCGATCTGTTCTCGCTGCCGGCGGGTGCAGTGAGCACCGCGTTCGGTGTGGAATATCGCAAGGACAGCTTCTCGATCACCCCCGACGAGGTGGCGCTGCAGAATGACCTGGCGGCCATTGCCGTGGCGCCGGTGATCAACTCGGGGTCGTTCAACCTGTTCGAGGTGTTCGGCGAAGTGCGGGTGCCGATTTTGGCCGACCTGCCGTTCGTGAAGAGCCTCGCACTCGAGGGTGCGGCGCGTTACGCCGATTACAACACCATCGGCGGCGCGCTGGCGTGGAAGGCGGCGGTCGACTGGGAAGTGAATGACTGGCTGCGGCTGCGCGGCAATTACAGCCGTTCGATCCGGGCGCCCAACCTCGCCGAGCTGTTCTCGCCGACCTCCCAAGGCTTCCAGGGTGGGCGTGATCCCTGCCTTGCGGTGAACAATCCGAGTGCGGCGCAGAAGACCTTGTGCGTGGCGCAGGGTGTGCCGCAGGCGTTCATCGACACGCTGACCGTTGGGCAATCGCAGGGTTTCCAGGTGGAGAGCGGCGGCAACCGGCTGCTGGAGGAGGAAAAGTCCGACACGCTGACGCTGGGCATGGTCATCACGCCGGCACGCGCGCTGGCGTTCACGGTCGATTATTACGATATCCGCGTGGAGGGGGCGATTGCCCAGGTGGGGGCACAGGTGCTGCTCGACACCTGTTTCAACACGCTCGATGCGAACAGCGTTTCGTGCCGGTCGATCAACCGCGATACCTTCTCGGGGAACATCCAGTTCATTCGTGCATCGCTGCAGAATGTGGCGGAGCGGCGGGTGCGCGGCCTCGATGTGGGGGCCAATTACGGTCTCGACCTGCCGAGCGCTGTCAGCATCTCGGATGAAGGCGCGCGGCTAAACATGTCGCTCAATGCCTCGTGGCAGTTCAAGAACAGCACGGTGCCGGCGGCCGGCCTGCCGACGATCGATTGCGCCGGCTTCTACGGCGGCGCCTGCTCTTCGGATTCGGCGCGCATTTCGCCGGACTTCCGGGCGTTTGCGGGCATCGACTATAGTTCGGGGCCGCTGAGCGTGCGCAACCAGTTCCGCTACATCGGCACGCTCGAACTGCTGCCGGGAGCGCCGCCGTCGCAATCGGGGACGTTGGGTGCGGAGACCTATTGGGATATCTCGGCGCGAATGAAGGTGTTCAAGAACTTCGAGCTGTTCGGCGGGATCAACAACCTTCTCGACAACCAGCCGCCGATCATGGGCTTTGCCGCCGGTGGCGACTCGAATACCAATCCGCAGCTGTATGACGTGATCGGCCGGCAGTTCTTTGCCGGGATCAACGTTCGCTTCTGAGGGCTGACAATTCCGCCGGCAGGGCGCACCCTGCCGGCGGCACCATAAAGGGAGGAACCCGCATGCTGAAAACTCTGCTCACTGCGAGCGCGCTGGCGGCGCTGGCGCTCGCCAGCATGCCCGTGGCGGCGCAATCGGCGCTGGCCACGCCGATGGCCGAATCCGAGCGGGCCGGGCCGCCGAAGGGGCGTGGCAGCTACCAGGACATGGCGACGCTTTATGCGGACTTCATGCGCTGGCAGAATCTGAGCCCGGCGGATGGCGATGACAGTGTGGGGGTGCCTTCGCGGGTGAGGGACTTCGGTGCAGCTACGGTGGCGAAGCGGCGCACCGAGATGGCCAGCTATCTTTCGCGCATGCAGGACATGAATGTGGCGAGCTGGGACCGCTCGCAGCAGGTCGACTGGCTGGCGGTGCGCGCCAAGATGCTCCAGCAGCATTTCACGCTGCAGGTGGGCAAGCCCTGGGAGCGCGACCCGGGCTTCTATGTCGACCAGATGCAGTCGGTCGCCTATGCCGATTTGCCGGCCACGGGGCAGGACCTGGCGAAGATCAAGCGCGGGCTGAAGGACATTCCGCTGCTGGTTCGTGATGCCAAGGCGAATCTGGCGAATGTGCCGGCGGACTTCGTGACGCTGGCGCTGTTCAACCTGCGCAACGCCGATGGCGTGGGGCATGGCATGCCGTATCGGCCGGTGCCGCCGGCGGGCGTGATCGGCTGGTATGACGACATGCTGGGCCGGGCGCGCACCGCGCAGCCAGAGCTGGTGGCCGACCTCGAAGCGGCAAAGCGCGCGGCGGTGGAGCTTGAGGCGCATCTGAAGGCCAACCAGGGCCGCTGGACGGCGCCGGCGGGCGTGGGCAAGGCGAACTTCAACTGGTATCTGAAGAACGTCAAACTGCTGCCCTACAACACCGATGACCTGCTGGTGCTGGGTGCCCGCGAAACCGAGCGGCTGTGGGCGCAGCATGCGCTGGAAAAGCACCGCAACCGCAACCTGCCCGAGCTGAAGCCGGCGGCGTCCGAGGCCGAGTATGAGGCGCTGAAGGCCGAAACCGACCGGCGCATCCGCACCTTCCTGGCGAAGGAAGACATCATCACCGTGCCCGAGGACATCGGCAAGCTCTATGTCAATGTGCCATGGATCGTGCGGGATGGCGGGCGCAATTTCTGGGAGGAGGTGCAGTTCCGCGATCCTTCGCCGGATTATTTCCATGCGACTATTCCGGGCCATGCCTTTGACGGGCAGATGGCGAAGCGGGTGAAGAACCCCATTCGCGCGACGATTGCCGATGGCGTGCGCGCCGAGGGCTGGGGGGTGTATCTGGAGGAAGCGGCGCAGCGGCTCGGCTTCTTCGAGGATATTCCGCGGGTGCGCGAGCTGATCGACATCTTCGGCATCTTCCGCGCGGTGCGGGTGGCCGGCGATATCGACTTACAGCTGAACCGGGCGAATTTGCAGCAGATCGTCGATCGCTGGAAGACGCTGACGCCGTGGCTCGACAACAATGTGGCGCGGGTGGATGCGGAGATCTATCTGCGGCGCCCGCCCGGCTATGGGCTGGGCTACACGATCGGGATGATCGAAATGTCGAAGCTGCTTGCCGATGTGAAGGTGCAGCAGCGCGACAAGTTCGTGCTCAAGACCTTCCATGATGACTTCATGGCCGCGGGCCGGGTGCCGCTGAGCCTGTTGCGCTGGGAGATGACCGGGCTCGACAATGAGGTGCAGCACTTCTGGACGGCGGATCCGCTGCCGGCGCAATAGGCGCTGGACCTCGGCTTCGGGATATGGACAACTTCTGCCGCCGGTGGTGACGCCGGCGGCATGAGGTGTTTTGGGCGATGGCCAATCTTTTCGATACGCTGGACCTGAGCCGCCACGGCGCGCGCTTGTTTGCGCGGCTGCCGGATGGATCTGCGGCGACCTATGCCGATGTGCTGGCGGCGTCGGCGCGGCATGCGCAGGCGCTGCGGGCGTGCGGAGTGGCGCCGGGGGACCGGGTTGCGGTGCAGTGCGACAAGCGGTTCGAGATGCTTGTGCTGTATCTGGGAGGCCTGCGCGCGGGGGCGGTGTTCCTGCCGCTCAACCCGGCGTATCCGGCGGGCGAGCTCGACTATTTTCTGCGCGATGCCGAGCCGGCGCTGTTCGTGTGCGAAGCGGCGCGCGGCGAGGCTGGCCGGGAGGTTGCGGCGGCGGCGGGTGTTGCGCGGGTGGAGACGCTGGGGGATGACGGCGGGAGTTGGGGGGCGCTGGTGGCGACGATGGCGCCGCAGTTCGACACGCTCGACGTGGCCGATGAGGCGCTGGCGGCGATCCTCTACACATCGGGGACCACCGGCCGCTCGAAGGGGGCGATGCTGAGCCATGGCAATCTGGCGTCGAATGCGCTGACGTTGTGCGAGGCCTGGGCGTTTTCGGCGGAAGATGTGCTGCTGCATGCGCTGCCGATCTTTCATACGCATGGGCTGTTCGTGGCGACCAATGTGGTGCTGGCGGCGGGGGCTTCGATGATCTTCCAGCCGCAGTTTGCCGTGAACGCGGTGCTGGCGGCGCTGCCGCAGGCCAGTGTGATGATGGGGGTGCCGACCTTCTATATCCGGCTGCTCGATGCGCCGGCGTTCGAGCGGCGGCTGGTGCAGCACATGCGGCTGTTCGTGTCGGGATCGGCGCCGCTTTCAGCCGAAGTGCACCGGGCGTTTTCGGCGCGGACCGGCCATGCGATCCTCGAGCGCTACGGGATGACCGAGACGGGGATGAACACGTCGAACCCCTATGACGGCGAGCGGATTGCGGGGACGGTGGGGCCGGCGTTGCCGGGGGTTTCGATAAGGATAGCCGATCCGGTGACGGGTGCGGCGCTGCCGGCGGGCGAGGTGGGGATGATCGAGATTGCCGGGCCCAATGTGTTCGGCGGCTATTGGCGGATGCCGGAGAAGACCGCGGCGGAGTTTCGGGGTGGCTGGTTCGTGTCGGGCGATCTCGGGATGATCGATGCGCGCGGCTATGTGTCGATTGTGGGGCGCGGCAAGGATCTGATCATTTGTGGGGGCTTCAACGTCTATCCGGCCGAGGTGGAGGCGGTGCTCGATGAGCTTCCGCAGGTGAAGGAATCGGCGGTGATCGGCGCGCCGCATCCCGATCTGGGCGAGGGGGTGGTGGCGATCATCGTGGCGGCCGAGCCGGGGTTCGAGGATGGGGCGGCGCTGCAGGCGGCGCTGGCCGAGCGGCTGGCGCGGTTCAAGCAGCCGCGGCGGTTCGTGTTTCTGGACGAAATGCCGAAGAATGCGATGGGCAAGGTGCAGAAGGCGGCGCTGCGGGCGCGGTTTGTGGGGAGTTTTGTGGGGTAGATGAGTTCAAACATGGACGAAGGTCTGCAGTTGGCGGACTGGTGGAAGAACCTGAATGGCGGCAAGTGGTGGTTTTCGGACAACCGCGAGAGAACGATTATTTGCTTATCTTGCTTCCGATGCCCGTGAGCAAAGCGCAGCCAAACCAACGGCGCTGGTGGAGACGTAATGGCCGAATGTCTGTTCATCTGACGGGGGCGACCAAGAGGTGGCATTAGCAAGCGCTGCGAGCGCTACGTCAATCGCCAGTGGAGGCCGCTCGGTGAATAATGAGCCAAAAAATACTTCCATAAGTTCGCGTTGAACTAGACCCGAAAGGAAAGCGGCTCTTGTCTCGTGCGACCAGTCCTCGTGAGCTCCGTTGAAGAACCAATCGACTTCCCAGAGGCCATACCAATCATCATCGGTGACACCAAGCAACGCAGTCTCATCCTCGCTAAGCATGTTCCGTGCCGATGCTTCATCCATAGAATTAGTGTCGCTCATTTGACACTTGTCGCAAGAAACCCGAGTGTCCGCAACGGGGTCGCTTGCCGACAGGCAGCTTTTGGCGAAACACATCGCGTAGCTGCTTTCGCGATCAAGCGTTAGAGCTTGTCCAAACCGCCTAGTCCCCCTTCGCCACTTGCGTGAGCGCCAGATAGAGTTTGCCGGGGTCCGAGGCGAGCAGGGTGACGGCGAGGGGGCGGCCCAGGCGGTCGGCGCTGACGTGCTCGATGAGGTTCTCGAAGGCTTCGGCGAAGCGGGTGGCGTCGGTGCGGAAGGCGGGATCATGGGCGAGGTGGCGGGCGATGGCCTGGCCGGCCTCTTCATCGAGCCCGGAGACGAGGCGGCGGAGGAAGCGGCTGCGATCGCCGGCGAGCCAGGCTTCGTAATCCTGATCCTCGATATCGAGCGCGAGCAGGCGCGACAGGTCGATGGCGCTGTCGTTCAGTGTCGCGAGCAGGGTGCTGGCGCGTTTGGTGAGGTTGGAGCGCTCGCGGATGTCCAGCTCGGTCTGGCGCTTGTCGAAATGGCTTTCCATGTCGGCCATGGTGCGGGTGAGGGCGAGCAGCCGGGCGGAGACGCGCTCGGCGGCGACCTGGGCGGCGCTGGCGGCGTTGGCGTGATGGACTTCGAGGGCGGCGAGGGCATCGCGGACCGGGGCGCCGAAGGCGGCTTCGGCACGGCTGGAGCCGGCGTGCTCCAGCGCCGCCTCGGCTTCCTCGACGACACCGGCGAGCGTCTCGCGCATGGTGCCGGCGGCCTGGGCGGCGATTTCGCGGATGCGGCTGAAGCTGTCCAGCAGGCTCGCGGAGGCGGCAAGGGCATCGTCCTCGGCGGTGCGGGTGAGGGCGGCGAGGCTGGCTTCGGCAGTGGCCAGCCGGTCAGCGAGCGCATCGGCGCTGGCATCGAGAGTGGCGGCGGCCTGTTGCAGCCTCGCATGGGCGGCCGCCATGGTTTCGGCGCCGGCATCGATGGGGGCGGCGAGGGCGGCGGTATCGTCGTGGAGGCGGGCGAGGCGGCTGGCGAGATCATCGAGGCCGGGAAGGGCGGCGGGAAGCCGCTCGTCCATGGCGCCGAACAGGCGGGAGGCGCCATCATCGAGGCTGGTGAGGCGCGTGGAGAGGGCATCGAGGCCGGCTTCGGTTTCGGCGACAGGGGTGCCGAGGCCGGCGAGGGCGGCGCGGACATCGGCGAGCCGATCGGTGACGCTGACGAGCATGGCGTTGCCGCGATCGGTGCTGGCGCCAAGCGTGGCGTCGAAGCTGGTGAAGCGCTCGCCGAGGCCATCGACGAGGGTGGCGGTGCGGGCGGCGTGCTCATCGAGGCTGGTGCCGAGATTGGAAAGGCCGGCGGTGAGGGCGGCGAGGCGGGCGGCGATGGCGCTGGCAGCCTCCCCGCCGATATGCTCGATGCTGGTGCGCGCCTGGTCGATGCTGGCGAGGATGGCGTTGGTCTGGGCGTGGACACCGTCCCGCGTGATGTCCATGGCCTCACCGGTGCGGGCGAGGGCGGCGTCGATGCCCTGGTTGAGCACGGCCAGCGGCGATTCGAGGGCGGTGCGCGCCGCATCGGCGGCGGCGGTGAGGGGGGCGGTGGCGGCTTCGGGTTCGCGTGGGGTGGGGCGGGCGGC